>CAZCSE010000009.1:0-18159 GCA_964501245.1 Microcaldota archaeon | reverse complement strand
GTCAAGCACTTACGCATATGTGGCAGATTACGGAAGCAATAATGTAGTGATAATAAACACTGCAACAAATACTGTAACAGGCGCAGTAAGCGGTAGTTTCAAACAACCTTCATCTGTAGCAATATCGCCTACAGGAACATACGCCTATGTTGGAAATATGTATTTTGGAGGTTCCCCATATATAGAAAGAATAGATACTGCAACCGGCGCAGGAACAGGCAGCGTATCAGGTTATAATCTGGGGGATCCTGATGGCATAGCTATTTCGCCTTCGGGGTCCACGGCGTGGGTTGGGGGCAACGCGAATATAATAAAGGTTAATACTGCGACAAACCAGATAACTACGACAAATATTGCTATTCAGATATATTTTGGAGGATTAGCCATGTCTCCTAACGGAGCGTATGTATACATTGTAAACTATTATGGAAATAATGTATTACTCATAAATACTGCAAATAATGATATCTCAGGCAGCATAACTTATAAGGACTTTTTATACCCTTCTGGAGACGCCATATCTCCAGATGGCAAGTATCTTTATGTAGCAAATACTGGAACGAATGAGGTATTTATAGTGGATACAACAACCAGCAAAGTCGTTGATACGCTTAAAAATGGTTTCAATATCCCGACAGGAATAGCATTTGCGCATAGCGGCTCTTTTGTATATGTTACAAATAGCGGGTCTAACAATGTGGTTATAATAAATCCAGGGTCTTACAATTAGACTTTTTTAAAAGGTCTTGCTCTGCCTATCTTGACATGCTTGAAATTATGCTTCGATAAGCGGATCTTTTCTTTTCTATAACTTTTATCCTGCTTGTCCTTCTGCTTGCAATTCTTCTGAGCTTTACGGCCTTCTTCTTCCTGAAGAACTTCAGCAGTCCCGATTCAGTCATCTTTATCTCGTAATTCACCCTGCTCATGAAGTCAGAGTGCTTCTGGAGCAGCGTATCGTAATATACCGCCTTCCTGTTTATGTCTGATGAGAGGCTTTCATAATATTTTGCTATGGAACTTACGCTTCGTGATTTGCACGTTAGACCTATAAGGAGAAGAGTTGCAAGATCATTTCCGAATACTGAAGAGTAGCCTACTGCAAGAGCTTCTATGTGCTTCAGGTATTCCTTAGTCTCGTTTCTTGACATGGTCTTTGTATTGGCTATCACGTTTGGCATGCAGAATATCTCGTAATCGTAGTTGTTCAATATGCCCTTTATATTTGAGACATGAGTATCGAGCTGGTCCTTTACATCCTTGCTTTGCTGCCTTCCTGTTCCAAGTTCGGTCTCCCACCTTTTCCTGATTATGTCTTTTAGAGCTGCCTTTTCCAGACTGACTTTCTCCTGAGGCAGATTAACGCTAGTTCCCTCTCTGATCGCCAAACAACCACTTAACCCTATTACCCTTAAGATGAAACAAATTCTCAGGCTAGTATTTTAAATATATGTTTAATTGGTCAGAATAGGTATATTGCGAATTGACGTATGAATCTCTTTATGCCTTGATAAAATGGGTTGGAATTCCTCTTCACGTCCTTTACCAACGGACTGTATTTACGCTTCTCCTCTGCCGAAAGCTGTCCTTCCTTGACTATCTCCTGCTTCTTACCGTCGACTATCTGGGTTTCGGTCTTTGAGATTATCTCTTTCTTCATCATGGCATACCATTCATCAAGAGAATTCCCCTTCCTCTTAATCATGCTGATGAAATCCGACATCTGTATCTTTCTCCTCTTGCCTGTCCTATCCTCTTCTGCAGCAGGAATAAGTGCTGCCTTGTCGCATATCTCCTCTATATCTGCCTGAGAGAAACCCATAGTTGCTCTTGCAAGCCTGCCAAAGGACATGTAGCCTAGAGGCATGTTTCTTGTATTATAGATAAAGGCGCTCTTCCTCGTCTTGTAATCTGGGGGAGGTATGTATATGGATTCTCCGAATCTCTTGCTCCTCTTAAGTGCAGGATCTATGTCCCAGGGCTGGTTTGTTGCACCTATTACGAATATTCCTTCTGGATTTTTCTCCACCCCGTCCATCTCCTGGAGGAACTGGTTGACAGCCATGCGCATGAAGCTCTGGTTCTCGCCGCCTCCGCCGCCTGATCTCTTTGTGCCGAGGGCATCGAGTTCGTCGAAGAATATGATTACAGGAGTATTTGCTCTTGCCTGTTCGAATATCGCGTGCATGTTCTTCTCCGTGTTTCCTGCGTACATGTCCACTATCTCGTTTATCGCTGCGATTATAACCTTCGATTTCGTCTCTCCTCCTATCGCATTAACGAAATAGGTGTTATGCACGAAGAATTCGTTTGATATGAAGTTATGCGTATCTTCGACTGTTAGGTCATATACATATTCAGGAGCAGGCAATTTTTCTATTTTCACTATCTCTTCGTAGACTACCCTGTTTCCCCCTTTCTTCTTAACCTTTCCCCAATGATTCTTTCGTTTAGTCAAGACTCCTGCTTTACTGCCGAACATTCCTATCTCATCTATGAATATATCTACATCTCTGCTTCTTGATATGATAAGTGACCAGTTTGATTCGGTTTTGTGATATAAGTTAGATAATATGCCGAAACGCAAAAGCAGGTGCTGCACGTCTCTTACGAGCCGTTCCGAATTGCTAGAATATCCCACGATCCTTGTCCTCTTGATGCCGTAAATTCCTGTCTGGGGTTTTTTCTCTTCAAACCATCCATCCCCTGTAAACAGCCTATTAAGGAAGAGCGCAAGAAGATGCTTTGGGAGCATATATACTATGTCAGGAACTTTCTTCTCATACGAACTGGTGTATGATAGACCGGTATTGTCAAGGAACTGCTGCATTTTGTTTCTTTCCTGACCGCCAGTATGGTTTCCGTTTACATACATGGTCATTATCCTTCCGTCCTTAGACTGGATATTTACATGCAGTACAGAATCAAACTGCCTTACCGAGGATTGAAAGTCTTCAAGAACCTCTATGTCACCATTTGTGAATGCAGCTTTACCCTGCGTAAGTCCACCTTCGGTTATGAAGTATGCAAGAAGCTTTACCTCGCACTCTCTCATCATTGTGGATCCGAAGATAGGCATGTCGCGTGGAACTCCTATAAATTCCCCTTCATCAAGCTTGCTGGCCTCTATCCACTCTCCCTTCTTAGTGAGCAGAGGGTGTTCAGGAGTGCATTCGAGCACCCTGTTCCTGTTGGTAGTTATCTTCAGCAAAGGCTTGCCCTCAAGCTCCCACCATCCTGAGACCTTCCTAACAGCTAGTTTGTGCTGCGGTGTAAGGGTAAGTATATAAGGCTCCCTGTTCTCAACAACCTCCTTTATTGTAGGGTATCTGCCGTCAGGAAGAAGTACGCGGCTATCTGCGCTTATGCACTTCCCGCAACCTGGCGGACCGTAGAATATAACGCCTAGACCCAGCTTCTTCCCGTATGCTTTGAGCAGCTCCGGCTTCTTTATTGCAAGCACTATGTTTTCATATATGAGCTTCTTCTCCTTCTTCATTCCGACTACGTCGTCGAAGTTTATCTTCGATTCGTGCCACTTGACTTTCTTTATCTGTCCTTCCTCCATTACAGTGGATTTTGAACCTGATGAATTGTCTTCCTGTTTCTGGCTGTCATTGACAAGAACCTTGTCCTTCTTATCCTCGAGGGCTTCCAACCTTGTTCTTGCCTGTTCATAATCAGGATTCTTCGACAGCGCTTTTTCATACCACTCTTTGGCTCCCTGATAATCCTTCTGGTACTCTGCAATTATACCCATTATGTAAGGTGCATCGTGGCTGTCAGGCTCAAGCTCAAGTACCTTCTCGGCATCACGCAGTGCATTCTCATACTTGTTCAGTATAGCATATGCCAGAGCCCTGTTGAAGTATGCGCTTGCATATTCAGGATCCTGCTTTATCGCCTTTGAATACAGTTCTATAGCCTCCTCGAACTCATTGTTCTCGAAGAGGGTTCCAGCCTTTTTGTAAGTCTCCTTTGCTGCCTGGCTTGGGACATGCTTGCTTGTAGTAGATGTATCTGTTGAATCACTGGCTGCCATAAATATCACTTTTAAATATAGGATATCCAGGTTTATATTTATTAGCTATAACGCGCTGCTATATCCTGTCAAGGAAGATGTTGAGCTCCTTGTCTACTGCCACTATCCCAGGATTTTCCCTGGGCACGTTCTTCAGTGAATAGCTCTTGAACTTATTCAGTAGCACCATTGCTTCGGAATTGAGCTCTTTTAGCTTGCTCTCCTTAACCCTATAAGTTCCATTTAACTGATTTATTATTAGTTTGCTGTCTGAGAAGAGCTCGATCTCATTGTCCTCGCCAAATCTGTCTATAACCTTACGCAGTGCGTTGATCACAGCGTTATACTCCGCCACATTGTTAGTAGCTATCCCGTTGTATTCCGTATTCTTGTATATCAGCTTGCCGTGTGAATCTGAAATGGAGTATCCTGAAGCGCTTTTTCCGGGATTTCCTCGGGCTGCTCCGTCAGTATATATTCTTAAAAGCATGAAAGCACGTGTTGATACTTCACGGCATAATATTAAATATTTATTTTGTTATCTAGTCACAGGTGTTTAAATGGGATTATTTGACAGGTTTGGAAAGAGAAACGTTGCGGACGACTTGGAGAAGCAGCTGCCTTATGCAATGAAGACCGAATTTGTTCCTTATAAACTTAGGGCTAACGGCAGGAGTTCATCCTCGCTTTTCATAAGCGTAAAGAACCTCACAAAGGAACCTGTAATGAGCTCTGTCATTGTAGAGGTGCCACAGAAACTAAATCTTGACGAGATAGGGATGGCAAAGCAGAAAGAGGTAAGAATAGGCATGCTTGCACCTAACGAAGAAAAACGCGCCACTATAGACATATATTCTGGACCTGCAACAGACAAGGGAGATTACACTCTTTCGGTAACTGCGTTCGTCCATTACAGGGATTATGGGCATGTGCTCAATTCAATGAAGAAGCGCGTTATGATATCAGCGATCTGAACCGTTCTGCGGCTCGGGCTTCTGAACAGGATTTGAATTGGATTCTAGTCTTTGCCTAATGGCAGTTACGGCTTTGGCGACCTCCATGCCTTTCTCAGTAAGGAAGACTCTCTTTATCCTTCCATGCTTCTCGCTAGCCATGATACCCATGCGCTCGCACCTGTTTACAAAATTAGAGGTGTGTATATAAGTTACGCCCGTTGCCTTTGCAAGGTCTGCTATATGCCATTCCTTCTCTTCTATAAGTGCGGTTAGCAGCTTTACCTGCTTCTCTTTGAATAGGAGCATTCCCAGTTGGTCTTTCATATCCTCAGCTTTTTCAAGAATGGACTACCTTTGTGACAAGCTTCCCGTATATAAAGTTCTGGAACCCAGTATGCGTATCGGTATAATTGACGGCTACCGAGCCTGCAAATATTGAGCCTAACTGACCGCTGAATGGGGTGCTTCCCTGGTAGCACACGACCTCAAAGGTAGTGTTTTCTCCGGTGTTCATCGCCACTGGCGTAGCATATGTATAAAGGTGTGCAGTGGTCTGGTTGGAATTGCAGCCTATCTGGGTTACGGCTATCGGATCGATGTTAGTATACTGTATGTTAAGCACTATGAGCCCATTACTGTATAGGTAGTTGCTTTCGCAAGTAAAACCTGCCGGAAGAGTGCATATAGGAGATATGTAGTTCGATGGGGTGAAGACATTGAGTTCGTAAAGAGCAGCAAGCACTACCCCTATTATAAGAATTGCCCATCCGTATGTCATTAGGTACTCCATTGCACTCTGGAGCTTATGCGTTCCTGTTTTAAGCATGCTTTTATTGCTACTTAAAGAATTATAAAGAAGTTACTACATAAATGTGCATTGTATTACGGTAGTTGCTATGGAGATAATCGGTTACGCACTCACCTCTGTTTACATAATATTGTTTATAGGGCTGTTATCCGCAGTCGCAGTCTACAGAAAAGACCTTTCCAAATCACTTAAAGGCAAGGTAACAAAACGGTCGCTTGTAGCTCTTTTGCTCATACTCCTCTTTTTCGTATCGTTTCTCCTCATGTTCGTTCATCCTGCAGAGCAGCTGTACTTCGATGAGAACATATACCAGGGCATAGCCCTGAATATACTCAAGCATGGCAACGCACTCTGGTGCCAGTATGGAAGCGCATATCTTAACCAATGCGGAACGAGCGCAGTGTATCATGATCCTGTAGAATGGTCATTTTACATAGCGATCGCTTTTGGAGTATTCGGAATAGGAACGGCTACAGCTTATGGCATGCAACTGCTCATAGGTGCGTTACTGATTGTGTTTACCTTTCTCCTAGGCTCTATGATGAAAGGGGAAAGGACGGGCATACTATCCGCGCTTGCCATGTCGGTAATGCCGGAATTAATAATATGGTCCCGAGCCCAAGCCGTACCTGATCTTGCACTTGCATCTTTTGCAACTCTTGCATTTTTCTTCTTTATAGTGTTTATGGAGAATAAGAGGAGTTCTACACTGCTCCCATTCCTATTCTCTCTCGGGATAGCAGTCTATATTAGGACCGAGGGAGCGCTCCTAATACCTCTGTTCGTGATTTTATACTTCACATATGGGGATTCTTCCATAAGGAAGAACTTTGACAGTAGCATAAGGTGGCTTAAGGAGCTGATAAATAAGGATGAACTCTCTCTGCTTTACATACTTCTCTTCGCAATACTTCTCGTTCCTCAGGCTTATTACATCTCAGGGCAGCTCTCCAACCCGCAGTTCGGGCAGGGGAAGAGCGGTCTTTTCTCACTGGCAAGCTTTGAGACAAATGCACCGATAAATGTGAATTATCTGTTTGGGGCTTTTGATACAAAAGGCTATTATCCTGCAGCTTTCCCTGCAGAGATAACGCTTCTTGCTGCGATAGGCACAGCTGTTGCTATTGCTACATCCATAAATGATAGGAAGAACATGTCAATTGTACTTGCATTGGGATTATGGTTCCTGGCATACTTTTTCTTCTACGCGTTTTTCTATGCAGGAGCTGCAACTTACGGAGTCGATTCAAGAATGATGCTGCAATTGCATCCCCAGCTTGTCATACTCTCTGCCATAGGCATAGTTGAGATATCGGGTTTGTTGGCAATGATAGGAAGTAGAGCGGCTAAGAGGAAGCGCAACCATTCGCTTTTGAATAGGCGTAATGCATTAATTGCAATACCTTATGCTGCATTCTTCATAGTGATACTTTTCATATTCGCACAGTTCTTCCCCATTGTCACAATGCCTCCTTCAAGTGCACCGCAGCAGAGTGTCATACTGCCTGCAAGCAATTTCATAAACAGCAATTACAGTGCAGTCCCTAGCAACTGCCTTGTCTTCAGCTTCACTCCAGATATGTGGTATGAGAATGGTAGAGCCGCAGCTCAGATAGGCTACCTCCAGTCTGACAGCAGCAACTTCACCAATTTCACAAAGAGCTACAGGTGTTTCGTATTGGATTATGGTTACTGGTGCCTCGTTCCTCCTTATGACAATACCACATGCCCTGCTTATCTGAAATCGTACAATACAAGCGTACTTGCGACAAGGAGCATAAGCGGAGCGGCAAGCAACATGAGTTTCTACCTTCTGAGGAACTATTCCTGAACAGCTCTTTTCTTCCTAAGGATGCGCTGCCTTAATACAAGCAGGAGTATTATTACTATTACTATTATTATCGCTGCCTGCACCAGATAGCCTTTCAGCTGATTCTGGCCTGCAGAGTATGGAATAATTTTTATTATATAGACTGAAGAGTAGGTAGTGCCGTTTGAAGAGTATTCCAAAGCTACTGCACCTGAGTAGGTATTGTTCTGGCTGGGAAGGTTTGCATAGAGCGTAAAGTTGTGGTACTGATAGGGATTTACAGCAAAACCCGATATTCTGCTCCCGTTCCTTTCAAGTTCAGGAGGAAGTATCAGGGTGATGTTACCGTTTATGGTATTTGAGGAGAAGCTGTAGATGCTCCCGTTGACCTTTGCTGTTGTCGAGTTTATGTCATTGACAGTTACGTTGTTTATGCCTATGAGTGCAGGATGCGTGCCATGGTTCTGGACTACGCATGGAAACGCTACGGTGAATATCTGTGTGCCTTGCTGATATGTTACAAGGAAGTAGTATACGAAGGAACCTGTATTGTTGCCTACGCTGGAGTTTATATCGAAAAGTGCAGCATGGCCAGGGCTTATCTGCGATGTCGAGTATGTGCCTGTAAGCTTATTTGAGAATGCATAGTAAGATTGCAATACGACAGACGATGCGCTCTCAGTGCCGCTGTTGGCTATGGAGAAGTTTATGCTTTGGTTATTGCTAAGATTGGATCGGCACGTTCCGGTAAGTGTGACTGTTCCGGTAGCGTATGCAGTGTATGCAAGCATGCTTATGAGCAGAATAGGCAGAAATCTGTTCATCTTTTCGCCTTACTGGAGCACTCCCATATTCCCAAGGCCTATCTTTTGCATCGCTCTGCCCGGATTATCATAGTACTCTTTGCAGAATTCGTTTATGCCGCGGAGATCTCTTACTCCAAGTTTGTTGAGAGTCTCTAGTATCTTTGCCCTTCTGTTCTCCTCTGCTATTATCTCGTTAGGTGTGAATCCTGACAACCTTGCAAGCGTATCCCTATAGGTTATGCTAGGCAGAATAGCTGAGCCCTTATGTGTCCTGTAATCATATAGATATAAATCCGATAGCAGTACCTTTGTCTCTATTCCGGATACCTCAGATATCTGGGTAATCCTCCTTTCAAAGCCCTTGTCTCCTGCAATCTGGGATATCACCATCAACGCGTCTATAAGAGTTATCGCACTGCTGCTTATGCTCATCGGAGGCTGCTCCAGCCTGTTTACTATATCTCTTGTAGTGCTTGCGTGTATAGTTCCAAAGACTATCTTTCCTATAGTCATTGCGGATATCAGGTCCTTTGCTTCTGCCCCTCTTACCTCCCCGATGATAATCATGTCAGGCCTCATCCTGAGAACGTTCTTCAGGAGATCCTCAAGAGTCAGGTCGAGGTTTGTCTCCAGCCTTACGCAGTTCTCCTGCGTCTCAGTATTGAGTTCATATGTGTCCTCTATCACTACCACTCTCTCTTCAGGCCTGAAGAAGCTGAACATGGCGTTAAGCAGAGTGGTTTTTCCGCTTCCAGGAGTCCCGCCGAGGAGCAGGTTTGCAGGCCTTACCTTTAATCCCTCGGAGTAAAGCCATATCCTTGCCGCCATATTATAGTTAAGCTCGCCGAAGTTTATCAGGTCTATCACGCTGAATGCATGCTTCTTGAAATTTCTTATCGTAACGCTGGCACCGCGTGGCGATTTTACCACGTTTGCCCTTGAACCATTAGGCAGGTGAATGTCGTATATGTGCTTGTTTGCATCATTCGCAGTGGCATACATATTTAACTTCTTTACGAACCTTACCAGTTCCTGAGGTGTCTTTACTTTCTCAGGAACCTTCATCTCTCCCTCCGAACCCTTGTTTATGAATATATTATCTGTGCTGTTAATCATTATGTCTTCTACCTGCTCATCATGAAGGTAGTCGTTTATAGGATAAAAATCATGCGTATCCTTTGCTATCCTTGCTATTATTTCCTGATCTGAGGATGGGTTGAAGGTCTTGGCTATCTTTTCTATCGCACTGTAAAGAGACGCTTCCCCATATATGTCCGACATCTTGCCTTCAAGCTCTTCGAATACCTTCTCTTCAAAATCATAGAACTCTTCGTCTTCCATGCCAACCAGCAGATGATTTTTAATGATAATAATTCAACGAGTAAGTTTAATAATCTGCATTCACCCAAGACGCAGATTGACATACAATGCAGTAAGTCAATCTTTTTATTGTTTTAGAGTCAATCATTATTGTAATTGGATGGAGATACTCAGATATGACATTGCGATTCTTGGTAGTGGCATAGGTGGATTCACATCGGCAATACATGCCAGCCATCACTCCAAGGGCAGGTTGAGAGTAGCGGTCATATCCAAAATGCACGCGATGAGGAGCCATTCTGTATCTGCAGAAGGCGGAATCTCAGGGGTCCTCTATCATGGGAAGGGAGATTCGGAGAGTCTTCACGCATATGACACAGTAAAGGGATCTGATTATCTGGCAGACCAGGATGCTGTTGAGCTTCTCGTAAGGAATGCGCCTAAGGAGATAAAGTTCTTCGAACACATCGGCGTGCCTTGGAACAGAGGCGATGACGCGATAATACAACAGCGTGCATTCGGAGGCATGAGCATACCAAGAACCGTATTTGCTGCCGATAAGACCGGTTTCTTCATGATGCGCGCACTTTACGATTACACTCTGCAGCTGAAGAATGTAGATATATTCCACGAGAACTTCGCTACTGCGATACTGATGAATAAGGGAAGAGCCGCAGGCATATTCATGATAGATCTTGCTACTCGGGAGATGAAGCTCATCGAGGCAAAGTCCATAATAATAGCTACAGGGGGTTTCTCAAAGATATACGGCTTTACAACCACCTCACACTCGACTACAGGAGACGGCATAGCCCTCGCGTACAGGGCAGGATTGTCATTGAAGGACATGGAGTTCGTGCAGTTCCATCCTACAGGACTCATTCCAAGCGGCATACTTATAACAGAGGCTGCACGCGGGGAGGGAGGATATCTCAGGAACTCTGATGGAAGGAGGTTCATGGAGGATTATGCAAAGAGCCACATGGAACTCGCACCGAGAGACATAATATCAAGGGCGATAATGACAGAGATAGGAAAGGGTAAGGGGGTGTTGCATGAAGAATCAGGGCTTGAGCACGTGTGGCTTGATCTAAGGCATCTTGACAAGGCAAAGATAGACGAAAGATTGCCAATGATAAAGGATATAACGATAAAGATGCTTGGGATAGATCCTTCAAAGGAGCAGATACCTGTAAGGCCTGTGGCACATTTCACTATGGGTGGCATAAACACAGACATCAATGGGCATGCGATGCTTAATGGAAAGAAGCATGCGGATGGCATATGGGCAGTAGGAGAGTGTGGATGCGTCAGCGTACATGGAGCTAACAGGCTCGGAAGCAACTCTTTGAGCCAGTGTTCTGTATGGGGCAGGATAGCAGGGATTGAAGCTGCAAAGAACGCTATGTCCGCGCGCAGTAATGATGCAAAGGCACTGCACATGCAGGCTGAGGAAGAGGAGATGAGGATAACAGAGCTTCTTGACAGGAAGACAGGAAGCGATCCTTATGAGATAAGGAAGGAATTGAATCACCTCATGGATTCCCTTGTTTATGTTTACAGGAAGACCAATGAACTTAAGAAGGCGAAGAAAGGCATAGAGAAGCTTAGGAAGGAGTGCGATAGCATAGTTGTGAATGATAAGTCAAGCGTCTTCAACACAAACCTGCGCGATGCGCTTGAGACAGGCAATCTCGTAGAGCTTGCCGCAGTTGTGGTCGAAGGAGCATTACGAAGACAGGAGAGCAGAGGAGCTCATGCAATGGTGGAATATCCTAAGAGAGATGATAAAAGGTGGCTGAAACACACAATAGCTGTGAAGAAAGGCAAAGGCATAAGCATAAGCTATTCTCCTGTTAAGATTACAAAGTGGCAGCCTCAAGAGAGGAAGTATTAATGGAGATCAAATCTACGTATGATACAAGAGGAAGACAAAGGAATGTGCTTAGGCTTGCCCATTTTGACAGAGAGGGACTTGCCCACATACTCTCATACAGAATCCTTGCTTTCTTGACAATAATAACAGGGATCGTTACGCTTTATGCGATACTATCAAGTTCCAATATCTGGATGACAGCTGCAAAGATACTGATAGGGATCGTCTGGCTTCTCTTCGGCATTGAACTTTACTCAGTATACAAGGCATTCGGCATAATAACCACAAAGGGCATAGTTTTCGGAAGGCTAAACGAGTCCTTCCTTAACTCCGAAGTAAGGATGAAGCGCTGGTATGGATTGATCAAGACTGCAGGACCAGTATTGATAATAGTGTGGTATGCACTCTTTGCAGTATTTGCACTGGTGGTAATTATATGAGCAGGGATTCGAGATTCATGGTCTTTCTTTATGCAGGAATGGTCCTAGTTCCGCTCTTTCTCTTCTTATACTTGATAACTGCTGTTGAGCATCTGCCTTACGAGACATTGATGCTCGGATTGGCAGCTGTGTGGATGATAATCTTCGGAATAGTTGGCTCTGTAGAGATATACGCTCACGGAAGGGAACCTGAAGAGAGGATGCCTCTGATTGAAGGGCAGAAGGTGAGTATGGGCCTTGATTCCGAGAGAGGGAATAGGCCGAAGGGAGCGGAGCAGGTTAATGTAAAGATAAAACGTTTCAATCCTGAGACGAAGAGATTTGATGAGTATAATTACAAGGTTTATGAGGACAAGTTAGCAACAGTTCTCGATACGCTGCTGAAGATAAAGAGCAGGCATGACAATACGCTTTCGATGAGATACAGCTGCAGGATGGGCATATGCGGTTCATGCGGAATGGTTGCAAACGGCAAGCCGATACTTGCATGCGAGACCAACCTGCTCTCCCAGCTTGATGAGAATAAAAGCATAACGATAGAGCCTATGCGCGGACATCCTATTCTCAAGGATCTTGTAACAGACTTTGACCAGTTCTTTGAGAAGCATGCGAGCGTTGAACCGCATTTATACAGAAATGACAAAGAGGAGCAGTACGCTGCACAGAATGCTTACAGACAGACTAAGAAGCAGGTAAACGAATTCCTTCCTTATTCATACTGCATAATGTGCGGACTTTGCATGGATGCATGCCCTGTTGTCAATTCAAATACGGAATTCATAGGGCCGCAGGCGCTCTCCCAGGTATACAGGTATTACAAGGATTCTAGGGATCAGAACGGCAAGCGCAGGCTCCTCGATGCTGACAATCTGCACGGGGCATGGGGCTGCGAGTTTTCAGGATCCTGCTCCAAAGCTTGCCCTAAGGGAGTCGATCCTGCATCTGCAATACAGCTGCTCAAGGCTTCTATCATATCAGATTTTGGTGAAAAGAAATGAAGCATAGGAATGAGAAGGATGTTCTCGGAAGCGTAAGGCTGCCTGCAGATGCTTATTACGGATCTGAGACTATGCGTGCTTACAACAACTTCCAGATATCAGGGATGAAGGTCGGGAAAGAACTTATCTACGCATATGTAATTGTGAAGAGAGCAGCTGCTTCTGCCAACATGGATATAGGAAAACTTGAGAGTAGAAAAGGAAATGCGATAATAAGAGCGTGCGACGCAGTTCTTGCAGGCAAGCTTGATGAGAATTTTGTCCTTGATGCCTTCCAGGCAGGGGCAGGTACAAGCACAAACATGAATGTAAATGAGGTTATAGCAAATAAGGCAATAGAGATACTTGGAGGTAGGAAGGGAGATTACAGAATCGTGCATCCGAATGACGACGTTAATATGTCACAGTCTACAAACGATACTATGCCCACGGCTATGAGGATTGCAATACATAAGGAGATAAACGATTCGCTTCTTGTTGAGATTGATGAACTGATAGCAACTATCGATAAGAAGAGCAAAGAGTTCAAATCGATAGTAAAGCTTGGCAGGACGCATCTCCAGGATGCTGTGCCGATACTGCTTGGCGAGGAGTTTTCCTCTTATGCTTACGCGGCAAGAAGCGCAAGAGCATACATAAAGGAAGCGAATGAAAAGCTGCTTATGTTACCTATAGGTGGCACAGCAGTAGGCACAGGAATGAATGCAGGCAACAGGTACAGGAAGGCAGTTATCATGGAGATAAGGAAGCTTACAAAAGAGAATTTCGCCCTTATAGAGAGTCCTTTCGGACCTATGTCCAACAAGATTGATGAACTTGCAGTAAGTGCGTCATTAAGAGATTGTGCAGTTGCCTTGAATAAGTTTTCAAATGATCTTAGGCTCCTGAATTCAGGACCGCGTGGAGGGATAGGTGAGATTAAGCTTCCGGCAGTTCAGCCAGGATCGTCCATCATGCCAGGAAAGATCAATCCAAGCATGGCAGAGATGATGAATATGGTCTGCTTCCAGGTGATAGGAAATGACCTTGTAGTTAATGAGGCAGCTAATGCAGGGCAGCTTGAGCTAAACGTATATATGCCGATAATAGCATTTGATATACTCTTTTCCATAAGGATACTTTCGAACGGGATGAAAGCGTTCAGGGAGAGATGCGTCAAGGGCATAACCGCAGATGAGAAGAGGATAAAACAGAACCTTGAGAATGACCTCTCTATAGCGACGGCTCTGACTCCGTACATAGGCTATGCAAAGGCAGCAGACATTGCAAGAAAGGCGTTTCTCCAGAACAAGAGCGTAATGCAGGTATGCCTGGAGATGAAGATAATGGATAGGAAGAGACTGCAGAAGATACTCGACCCGAAGAATGCAGTCAGATAAACGCAGTGCTGAATCCTAATCCTGCATCTACATCATGCTACTCTTAGCGCTTCTACCATTGCTGCTTTAGTCTCTGCAAATATCTCCTGCTCCTTCTTTGCTTCCTTCTTGACTCCGACTATGATAGAGCATATGTAGGAAGGTGACTGGTTTGCATATATTATGAAATTTGCACCTATATGCTCTACAGCATGCTCCATTGGGACATAGAATACCAACGGATGCCTTCCAGTATATACATGTACATTCTTGTATATATCTCCCCTTCCCTTCTTCAGCTCTCCCTTATCATTAACGGTATAGCAATCAGGCACAGAAACACTCCCGTTACCATCGAACATCCCGTACCCTCCGATTGAACCTGAACCTTCTATGTGGAAGAGTTTGCCCTCTAGCTTTTTTCTTAGATAAGGGTACTTCGAGAAGCTTGCAAGAAGCTCGTCATACTTGATAGGCCTAAGATTATCCTCTTCAAGGAGTTCAAATGCATGCTTGCGCTTTGCGTCGTTGTTTGTTATGTATATGCCGCTATCCCATATCTGCTTGAAATCGTTGTTAAACCACTCTTCCTCCTTTGCAGGAGCTGCTTTTGTTTCACTCTGCCTCGCTCTGAATAGAGTAAATGCCATCTTGTCGCCAAAGAATCTATTGCGCAGGATCATATATTAAAAAGCTTTCTCGTATCTGCCAATTGTGGAATAAACAGAATGCCCTCCCAAAATACGAATCATTAATTGCGAATTCAGTTGTTCGGAAGTATGTTGTCGATGATAAAATCAGGGTCGTAAGGCATCAGGTCGTTGTACTTCTCCCCTATCCCGAAGAATAGTATAGGTATGGATAGCTCGCTAAGCAAGGATATTGTGTTGCCGCCTTTTGCATCGCAGTCCAGCTTCGTAAGTATTATGCCGTCTATCGATACCGCTTCATTCAGCGCTTTTACCTGGTCGAGAAGAGAGTTGCCTGCGATAGATTCGCCTATGAATATCTTCATGTCAGGTTTTGTTACTCTTGCTATCTTCTTCAGCTCTTCGACAAGGCTCTTGTTGGTCTCCTGCCTGCCCGCGCTGTCCATCAATACAACATCTACATTATGCGCCTTGGCATGCGCTATCGCATCGAAGGCTATGCTTGCAGGATCTGAGCCGTATGCACCCTTCACCACTCTTATTCCCAGCTTATCCGCATGGAATGTGGTCTGCTCTATGGCTGCTGCCCTGAATGTGTCGCTTGCTGACATTACACAGGTGAAGCCGTTGGTTATGAACATGTTCGCTATCTTTGCCATTGTCGTCGTCTTTCCTGCCCCGTTTGGACCTATAAAAAGGATCTTGAGAGGCAGCTCGTGAGCAGCTTTCTTCTGCTTTGCAACTTCAAGAAGGTCTGAACCGCTTCTCTTTGCAAGAATCTTCTGTATCGACTCGCGTATTATCTGCCTTATCTCATTGTCAATCCCTCTGGAACTTATGCTTCTGGAGAGCATGTCCTTCCTTATCTCATCCGTAAGCTTTTCCACTACGTCATAATTTACATCGGATTCGAGGAGCCCTATCTTAAGGGCGCTTATGAATGGGTCTATATCTCCCTCTTTAAGGTGCAGGTTCCCAAGGAATATCCCTTTTATCTTTGTTGCCGTTCCTACCGTTGGCTTTTTCTCATGATGCTTTTCTTGTATCTTAGTATCATCGTGCTTAGGGGCTGCATGATACACTTTAGAAGAAGCAGCAGGTTCCTCTTTCTTTTCTTCTTTGTGGCTTTGCTGCGTTTTGATCTCTTCAGCATGTGCCTTGTTTGCATTATGGTCTGGTTTATTATGGTCTTCTTTCTTGGGGGTTTCACTGACGGTTACCAGTTCAATTTTTCTAGTCTCGTTTACCTCAGCGTGGCTCTTTTGTTTTGTAGTTGGTTCTTCTGCAATATGGACCTTGTTGTCCTCCCCGATATCGGCTTTTCGTTCTTTTGTAATCGCTTCGGGATGCTGCTCCTGTTCTTCCTCCTTTTTAATCTCGGCCTTCTCCTTGCTTACTACCGAGTCCATGAAATTAGATAAGCGCTTCTTCAGCCCCTCGAACATCTACACCACTGAAAGCATCTTCTACAGCAATCCCTGTGCCTGTAGCGCACCTAGCCTGTAGTTTATGTCAGCAAGCTCCTCCCTGATCTTCTGTCTCTGTGCTATGAGCTTTGACATAAGCTCATCCGCCTTCTTTATCCTATCCTCAAAGAACTGCTTTGCATCATCAAGATTCTGTTCCACAAGATATCCCGCGCCTATATAGGTTATTACACTGTTGATCTTTTTGGTCTCGGCATTCAGATACATTCCACCTTCCGTATTTACCAGTATCTCCTTCCCTTCCATCCTCTTGCTGCCTTCTAGGATCTCTATGTTGCCTCTCAGTACAGTCTGCATTGCCGTATAATTGTCTATGCTCTGGTTAAGCACCTCGTATTGCTGCGAGTATGCCTGCTGAAGGTACTGAAGCTGCATGTAGAGCTCATTCGCATCCGGTGTTCTCTCATTATTCTCTGAAGCCATGAATACCACTATTTATTCTATTATTATAATAATAAATTCTTGCATCATTCGCTGAGCCCTTCCTCCATCCTTGCAAGCTCGAATCCTGTCGTATCCTCTCCCACTATTATACCTTTTGTATTCGCAACGGAGGCAAGACCTATGAATACAGAGCCGAGGTTTGCCGTGGACTGCGAAACGTTCTTTACAATGCTCTTTGCCTCCTCCAACTCATCGTCCGAAGCGAAGTTGTTTAGCACCATGCCTTTGTTTGTAAGTATATTGTTTGCCCCTACTGTCTCGTATCCGCCTATCGCCATGCGTATTATCTCGACATCGAGAACGTCAGCTATGACCTCTGCTTCTGCCTTTTGGAAGTTCGGGTTTATTATTGCTACCTTGTCGTTAGCCAGGATGTTGTTGCCAAGCGCATTCATGTCGCTCTTGAGCGTGCCTATTCTTAGCTTGTCTTTCAGATGATTGAGCTCCTTCAACTCTTCAGTGTAGATCATCTCCGGAAAAAGGATGCCGTTTGAGTTGAGTACCGCATATATGCCAACAAGGTTTGAACCGCTGACAGATATCCTGAATATATCCGTGCCTAGCGTCTCTCGTATTATCGATTCGTCCTTTGTGGATACTCCCCTGCTTATCAGGGTGATGTCTTCAGAGGAAGATGAGAACGCGCCGACATAGCTGTTCCCGTTGATGTTCCTCTTTAGTAGGTTCATTACTTTTTACCTTCTTTGGACTCTTTTTCAGCCTTCTTCTCCTGCTTTTTGTCAGCATCTGGCTTTGGCTTTGCAGCAGGAGCGTTATTTATAGCAGGCTTTGCGCTTTCTGATGTCGCTTTTGCAGGTGAAGCTGCCTTTGCAGGCTTTGCTTCATCCTTCTTCGGTGCAGCACTTACGGTCTTTGCAGAAGGCTTCTGTTTATCTGCCTGAGCCTGCTTCTGTACAGGTTTCGCACCGTGCAGCGCTACCTTGACCTCATTGCCTGACCTGCTCACATTAAGCTTTATCTTTGACCTGTTCTTTATTGCAGTTGAGAGAAGATAGTTGTTTACCTCTGGATCTATGCTTACGAAGCCCATGTCTACCTTTGCGCTTCTTGCTACAAGGAACCTAATCCTTGAAGCTGCATTCCTTATGCCTCTCGGCTTTCGCATCTCCCCGAGTTTCTTGCTGAGACTTATTGTCATTACGCTTTCCATAAAATAACCCTTAT
>CAZCSE010000008.1:0-20736 GCA_964501245.1 Microcaldota archaeon | reverse complement strand
GAGCCAGGTTCCAGAAGTCCTACAGATGATATTTAAGTGATACTATGATGATTCCGGTAAGGTGTTTCTCATGCGGTCAGGTAGTTGCCGACAAATGGGAAGAGTTCAGCAAGCGTGTTAATGAAGGCAAGGAGGATCCGCAGAAAGTACTTAATGACCTTGGGGTCAAGAGATACTGCTGCAGGCGCATGCTCATAGGACACACGGACCTTATAGATGAGATTATAGAATACAACAAGAAGTAAATTCTTGCATTGTATTTAGATAGAGATAAAAATATAGATGATACATAAGATTAGGGGTCGTCTGCTAGTCTGGTTAGGCTCTATGCTTAGGGAGCATATGACCCGAGTTCAAAATGGCTTTTGTGTTTGCAAAAACCATGAGGCTCTCGGCGACCCCAATAAATTCATGGTGAAAAAATGGCTGAAGAACTGTTGATAGATCAGAACGTTTACCTAGAGGCAGGAATACACATAGGGACAAAGATAAAGACCCCTGGGATGAAGAAGTTTGTTTACAAAGTTAGGGAGGACAGGCTCTATCTTCTAGACCTTAATACAATAGACGGCAGGATAAAGGCTGCTGCTGCGTTGCTTGCCCAATACGATCCGAAGGACATCGTCGTTACGGCTTCTAGAATATACGCCGTTGCGGCTGCTGAGAAGTTCGCAGAGATAACAGGGGTGAAGGTAATAACGGGCAGGGTGATGCCTGGAATTCTGACAAATCCTAACCGTGATGATTATATGGAACCTGAAGTCATACTTATAAGCGATACGAGAAACGAGAAGCAGGCCGTAAAGGAAGCTAGCGAGACAAACATACCTATAGTGGCGCTGTGCGATACAGACAACTGGATAAAGTTCGTTGATCTCGTAATACCTTGCAACAACAAGGGAAGGAGGTCGTTGGCGCTCGTCTACTATCTGCTTGCAAGGCAGTTCCTGAAAGAGAAAGGGTTAATAAAATCAGATGAGGAATTCAAGTACAAAGTCTCCGATTTCGAAGCAAAGATGGAGATGAAGGCGAAGTAATTGAATCCGAAAGTTTTGAAGGGGCAGGCAGCCTTAGACTTCATGTCTTCGTATGGCTTTGCCATACTTGTCATAATCATAGCCATAGTGATAATATATGAGGTAGGGTTCGGGAGCGCCTATGGCTTCACCCAGAATACCTGCACTGCGCAACCGGGATTCAGCTGTGATTACATAAATATGAATGCTTCCGGATTGCTCACACTTAAGATGTCGCAGAACATAGTTACAAACATGAAAATAAACGGCTTTGCATGCACATCGCAATTGAATTCTACAGGTACCGGACCCGAGTATGGAAATACCGGAGTTACCTCTTCCAATTCCTTCTATCCTTCAGGAGATAGTCCCGTAGGAACCACCTTCTACGGCAGCTCTGAAGGAACTTTTTACATTTATTGCTACGGAGTGTATGGAAAACTAAGCGGAGAGGTCAGCAAACCGGTCGTAGCGTATATTTTCCTCAATTATACGCCCCCGGGGTATCAGCCGACAACGCAGTTGATAATAACCTATGATGGCGCCTATACCTGAATGCGCGCATGTGTATTTTATTGGTTGAAGAGGAGCATGGCTTCGTATCTTGAGAACCTCTCCAGCTTACCGCCGCACCTGCACATGAAATCCGCGTCCTTGGCCGAGTCATAAGGGTATACTACCTTATAATCCTCGAAGCAAGAAGTACAGGTGAAGAACTGCATCTCCTTCCTTCCGTACCTTTCCCCCATGAAGCTATATTTGACAGGATAGATTTATCAGGCTTACTAAAATATACGTTTATCTGCGATTAAAGACAAGGCTTATAAATTGGATGTTTGCCTTGGTATTACTGTTGATATGAACAGTATAATATCTGAAAGGAGTAAGTCTAAAACAGATGCTGATGAGAAGGTACTCCCAGAAAGCAGCATTAACAGAAGGGATTACGAATATAGGAGGTTGTTTAGGAAAGCGATGCTGTGGTCAGGTCTTGGTCAGCTGAAAGACGCAGAGAAGAACGGAGTAATAAGCCATAAGATAGTAGAGACTCTACGTAATTCCATAAGGGATTGACCAGAGTGCCTCTGTGAAAGGACTTAGTCTACCCTATTGAATAGAGGAGCGCCTTTCTTTGGCAGATAGCCTATTTTTGAGAATCTGCAATCCTCAAGCCTGCCGAGAGGTATTCCAAGCTGTTTGCTTATCCTCTCTGCAGTATCCGGCATGAATGGGGATATTAGTATAGATATTATCCTGCATGCTTCCACCGAATTGTATAAGGCGTTTGAGAGCGCCTCCCCTTCCAGCTCCCAGGGCTTGGTATCGTTTATATACTTGTTAGAGGCTTTTATGAACCTCCAGAGTGTCTCAAGGGCCTTGTAGGTATCATATCTGTCCATCTCATCCTGGAAGGTCTTTAATTCGAGGCTCTTTTCGAGTTCAGGCGTACCTTCCAGCTTGCCTTCATATTTCTCTGTCATGGTAAGTACTCTATATACAAGATTTCCAAGATCTGATGCGAGCTCGTTGTTGTTCCTCGCCTTGAGCAGTTGCTCTGAAAAATCACCGTCGTCACCTAGCGGTATCTCCCTCATGAGGAAGTACCTTAGTGCATCTACAGAATATTTATCTGTCAGCTCCAGCGGATCCGTAACATTTCCAAGAGATTTGGACATCTTCTTTCCTTCAACGATATAATGCCCAGTTACAAGTACTGATTTTGGAGGCTTGAACCCTGCTGACATGAGCATTGCAGGCCATATTACAGAATGGAACCACATTATGTCCTTGCCTACAAGATGCACGTCTGCAGGCCAGTACTTAGGTTCCGAGCCAGGCCATCCTAGAGCAGACAGGTAGTTGATAAGTGCGTCTACCCACACATATACAGTATGCTTCTCGTTGAATGTAAATGGTATCCCCCATTTTACCGATGGTCTCGTCATGCTTAGATCCTTGAGTCCTTCCTTTACCCTGTTGACAATCTCGGATCTTCTCTTCCTCGGAAGTATGAAATCAGGGTTCTCAGAATAGTATTCAAGGAGTTTATCCTGGTATCTGGAGAGCCTGAAGTAGTAGGTCTCCTCCTTGAGCTTCTTTACCTCCCTTCCACATTCAGGGCATCTCCCATCTATGAGCTGTGATTCCGGGATGAAGGTCTCATCCGGAGTGCAATACCAGCCTTCATATGTGCCTTCATAGATGTCACCATTATCGTGCATCAGCTTTACGAAGTGCCTTACAGCATCCTCGTGGCGTTTTTCTGTTGTCCTTATGAAATCGTTGTTAGAAATGTTAAGCTTCTTCCATGTCTGCCTGAAGTTTTCCGAAAGCCTGTCAACGTGTTCCTGTGGGGATAAGCCTTCCTCTATCGCTTTCTTCTCCACCTTCTCCCCATGCTCGTCCGTACCTGTGAGGAAGAAGGTGTCATCGCCTTTTAGCCTGTGCCATCTTGCCAGCACGTCAGCTATAGTTACGGCGTACGCGTGGCCTATGTGCGGCTTCCCATTCATATAGAATATGGGCGTTGTTACGTAGAATTTCGGCATGTTGATACGAATCTAATTATACGCTCAGTTATAAAGCATTTTCTTAGAAAAGCGCTCTTTTGGCGAATATGGGCGAATAGTGGAACTGCACTGGTAAGCGCAGTTAGTTATATAAAATATTGACATTGAGTTATACTTAGTCAGGGGCTGATTTTATGGACGTTATAGAAAAGGAGCAGATAGAGGAGAAGTTCCTTGAATTTTACAATTCTTATTATATTGACGGGATAAACGAGCTGTATCTGGAGTATCCTGAGAAGAGGAGTATAAACATAGATATAGGCAATCTTGAGAAGTTTGATATAGACCTGGCTACTGCACTCATAAACGATCCTGACGCGATACTTCCTGTTGCGAATTCCGCACTCGCTAAGTTAAATCCGCATGAAAATTCAAAGGACCAGGCACATCCAAGATTTTTTGGATCCAGCATAGACGCCCCTCTCATACAGAATGTTGGTTCTGAGTACATAGGTCGTATGATAACTGTAGATTCGCTTGTCGTCAAGCGTTCAGAGATAATACCCAAGATAAGTTTTGCAACTTACAAGTGTATGTTCTGCGACACTGTAATAAAAGAACAGATAACTAAGGAGGAGGTTCCCGAGGTCTGCCCACAGTGCAAGAGAAAGGCGCTGAAGCAGATAAACAAAGAATCTGAATTCATAAACATGCAGAGGATTGCGGTCCAGGACCCGCTTGAAAAGCTTAAAGGTTCCACCCCTACGTGGCAGCTTGAGGTATGGCTTGCTGATGATCTTGTAAATACGGTTCTCCCTGGAGACAGGGTGGAGATAACAGGCGTTCTGAGGATAAGGCCCAGGCGTGCTTTCCGTGGAAAGGAGGATAAGCTGCTCTTCACTGTTTTCTTCGAAGCCAATGCTATAATACATAAACAGAAGGAGTTTGCAGAGCTTGATATAACGGATGAGGATGAGAGGCAGATAATAGAACTTTCAAAGGACCCTAGAATATTCGAGAAGATAGCTGAATCGATAGCCCCTTCCATATATGGGCATGACGATATAAAGAAGGCGCTTGCCCTCCAGTTGTTCGGAGGAACACCTGACAAGCAGCTGATAGACGGAGGTATGATAAGGAATGATATACACATATTGCTTATAGGGGATCCCGGAAGCGCAAAGACAAGGCTGCTGCAGGCTGTAACCAGCCTTGTCCCTAAAGGAATATATGTCAGCGGAAAGTCTACAAGCGCAGCAGGTCTCACCGCCTCTGCAGAGCGTGACGAGTTTTCTGAAGGAGGCTGGACGCTCAAGGCAGGCGCACTTGTACTGGGCTCTGGAGGAGAGGTAAGTATAGACGAGTTTGACAAGATAGGGGAGGATGATAAATCGGCTCTCCACGAAGCCCTTGAATCACAGACGATAAGCGTCGCAAAGGCAGGAATAGTTGCAAGATTCTCTACAAAGACTTCGGTGCTTGCCGCTGCAAACCCGAAGTATGGAAGGTTTGAGACTACCGCTTACCCTGTTGACCAGTTCAATATACCTGCACCGCTCATGTCAAGATTCGATCTCATATTTCCTATAAGGGACGTAATGGATGAGGAGCAGGATAAGAGGATTGCGAAGCACATACTTATGCAGCATGAAGTTGCCGGAAATTCAAATGCAGGAATAACTGTTGCATTCGAAGAGCTTAAGAAACCGCCGATGGATTATGAGATTCTTAGGAAGTATATAGCTTATGCGAAGAGGAATGTGAAGCCCAGGCTCACTCCTGAAGCTTCTGCAAGGATAGAGGAGTTCTATATACAACTCAGGTCAAGAGGTGCAAAACAGGGCACTACCCCGATAACTGCAAGGCAGATAGAGGGACTGATAAGGCTTGCAGAAGCAAGCGCAAAGTCAAAGCTTATTGACACAGTATCAGATAAGGATGCTGAGTTATCAATAAAACTGTTTGATTATATGCTGAGCACATTGGGAGTCGATAGCGAAGGCAGAAGAGACATAGATGTCATAATGGGCATACCTAAGGAGAAAGTGGCAAAGATTGGGAAGCTTCTGAATGTTATAAAGAAGATTGATGCTGAAGAGAATGGAGCGAGGATGGTAAGAATCCTTGAAGAGGCTGAAAAGGAAGGCATTGACCGCTCCACGACAACCAAGTACATGGCGGAGCTTGAGCGTTCAGGAGATATTTACTCTCCTAAGCAGGGAGTATATAAGCTTGTAAAGCGTGAAGAGTAGTGGTGTTTGACTGGAGAGGAGAATAGGGTATAGACAGCTGGTAGAGATAATAACTCTCTTCATGATAGTGCAGTTCTTCGGTCTCTTCATCGCAGTCTTTTCGCTTACGCCTGTACAGACAACAGTCATCTCAAGCAACAGCAGTTCTTATCTGAGCAATCCCTTTTTGCTGGCAGCTTATGATGTTGCATCGATAGCAGTATTTGCGATACTGATACTTGCGATACTGAGACTTTACAAGAATAAAGGAACGTTACTGTTCAGGCTTGTCGAATCTTTTGCAATAGGCTTTGGAACCATAGTCATGTTCTTCTTCATACTTACTACCATCTTCTACAATGTTAATGTCACGTATATGGCCGCGGTTGCGATACTGTTTGGCGCGATAGTAGTAATAGCTAAAAACAGGGTAAAGCATTTGAGGAATTTTGCTGCCCTCACTTCAAGTATAGGGCTGGGGATAATAATAGGCAACTATGGTTTCGTTCTTGCGTATGTGTTTATGTTCATAATGGCAATGTACGATTACATAGCGGTTTTTGTGACAAAGCATATGCTGGTTCTTGCAAAGGCAGCTTCTAATGAGAACCTATCGCTGCTGATAGGCTCTTCGAATGTGGAGATTGTGCCACGGGCTCAGGCTGACAGGAAGGTGCTGGCAGAACTGAAGGACGAAGTTAAGAAGAATCAGATAAAGGATCCGGTAATAAAGGAGGTAATAGAATCAGGTGAGATGCCGGTCCTATCCCAGATACAGCTTGGGGCAGGGGATCTTACGCTTCCCCTGGTCATGTCAGTGGGATTGTTCATATCTACAGCTTATCTGTCAGTCCCTACAGGAAGTATAGCTGCGATTAATGTATACTACTTGCCTATCGTAGCTGCGTTGGGTGCCGTTGCAGGGCTTATCTTTACAATGTGGCTCCTGAAAAGGTATTCTGTCGCACTTCCTGCAATCCCGCCGCTGTTCGCAGTGATGAACTTTTTCATAGGATTTGGAATGCTGGCCTACTCGAAACCGATGAATTTTCTTATAGGAATAGGCATTCACCAGAGTTCTTATTTTGATTATTATATGATAGCTGCTGGGATGATAATCGTCGGAGCAGCCTTTTTGATTCTGATGATGATCACACTGGAGAGGAATAGGAATAAACAGAAATTGGTTAAGACGTCAAAAGGCAAAACTGGACAAAAGTCTTAAATATCTGATTCTGAGTTAGTGTTCTTTGTTTGTTACGAAAAGGTTTTGCAGGCGTAGCAGTTTTCTGTGCACACTTCATGTGGTTTTGACTGCCTATGCCTGATATAAAACCGTTGCGAGTTTATTTTGTAAAAATATGATTAATTAGAGTATGTGCTTGGTGTTGTATTGGAGAAACAGCTCAAAGAGAGTTATGAAAGGTGTTTTGACAAAGAGGGACGTGATAGATTAAAGATCGCACTTGATCTCCCTATAGTGAGAATGAATTCGTATCATTTTGGCGAAGCTGCAAGGGTACAGGATATGACAAACCTGATAAGGGAGATAGGAACCGATAGTTCCTGGAATGTATCCCAAAAGGGTTTTTTTGCATCTGAGAGTTTTGATGGAAAGGAGACCAAGGTTGGTTCAGACTTCAGGAGCAGTGTGCTTGAGGTAAAATTGCCTTTGGCTACAAACCTGCGCGAAGCGGAGAAAATGTTGGTAGATGTGTGGAACCATATTGCCATGGCTTCCGAAAAGGCAAAGGTAGCAGCATTGGCTTATGGAAGCCAACCTGTATCTAAGGCCGATAATAGTTTAATAATAGGGAACTGTAAAAACCGTATTCTCTCAGGTAAATTGAATGACAGATTCTGCTATCTGGGATTGATCGCATCTGAAAAGGTTCATGTTAGGGCAAATGCTGAAGAGATGCCATTGGTTAACAATGTGCTTAATTTTTATTCGCCGGCTATAATTTCGCTCACTGCGAATTCTTCCGTAATAAAAGGCAGGGGGGTGGGCTTTGCAGATTATAGAGGCATTGTCACTGACATGGTAGACTTTCATGGTAAGGAAAAGAGGAAGGCGAACGAGTCCAGAAGGGGAATAATGCAGCCTATAGGAAGCGTTGAAGAATATGTTGATATAATGCTCAACGTAACGCCTTTGTATACTGTAAGGCAGGGCAGAGTGGTTTCATTCAATGGAATAGGCAAGTTCAAGGAGTTCATAAACAACGGTAGTACCGAAGTCGTATTTGTAGATAGCAATGAGAAAATGAAGACCTCTCCCATTATTTCCCCGGAACCTATTGATTTCTTTTATCACGAACGCACCTGTTGGACCGATGCAAGGCCAAGAGGCAGGCATGGAACAGTGGAATTAACTTCTGTAAGCATGCAGAGCAGCATAAA
The DNA here is from genome assembly GCA_964501245.1 of Microcaldota archaeon. Taxonomy (GTDB): domain Archaea; phylum Micrarchaeota; class Micrarchaeia; order Micrarchaeales; family CABMGC01; genus JAKAUU01. Next base: position 12,576 of record CAZCSE010000008.1, on the reverse strand, counting down.
GGAGATAATGGCAGTAGGGGCGCTGACTTTGGGATTGGCTGCAAACGCCAGGGAAGCGTGGGACGACATACAGAGGTATGATAGAGAGTACCTTAGCTCATTGAGAAGAGAGGCTATGGAAAATGGTGTCTCCTTAGGCAGACTTGGATATAGAGGTGTAGTCACGCTTGAATCGATAATGTTGGACTATGCAGGTAGGGGATTGGAGAAGATTGGAGAGGACACGAAATATCTAGACCCTCTGCGCAGGAATCTGGATGAGGCTAAGAGCCCTGCCAGAAGGAGCCTTGACTATTTGTCCAAGAATGGTATGAAGGCGTTTATAGAAGCCGTAAGAATCAAGGAGGAGTAAGAAGGTGTGCAGGTATCGCTGCGGCGCCTACGACTCCTGCCAATACGCTTGCAGCGAAAAGGGCGAGCCAGAACAGTATGAGTAATATCTCCCATCCCATCCATACGTTTTTCTGGAGTCCTGGGAGCCTGTCTACTATTAACGAGACGGGATAGCCGAGTATGCCGGCTGCTCCGTAGAAGAAATACATTGCAAAAAGCGCTATTGGTTCCTGGGTCAGCCCTATACCATATCCCTCTATCCCATATGCTATTACTATGAGACCTATCATGAGTCCGAGGAAGCCTGCATATTCGAGCTTTGCCTTTAGCCTTATTGCCAGTGAGAATGATATAAGGAGTATGCTGAATGCTACGAGTGGGTCATAGAAGAGGATGTTGTAGCTGCCTGGGAGCGGCCATGTGAACTGTCCCCATAGACCTGTGATGAACATGAATGCTCCTAGAACGGCTAATGGGATGCTTGCACTGTCAAGGTATTCTGAGAAATCTTTGCGCTTCCTTTTGTATACGAAGTACATTGAGCTTATAACATATAGGAGTATGAATCCTGCCATGCTTATCGCAAAAAGCGAGAACGCAAGGTTATCTATGAATGCCATGGTTTACATTCGTTTGCAAAGTTTTTAAATGTTAATTAATTTATAACCTGGGAATTAGGGTAGTTATTTTTTCCTGAAGATATCTACGAAGGCACGGATATGTGTTAGATTTTCCTTCCCCAGATACTCCTCGGCTTTGGAGAGCTGAAAGTCTGCCTTTTGGTGCATTTCATGCAGATCCTTGGCAGTTATTCCCGTGACTGATACTCCTCTTTTGGTCTCGGATATCTTTGTATTACAGGATTTTGGGCCTTCGCCCACCATAACTCCTAAAATCACAGGAGCTATCCTGTCAGGAGGATGCTGGGCATTAAGCAGGTACCTTCTTCCGAAGTTCCTTGCGATACTGTCGTTGTGCACATCTACTGATAAAGGATATGGATTCGCTATCTTCCTCACATATACATTTTTCTCTATATTTTCCACCTTACCGGCGGTAAGGTCACCAGTAACTGTGAAGTTGTCATTAAAATTGTAATAATCAGATTTTGGAGGGCAGATTCCGTTCACATAAAACCATGAATCTTTCAGCTCATCTTTAAGCTTCGCGTTCTTGTCGATTTTTAGAAAGGCTTCCTGATAATCAATAAGACGCATGCCTTTTTCCTGCGCATAGGCAAGGGCTGTTTTAAGGTTCGTATGGACATATGCGATGAATACGCCTGTTCCGGCAAACTCCTTGAATTCTACGCTCGTTCCTTCATTTTTGTGTATAAGACGTTCCATACATTATCCCTTTATTCTTTGTTGCACAGCCTATGCAGGAGATTCAGCTCCTGAATGCTTTCTTTATCGCATCGTGATTTTCTGAGCCCATGATGGCCAATGCCAAGTTTCCGCTTATGTGCAGTTCTACTTCGCTTCTCGGACGTATCCCTAGAACCACTGGAGCGGCATATATCTCCGGCAGACTTGCATCTAATGTGAAGCGCCTGCCGCTTTCCCTAGTGTCCTCGTCGTTATTTACTATTATAGAAAGAGGTTTTTCTCCAAACCACGCATACAGGTTTCTCTCAGGGTCGCGTTCCCCGTGAGTAAGCTTGCCGCGCTTGTTGAAAAAGTAATGATTTACAAGCTTGTGAGCTTCCTTGTCGTTTGCTATGTAGAACCATTTGCCTTTTAACTCTCCCAGTAAATTATAGTCTTGACTTATTGTGATCAGGGCTTCCTTGTAAGTGAGAGGGCGCAGCTCCTTTTCCTCCAGAAGCTTCATGGACATGTCATAGTCCGAATTTGTATGCCCGAAAAGGACCAATGTATTTTTAGGTTCTGTGAACTCTATAGAAAACGTATACGTTGGCATGGATTTGAGTGCCATAAAATCGTATCTGAGTAGAATTATGATGATATAAAAGGCTTTTCTTTAACGTTAGACGAATGCGAAGGATTATTTATATTTAATGTCATAGTATATGTTACCTATAAGTGCCTTATAATTCTGATACGTACTGGAAGTCAAGTTGCATGTCTTAACAGTTTAAGGGAAGAATAATGGGCCCGAGGAGATTTGAACTCCTGACCTACGGCTAACTTAGGCTGATGCCGTATAAGACCGCCGCTCTGACCAGGCTGAGCTACGAGCCCATGATTTATAGGGATTAGGTTGCGTTATTTATATGAGTTTCTGTTTAACGGACTTATTTTATATAGCAGTTAATATAATATTATATGTGATTTTATGGATCTTGGAGAAGGCCTGAGGAAAGCTATCGCAAAGCTCAGCGGAGCTACCATAATAGACGCCAAGACCATACGCGAGTTCAACAAGGAGCTCCAGCGTGCATTGATATCGTCTGATGTGGAACTGAATCTTGTGATGGCGCTTACCGGCAAGATAGAGGATGCTGCACTTAAGGAGAAGCTTCCTGACGGGATAAGTCCGAGGGAGTACATAACCAACATGGTTTACGAGGAACTTGTAAAACTTATGGGAAAGGATTACACCCCTGAGATAAAACCCAAGCGCATACTGCTAATGGGAATATATGGCTCTGGTAAGACCACAACCACAGGAAAGCTTGCCAAGTTTTATCAGGATAGGGGACTTGGCGTAGGAGTTATATGCTGTGATATATCCAGGCCTGCAGCTTATGAACAGCTGGAGAGCGTAGCGAAGCAGGCAGGGGCAGGGTTCTATGGGATAAAAGGCGGGAAGGACGTAAAAGAGATTGTCAGGAAGGGATTGGATGAGCTGAAGAACAAGAAGGTTATAATATGCGATTCCAGTGGAAGGAGCGGCATGGATGCTGAGATGATAAGGGAGCTTAAGGAGATCGATTCTGCCTTCAAGCCTGATGAAAGATTCCTCGTGATAAATGCAGATATAGGGCAGGTTGCGGGCAGGCAGGCACGAGAGTTCGGTTCTGCAGTTGGAATAAACGGAGTTATAGTTACAAAGATGGACGGATCTGGAAGGGGAGGAGGTGCACTGAGCGCCGTAAATGAATCCGGAGCAAAGGTAGCCTTCATAGGTATGGGAGAGAAACTTGCAGACCTGGAACTTTATGATTCGAAGAAGTTTGTCGGCAGGCTGCTTGGAATGCCTGACATAGAATCACTGATTGCAAAGGTCAACGAAGCAGCGAAGAGCGTCGGAGTAAAGGAGATTAGCGATATAAACGAACTTAATTTTGACATGTTCTACCAGCAGTTGAAAGCGATGTCAAAGATGGGACCCATGAAAAACGTATTGGGAATGATGGGCCTTGCAGATGTTCCCAAGGAGATGGTTGAGGGAGGGGAGAGCAAACTTAAGATTTATGAGTCGATAATAGGGTCTATGACAAAAGCGGAGAGAAATGATGAGAAATTGGTCAGGAATCCGGATCGCATAAGGAGAATAGCAAAAGGTAGCGGAAGAACGGAGAAGGATGTGAGAGGTTTGCTGAATGACTTCAACAGGATGAAGAAGATTGCAGGGCTTATGAAGAATGATAGGGCATTCAAGAAAAACTTCTCGAAATTTGCAGGAATGAAATGAAAAAAGAAGAAGAAAAGAAAAGAGATAAAGGATGAAAAAAAGAAAATGAAAAAAACTTCATCCTTAAATTATCTCTTTCTCTTTGGCTTTGCTTTCTTGGCCTTTGACTTAGCCTTTTTCTTTGCTTTTGCCATTTTATTCACGATATAAATGAAGTTAAGCATATATTTAAAAGATAATTTCAGTAATATTGAGCATGATAAAAGGTTTTTACACCTGTAAAATGTTTTTATCTGAATACAAGTGATAATTTGTCCGACAAAGAAGCTCTGAAGAAGAAACTTGAAGAGCTTGAGAGGGAGTATAGTGGAACCAAATACAACAAGGCGACAAACAAGCATTTGGGTATACTCAGGGCGAAGATTTCCGACATTAAAGAGCAGATGGAGAAGAAGAGTGGGAAGAAGGGCCAGGGTTTCTCCATCAAGAAAAGCGGCAATGCGACGGTGTGCATGGTGGGATTCCCTAATGCGGGCAAGTCTTCAACTCTTAACGCACTTACAGGAGTGGAATCCAAAGTGGCAGGTTACGCTTTCACGACTCTGGATGTCATTCCAGGGAGCCTTGGTTACAAAGGCGCCACCATACAGATATTCGATCTTCCGGGGATAGTTGAGGAGGCGCATGAAGGAAAAGGCAGGGGAAGAGAGATAATAAGTGTTATGCGAGCTGCAGATCTTATCCTATTTGTAGTCGACATAAACGATTACAACGGGATATTCAAGCTTATTGAGGAGTTGAAACTCGGGAAGATAAGAGTCAACTCAAAAAGGCCTTTGATAAGAGTTGAGAAGAAGCCATCAGGAGGGGTTACCATATCCTCTAGCTTTGGAAGAGTACCACCGCGTGAAAAAATTCTGGATGCTCTTAACAGGCACAAGATATTCAATGCAAATGTTTACCTCAGCGGAGACTGTTCTGAAGAGGAGTTTGAGGAATTTCTTGACGGTCAGGTCATGTATCTGGATGCAGTGGTTGCAGTAAACAAGATAGATCAGAAGACCGATTCTGAAGTTAAAAGGATAATTGCAGAGGTGGAGAAAAAAACAGGAATGCGTGCTGTGCCCATAAGCGCAGAGCATATGACAAACATAGATTTGCTTAAGGAAACCATCTTTGTCTCTTTAGGGCTTGTAAGAATCTATCTCAGGCCGAAGGGAGGAATTGCGGATTTTGAAAAGCCGCTTGTGCTCGATTACGGGAGCACAGTATTGGATGCTGCCAAAAAGTTGAATTCCAAAACTGCGAAGGATGCGGTCTGCGCATATGTAACCGGGCCTAGTGCGAAATTCAAGGCGCAGAGAATGGGATTGGAGCATGTACTGATGGACGGAGACATAGTCACGCTTGTCTACAGGAAATAGGATACCAATAAATCTTTTTCTTTGGATAGATAATCATGCCGATAAAGTATTGGGAGTATGAGGATGCCCCTCTCAAGGAGAAGCTAAAGGATGTGAGTGTCAAGCACGTAGCCAAGATATATTTTGAGAATGAGACCAAGGCCTACAGATTCGCACGCGCACTTTACGAGGTAAAGGAGAGGAAGGAACTGAGGCTGAGGGACTGCCCAAATGATCTGCCTCAGGCAACGTGGAAGAGATATCTTGATTACGGAGTTACAGTAGGCATATTGAAGCATGAAGCTGGAGTGTATAGTTTTACTGACAGGTATTCCAAACCATTGAAGAACATTGCAACATACATAGGCGAATGGATAAACTCTGACAAGAAGGAGGATCTTGGGATTGTATTTGCTAGTGCAAAGACCGGAAGGCAGGTGAAGCGAGGCGGAAGGGATGGAAGCGAAAAGGAGTAGCTTCAATTAACGTAATACCATAGAGTTCCATACTTGCTGTCCTCTATCTTAAGTGAGTATTTTTCCAGCAGCTTGTTTCGTATTAAGTCTGCTTCTTCATACTTTTTCTCCTTCCTCAGTCTGTTCCTCTCATCTATCAATCTGCGTTCCTCATTGCCTATTGCCCGCTTGTACTTTCCATCTTCGAATATGCCTATTACTGAAGAGAGCTTAATCACCTTAGATACTGCATTATTCTTTGCAGCGCTGTTCAGTGCGGTATTAGTCTCAGCTATCTTCCTGAAGTCCTCTATCGCAGAATGTAGTCTGGTCAGTGCAAGAGGGGTGTTGAAATTATCATCCATGGCTTCAGTAAATTCCTTTTCCAGAAAAGCAGTTACTTCCTGCAACTCGCTTGCCGAGTCGTCTTCTTCAGTTTCTGCAGCGTTGTATAGCATGCTCATAGATGACCTTAGGAAATTAAGCAGGCTTGCAGTCTCTTCAAGCATGTTTTCTTTGTAATCCATATCCTTTACGTATTGTGTCCTTGCGACCATTAGCCGTATTATCTCTGGATCGTATTTCTCAAGAGCTTGCCTTATTGTAACAAAATTATGCAGGCTTTTGGACATCTTGTCATTTCCTACATTCAGTGTGCCTGCGTGAATCCAGTATCTTACAAACGGTTTAACCCCGAATGCAGCTTCTGCCTGTGCTATCTCATTTGAATGGTGAGGGAATATCAACTCCCTTGCTCCACCGTGTATATCGTATGTGGCTCCGAATATAGCATGTGTCATTGCAGTATCTTCTATGTGCCAGCCTGGCCTACCTTCGAACTCCTTCTGCTTGCCATTCAGATTCAGAATTATCTTCCATGAAGGTTCTCCCGGTTTTGCAGCCTTCCATAATGCAAAATCATATTCATGTCTCTTGCCGGGCTTTGGTTCTATCCTATGCTTTTCCAGTTCCTCAAGCTTCATTCCTGAAAGTTTGGTATAGTCAGGGAACTTTGCAACATCATAGTAGATATCCCCGTCCAGTTCATAAGCGTATCCCTTATCTATAAGTAGCTGCAGCTGCAGTTTTATCTCGTCTATATAATCATGCGATTTCAGATACTGGTTTACATTCTTTGTGACTCCCAATTTCTCCATATCCTCCATTAAGCGCTGCATGTAGAGGTTTGACAGCTCTTCTGGAGAGACGTTCCTTTCATGAGACCTTCGAATTATCTTGTCATCTACGTCAGTTATGCTTTGTATGTAATTAACAGTATACCCTGAATACCTAAGCCACCTGACTATTATGTCGTAATTTACATATGCCTTGGCGTGCCCAAGATGAGCATCATCGTACACAGTCTGACCGCATACAAACATGTTTATTTTCCCGTTAGGGAATGACATAATTTCATTGCTTCTTGTTAAGGTATTGTATACGGTTATTTTGTTTTCTGGCATAGCATCAGCCACTGCTGGAGAGATTTGTGTTTACAATTATGCCAGGTGTCTGCACTGGAGATGGCCCTAGGTAGAAGTTCCCTGCACTTATGTACGAGTACTTTGAGTATATTGAAGCTTCAAGGTCCGAGACTATTCTTACGCTGGCATTTTGGCACAATAGAGGATATAGGTTAATGCTGCCGTTCATGTAGGTGGTAAAGTAATTGGATGTCAGGGATGAGTTAAAGGTATTGAAATGGATACTCTCGAATACCGAATTGTCAGATATTACTTCCAGATAAAGTCCTTTGTTTTGTGCAGAGATTATTTTGAAGTTCAGATAAGGCTCGGTTACCAGAAATGGAGCCGAAGTCAGATTGCCTTGACCAGATACAAATCCCTGGAAGGTTGATGCTACAAAGGTGTTATTGTATCCTGACCACGGAGCCCCATAATAGTTGTGTTGCTTATTCTCATAGGTAAGGTTGATAGGCGCATTGCCGAAGGCTTTTCCTGTTACATTCCACCCTAGATAAGTGCCTGTATCGAAGTTACCGTTATAGATAGGCGCTTCGGTTGGTGTTGATGGAACACAGAAGGTGTATGCAATTTTTCTGGTAGTGGTGGGCGTTGACGAGGTTGGGATTGAAGTTGAGGTTGTAGTTGAAGTGGATGTCGTAGGCAGTATGTGTATAACTGTTTTACTGCCTGCATTCAGATTCAGCAATACGGCTATTATTACAAGCACAACGAGAGCTCCTGCATATGTGGCTATTTTCTTTGTGTTCATATAAACATCTGGGATAAAGATTTTAGTGTATATTTATAAATTATCTCTAATAAGCTTAATAGATATATTGTTTTCATTATTTGTTATATTTTAAGTATAATTAACATTGGTGCTCATTTTGGGAAGCATACCTAGAAAATGGAAAAAGAAAGGAAGAATGCGCTGGAAATGGGTAAAGAAAAGAAGGAAAAGAATAAAGAGAGCGCAGAAGAGAAGGGTAGGAGACCTTTGAAGTTAGCTAAGCGAGTGTCCTTGTCTGGTATCTGCCTCTTTTCTTTATTTCGTCAAGTCTGGAGATTACCTTTAGGTACTCCTTAGAGACTGAGGCATAGCCTTTCATTGCGTCGGTGTAGTTAGCTTTGCTTACGGATCTTTCCAGCAGGAGCAGGTCTAAAGCCTTCTCCTCCTCACTGTTTGAGAAGTTTCCCAAACCGAAGTCTATTATGTAAGGACCAGTAGAAGTAAGCATAAGGTTTGCAGATGTGAAATCCCCGTGGGTTATCCCTTTTGAATGCATGTATCCCAAGTACCTGCCTATGGTCCGCATATCTTTTGGAGTAGGTTTTGAATCTTTGAGCAGTTTTCCTTCTATCTTCTGCATGAATATCGAGTATTTGCCTATTGCTGCTACTCCGGGTACTGCAGCTCCCGCCTTCTTTGCCATAATCATCAGCTTGGCTTCCTTCCTTGTCCTTCTCTCTCTGAGCTCTTCGTCTATAATAGCTATGCGCCATGCTTTCCTGTTCCTCGCCTTTATAAGCAGGGGTCTTCCGGAAAGCTTTATCTCGAAAATGGCAGCTTCGGCACCCTCGCTTACCCTTTCCATAGCTTCACCTCGTCTATCCTGTATCTCTGCTCTATATCGCATTCCTGGAGCTTCACTTTTGTGCCGTGTGCAAGCATCTGCTCTGCTACTAATGCTATCATAGCGCCATTATCTGCATTGAAGGTATCCTCAGCATAGCCGAATTTTATATGATGCTCCTCTGCCATACCTTTTAGCATGTTTTTCAGTCTCTTTGACTGTGCAACTCCTCCGCATACGCATAGTTCTTTTGAATTGGTCAGTAGCAGTGCGCGTTCTGTAGCCTCGGCTAGCATAGCATAAGCAGTCTCCTGAACTGAGAAGCATATGTCCTTGTTGCTATGCTTGCCTTTCATCTTCGATGCGTGGGTCAGAAGGCCGGTAAATGAAAAATCCATCCCTTTAACAGTATAGGGCATCTCTACGTATCTGCCGCCGTCTGCTGTCTTTTCCACTGTCGATCCCCATGCAGGATATAATTCAAGAGCCCTTGCAAGCGAATCAAGCATGTTTCCTACCCCTATGTCAAATGTCTCTCCGAGTATCTTATATCTGTCCCCGTATTTTTTTAATATCTGTGAATTCCCGCCGCTTACGTAAAGAGCCAGAGGATCCTTTAACTTTGCCCTTTTCTTTGCTATCTCAATGTGACCTATCCCATGATTTACAGGAACTATCGGGACGTTAAGCTTTTTTGCAAGAGTCTTTGCAGAGAGCATGCCCACGTGCAGGCAGTGCCCTATCCCAGGCCCTTTGGTGTACCCTATCCCGCGGATTTCCTTGAAACCTATCCCTGCTTCCTGCAGTGCCTCTTGTATTACCATTGCAGCATTATTCAGATGTGTCTCGGCTACCTCCTTAGGTATCATGCCCTTGTCTCTTATCTTATACATGACCTTTGCATTTGCTATTACTCTTCCGTTATCTACTATACCTACGCCAAATGTATGGGCACTGCTCTCTATTCCAAGTACTGCCATTGAATCAGGATTAATCGTGTAACATGAACTCGTCAAGCTTCTTCTCGAGCTTCTTTTTTGCTTCCCTGTGCTCCTTAAGGAATTTGTTTATGCGCATGGCAAGATCCTTTTTGTGCTCTCCTGCAAGAAGGCTGCCATTCCTCTCCCCCTCAAATATCGCATTTAGCTTCTTGTCGTCAGGCTCAAACATATATTTGTAGTATTGGCATACTGCACAATTATCAGGATTTCCTCCATGCTTTTTCTGCAGTTCTATGGTTGCCTGCTGCCCTGTTATAGCCTTGTTTACCTTCTTCACTACGGTGGCTTCGTCATCAGAAAGGTATATAGTATCATTAGGATCGCTTGATGACATCTTTGGATTCATCGATAGACCAGGCATGAATTTCGATACTAGAGATGCTGGTTTGTAATAGCCAAGCTTTGATATCGCGTTTCTTGCAACCCTGAAGTGAACATCCTGGTCAACGCCCATAGGTATCAGGCAGGGTATGTTCTTCTCTGCCTGCACCGATTTTAGGAATGCAGGCACAGCCTGGAATGATGTGTAGAAGAGTGCTCCTATATTCGTGTCATTACCGAACCCGAAAGCGTCTTTTATTATAGAATATGTTATATACTTGGAAACGCGAACAGCCTGCTTGTACAATGTCTTTGCGTATTCAGTATCAAGGAATATCTGTGTCTTTCTACTGTCAAATCCCAGAGCCGCTATGTCCAGCGAATCCTCCATCGCAAGCTTGTGTCCGTTATCAAGTGTGAATGCCGGATTGCGCTTGACTAGGAATTTCTCCTCGTCCGGAATCATTATCAGGACTTCTGCTCCGAACCTATCCTGAAGCCATTTTGCCATCTGGAACTGCATGGTTTGTGCTATAGTCATTCCTCCTGAAGGTGCTATGCCAGTATAAACATAGAATCTGTTCCCTTTTTCATGCTGGTCAAGAAGCCAGTTGAGATCCCTCTCTGCAAAATAGATGCCTCTACGGATCATATAGTTGCTCCCTTTTGCCACTCTGCCCAGCCTTTCCTTAGTTTCTTGGGTCAGAGGTTTTAGACCAAAATCCGTAATTATCTTGTTGTAGTCTATGTCTCCTTTGACTTCGTAGGGGTTTACAGTCTGCATGGATATACATAAGCATAGATTATCTTATAATACATATTCTTATTTCGCTTAGGAAGCGTTAGTGTTCCCTTGCTGCGTTTACTTGTTTCCAAGGGTGCATTTTATTTTTAAATGATTCCTTTATCTGAATAGCGTTAATTTTTTGTTATCCGAATACTGGATAGTTATTTAAATTGTGGTTTTAAGAGTATATAGATGTCGAAATTAAAGGCATATAAGGATTCAGAAAGATCTAAAAAGCGTTCGAAAAAGGAACAGATATCATTAGAGTACATGATGATATTTGCTTTTGCATTCCTTATAGTCGCAGTTGTTGTAGTCTATTTATATGTTACAGGAGTGCACAATACGACTTACACTAATTCCTATTGCTACCTGACTCCGGATATGCCATGCCAGGGTATGTATATAATAGGTAATTCCGTTTCTCCAACAAACATGAAGGCGTATGTCATATTTACTAATGAAAAGGGCACAGGCATAAATGTCAAACCGGGATCTTTCTACTTCTACCCTGGTACAAGCAATACTGTTTATTCAGGGGATTGTTTCCCTTCAAACATACCGCAGGGCGGTGTTGCCATATGCAATGTTACTGTTAGCAACCTGAATGGAGGATTGTCTGCAGGAGAGCAGGTAAACCCTAAGTTCAATATTGCATATAGCGTTTGCAGCAATAATTATTGTAATGGATTGAGTGCAAATGCGCCCGTATTCAATACTACAGGTACAGGGACAACATATGTCTCAACAATGGCCCCGTCTCTGTATTATGTTATGATAAAGAGTGGCAGTGTAAACGTTACTGTGGACGGGGTGGATTATGCACCTGGTTCGATGTTGGCTGTTTTTAAGGGAGTAAAGTATACTCTATTCGGAGTGGTTCCTCCAGGATATGATTTTGGTTCATGGACAGGCACAGGCGGAGTCAGTATCGCTTCTTCAGGTTCGCAGACGACTACGTTTACAGCTTCTGCAGATGGCACCATATATGGAAGTAAAATAGGGATAACCTCTTCTACATCTTCCACTTCTACAACATCAACAACCTCAAGCGTATTATATTATCAGTTGAATGAGTATGCCAATCCATCTACAGAAGGAACTGTATCTCCAGGTACTGGGAGCTATCCTGCAGGTTCCTCAGTGACATTATCCGCTACTCCTAATACAGGGTATCATTTTGTTGACTGGACGTGCTACGGCACAGGATGCTATTCAGGGACAAGTTCCTCTGCAACGTTGGTAATGGACACTGCCAGTATCGAGGAGACTGCTAACTTCGCGATAAACAGTTACACCTTTACAGAATCATCAAGCCCTTCGGCAGGCGGGACTACAACTCCTGGAAGCGGAACATACAATTACGGTTCTTCTGTAACACTTGGAGAGAGTCCGAATTCAGGGTATCATTTTGTTGACTGGACCTGCTCTGGAACAGGATGCTATTCAGGGACAAGCACCTCACCTACTGTAACTGTAGATGGTGCAATTACAGAGACCGCCAATTTCGCACTGAATACATATACACTTACTACGGGGGCGAGTCCGACAGGAAGCGGCACAGTATCACCGTCAAGCGGTACATATACATACGGATCGGCTGTAACTATATCTGAAACGCCGTATGCGTCCAACACCTTTACAGGATGGTCATGCAGCGGAACAGGATGCTATTCCGGAACCGCAACATCAAACA
>CAZCSE010000007.1:15629-20827 GCA_964501245.1 Microcaldota archaeon | reverse complement strand
TTATGCAGCATCATTGATAAACTTGGCATTAAATACTCTAAAGGGACGACATGGACCATAGACGCACCGTATATGGAGACTGTGCATGAGGTTAAACACTATCGCAAAAAGAAGGTTCTTACTGTGGAGATGGAAGCGGCTGCTCTCTTTGCGATTGCAAAGAGGAGAGGAAAGAGTGCGGCTGCAATCTTTACAATATCAGATATTCTTGACCCGGAAGGATGGAGCGGCTTTGATAAGCGCGGAAAGAGAAAGAGGAAGAGAGAGGCATATCCGAAGATGGCAATGGTAGCCAGGGAGTTTGGAAAAGGATAGGCAGCATTGGCATTATAGGCAGCTTTGGCCGGTTTAAGAAGGATGGCAGTTTTGATAAAACTTTAAAAGCCTTTTTATCCAATAGAGATATGCGTTTTTGATTCTTATAATATGGTCTTTACTATGGAGTATACAAAATTCGAGAAGGCAAGCATAATAGGGGCACGTGCCCTTCAGCTGGCATACGGAGCGCCTCCGCTGATAAAGGTGCCGGAACACGTCCATGACCCTCTTGAACTCGCAGAGATAGAGTATGAGGAGAAGGCAATACCTATAGTAGTGATAAGAAGGAGAGCAGGATCATCATGAAGCATAAGGAATACGATATAATAGTGGCAGGAGCAGGAATAGCAGGCTCCCTTGCTGCAGCTGCAGCTGCAAGAGGAGGAGCAAAGGTAGTGATGTTAGACAGGAACCCTGATACGACGGTCGGAAAGAAGACCAACTGGGGATGGGTCTGCGGAGATGCGGTTGCAAAGACGCATATTGATTTTATACACAAGAAGATAGGACTTCAGCTCACTGAGCCTGAACTTGACCTTAAGGTCGATGGAGTGCTTGTCTTCAGCCCTGATCTTGAGAGGAAGTTCCAGTTCGAGGGAGCTGGATACAGCCTTGACAGGCCAAAGCTTGCAAAGAAGCTGGTCAACTATGCAGTAAAGGAGGGTGCCGAGTATGTGCCTCTGCATGAGGTAGAAGGACCTATAGTGGAAGAAGGAAAGCTTGTAGGAGTCTTCGGAAGGGACCATAAGGGAGAGCAGTTCAGGATAAGGAGCAAGCTCGTGATAGACTGTTTGGGAGTTGCAAGCACGATAAGGAGGAAACTTCCTAAGAACGATTATATAGAGAACATGGTCAGCACAGATGATATAGAGTCTACAGGAAGGTATATCTACAAATTCACCCCTGAAGGCTCGGATGAACGCTACTATGATCCTAAGAATGCGCTTATACACCTGAACCAGAAGCTGGCACCAGGTGGCTATGGCTGGGTCTTCCCTAAGACTGGAACCAGAATAAACGTAGGTCTTGGAGTGGAGAAGAAGAGCCTTGAGGTAAGGAATGAGAAGCTCGGAAGGAAGGACACTCTGCATATGCTCATAGATGAATACGTTAAATGGAATCCTAATGTAAAGGATACTGTTATAGACGAGACGGACAGCAACGGAAAGGGATACTGGTCTGTTACTGTAAGGAGACAGTTCGACAGCCTGGTCTACCAGAATTACCTAGGTGCAGGTGACACGATGGCTATGCCTAACCCTATAAGCGCAGGGGGGATAGGACCGGCAATGGTTGCAGGAGTACTGGCAGGAGAGGTAGCTGCAGAGGCAATAGCAGCAAAGGATACCAGCATGGAGTTCCTGTGGAAGTACAACCTTAAGTTCAATGAGTCATATGGAAACAAGACCGCAGGCCTTGAGGCCTTCCGCGTCTATCTGCAGTCGCTCAACAATGACCTGATAAACTATGGTATGCACCACTTCCTTACAGAGGAGGAGGCTGTCGAGATAAGCTATGGCAACATACCTAAGATTACAATCGCAAGCACCTTCCACAAGGTACTGCACGGAATAGCGAATATCGATGCTTTCAAGAACCTGCTCTTCACCGTAAAGAAGATGCAGAAGATGAACGAGATATACCAGAATTATCCAAAGACTGTAAGTGAATTCGGCGCGTGGAAGCACATGGTCAACACTGAGATGAGAGAGGTTAAGGAGAAGTTCCATCCTGGCCCTATATAGTCAGCTCTTGGTTCTTTCCGCCGTAAACGGAGAATCTCTTAGTGTCTTTTTTCTTCTCTCCCAGCACCGCCAGTTCGTATCTCTTGTCGACCAGCATGCCTGTAAATACAGCACTTCCATCCTTGTCTGAAGTACACTCTGCTATGCGCTCTCCCAGATATAGAAGTTGCATTTTTACTCCTTCTAACGCGGCACCTTCCTTGTTCTTGATTATGAACCTTGTATCAGAAAGCCTGGAGCTGCCCTTGCTCATCTCTGATTCCTGATGGAATTCCTCTTCTTTTACTTCTGGTACCTCCACGAATACTGATGTCTCAGGAACCTTCCTCTTCCCGTCCATGCCGATATAGCTTACTGCGCATACTCTCTGTCCAAGAACCTTCATCTTCTTCACAATCTCAGTGTCTTCAACCTCGTTGAATACCAGATCGTTTGAAGCGTACTTTGCCACGTCTGCGCTCTGCCTGAAGTACATCTTGAACTGCAGGAGCCTGCGTATCCTTGGACTAATATCAGTAGCGTTATGCGTTATCAGGAATAATCCTATCCCTTTTTTTCTGAAGTTCTGTACCCTGTTCTCAAGATCCTGGTTCGCAGCCGATTCTATATCATTGCTGAATACCACCTGTGCCTCCTCAAGACATATCAGCATGCGCAGCTTGTTATCACCATATATGTCAAATGACTCTGCAAAGCCGTATATCTGGTTCAGTATAAGAGCGTAGAAGAATGGCTTCATGTTGTTGCTCACATTTGAAAGGTCAAAGACTGCGCCCCTCTCTATTATAGATCTGAAGTCTATCCCGTTGTTGTATGCAAACTCAGGCCTTGATATTATGAGGCGAAGATTCTGAAGAGCTGCCTTGATGTTTTCACCGTGTTTCGTATACTTTACAGAGGTGTTTGTCACCTTCGCATGCTGCTCTATCACAGCAAGCTCTATGTTTGCATATACGGTATTAGGATCAGGATCCTTCGTGTCCTTGTAAGATTTGTTGAATGCTGAAAGAAGCACCTTCTCTATGGAATTCCTGTAAGGACCTGCATTTGAGGCAGAAGCTATGAGCATGCTGAGGTCTTCATAGAATCTCTCCGCGTTTATCGTGCTGTCGAATCTGAAGAAATTTATCGGCTTCTGCGAATTGTATATGCGTATCACTTCCAGGCCGTTTGAATAACCAAAGCTATTCCATTCGTCATTCGGGGATATGATAACTATCTTGGTATCTCCTTCCTTTGCGACCTGACTTATTATGTTCTTTGCAGAAAGAGTCTTTCCAGAGCCTGGAAGACCTGAGATCATGGCACCAAGATTCAGGGACTCTTTCATTATGCACAGCCTTTCATCCGTACTCTTTATCCCATTCTGCAAATAGCTGCCTACGGTTATACCTTCTTCTGAAGCATTGAATGAGGTCTTTATGGCCGGGAGCTTTCTTGTCCTGTCAGAGAAAGATATTAGTCTGCTGCATCTTTCCGTGGAAAATGGTATGCAGTTGACCTTTTCTATACTGGCATAGAGTTCAGGCATGGATTTTGCAGTTATCTCGCTCTCTTCCAATATGAGAATTTTGCTTTTGATGTATTTCTCGGCTTCGTCAGCTCCTGCAGACATCTCTATCAATACATAAAATTTGTACGATATTCCATTGCTCATTATTATGTCGTTAAGCATGTTGAGTGCAGAACCAAGGACTCTTTTTTTATCTGAATCGTGGTAGAGTTCCACCTGTGCAGAGTAATCCCTGTTCTCCAATATGGGTTTTGCATTCCTTGTCGCCCTTACCTCCATCTCGCTTATATCCTTCTCTATCTCTTTCTTTATCCTGTTTGTGCTTATTATTTCAGAAGGGCAGAATGCGGTTATAATCTTTGCACCGGTGCCATTTAGTATAAAATACAGGTCTGAGAACTTGCTCTCCTTCGCGCTGTCCACTTTTTTATATTGAAGCGTATTGTCCTCGAATAAATAGGTGGCGAATACCTTGAATCTCTTTACACTTCCTTCCGCCCAGCCATAATCAGATTCGTCCATAGAGATGCCGAAGTTATGCATTGTCTTGCTTATGTTTGGTGAGTCGGTTATTATCGAGGTATGACCTGCAGATATGTCATGCAGCACCATGAACTTTGAATTGAGGAATGCATTCAGAAGTAGTAGGTTGTCTGCGTTTGAAGGTATGGCTTTTACTCTTATGCAGCGCAATTCCGGCATTAATTCACCTTGTTATTGAGAGTAATACGAGTACTGAGAATAAGTTGGGAAGCATCAGCATCACATATATCCTGACTCTGCCTGAAATTCTTTTCCTTGCCAAAGCTATTGAGATTATAGCTGCGATCGATGCTGCGATGACCGCATATCCCCATATGCCTATAGACAGCGCTATTGAGAGAATGGCGATCTGTACATCTGCGTATGCCAATGCAAGTGAGATGTGTCTTTCATACCATGGGCCGTTTGTGTTGCGGATGTACTTCATTGAGCCACCATATACACTGCTGATGAGAGAATTATGATTATGGAGAATATCAGGATCTGCTTCGTCAGGAGTTTTTGTCCAGCTGTCGTACTCTGGCCATTATTTGAGAATACGAGTATTATTGATAAGATAGAGACAACGATTACTGAAGACTCTGTTATGTATCTGAATAAGAATAGAAAATCGTCCATTATCATACCATACTAAGATTATATCCTGCGGCTGGGATGAGAAGAATGCACGGCCACTCTTCCCTGTCTAATATCTTATTGAGGAAGGATGCTTTATCCGGGAAGGCCAGTTCAAGTTGGTTATGCCCTTTTACGCGTTCAGATACAGAATTGCACCTGTAAAGGTCTATTATTCCGAATCTTCTGGCTGCTGTTTCCAATGCTTCACTTTCCGATACTTTTCTTGAGCAGATGCCCTCTATTATTAGCCGGTCAGTGACTATGCTTGATAATGCTGCCTTGCGAGGCTCTGCAGAAATTGTTACATAGTTGCCAAATCTGTTCATCCCCAGATAGATATAGCGGTAGAAGGAATAGGTCTTGTCCGGTTCTTCAGACAAATCCTTTATATCTTCCACTCCGTTTAAGTTAGTAGAGCCGTACGATCCAATGTCTTCTTTTGTTATCGTAGTATCAAGATC
>CAZCSE010000007.1:8421-15529 GCA_964501245.1 Microcaldota archaeon | reverse complement strand
GAGAGCAGAATATCGGAGTACTCGTTTGAGTTCATCTCCTTTATCGTGTTTGAGTAGTGGTTTAACTGATTCTTGATAAGGGACTCTGACACGTGGGCGTATACTTCTGATAATCTTATCTCATATTTCCATTTGCAGTTGGAGAGCAGTTCGAAGAGCCTTAGAAGAATATCCCGCTTCGGGTTTTCCAGTATTGTATTTGATAGAAGTTCTATGGAAATGAGCTTTCCGTCAAGATTGAATACAAACCTTCTGTCCTGCTCTTCGATAGTAGCGCAGATGCTGCTCCCTTCCCCAGTTAGCTTGTAGGTCTTTACTCCTGAAAGGCACTCTCTTATCTGGCTTGCGCTTGTAATCAGGTCAGCATTTATAGACATTGCATAGCTTATCGCGTACTTATTCTGCTTTTTCATTCTTGGCACCTGTTGCTATGTAATTTACCGCGCCTGCAAATGCATCTGCTATCTCACTGTCGCTTATCCTGAGCCTGCGCAGCTCTGAAAGTAAGGCTCTCCTATCTGCTCCTCCCAGTATCATCCTGTATATCAACTCGCTCAGCCTTATCTCTGAAGAGGAATTCACGTATCCTAGTAATGCTGCACCCTCCTCAGGACCGCAGAGCCGCAGAATGATATTATGAAGTTTGCCAGTTTCTACATCCATCTCCATCCAATCATCCTTTATTTAAGTATAATATCTTATATTATAATATATAAACATTTCTTTTAGGTAAAGAATTTATTCTGATAGGCTGTTTTGATGCAGAATTGGGATGCCTCATCCGAATAATGAGGCGTGAATTGGAGATGAATCTCCGTAGAGCAAGCTTTTTATTCCTTAAATCATACTAATTTTTGGCGATCAGGGACATGCTACATCTAAAATCATTAACTATACACAGGTTCAAGTCATTCAAGCACGCAGAGCTCCTTTTCAACGATGGGTTTACCTGCATAGTGGGGCGCAATGGTTCTGGCAAATCAACAATATTCGATGCGCTTACATTCGGCCTGGGAGTTACTTCTAAGAAGAGGCTGAGAGTAAACAGCCTGAAGGACCTTCTGTCCGATTCACTGAAGGAGAAGAAAGGGTTGCATACAGCTTACGTCAAGCTAACCTTTACAGGGGATGAGAATGTAGAGGTTGCAAGGTATATAAGATCCGACGGAAAGCATGCGTACCGGGTCAACGGCAAGAGGATGAAGAAAGGAGATGTGATGGAGCTCCTTGCAAAGCATGGAATAAAATCAGATTACACAAATACAATGCTGCAGGGAGAGATAAACCGCGTTATAGAGATGAATCCCAAGGAGAGGAGAGAGCTCATAGATATAGCTTCAGGCATAAAGGAATTTGATATAAAGAAGGATGAAAGCCTTAAGGAGCTTGACAAGGTGGATCAGAAGATTTCAGAGGCAAGGGTCTCTCTGAATGAGAGGACCGGCTTCCTGAGGGAACTCGGCAAGGAGAAAGAGGTTGCGGAATCTTACATTAATTACAATAAGAGATACAAATCCTTAAGGTACAGCCTGCTTTCGATGAAGAAAGAGGCATTGCAGATGTCCTATGATGATGCAGGTAAAAAGATCAAGGTTATAGAACAGAAGAAGAACGGGCTTAGACAGAAGTATGAAGAGATGAGCAAGAAGATAGAGCTGCTCAATGATGAGAGGCAGAAGCTAATATCAGAGATGAATGAGCGCACCGCTTCTTCTGGAGAGAGAAGCAAGAAGCTGGAGCTCTCTGCTGCAGAACTGGCAAAGGTTAAGGCAGAGCTTTCAAGCGGGGAGCAGCAGATAGTTCAGTACAGCTCGGATATAGCTGCCCTTGAGACCGAGCGTAAAGGAATACTTGAGAAGATGAGTGCCAATTCAAAGGAGATAGAAGGGCTTAAGGAAGAGGAGAGCAAATATGCCAAGGTTGTCTCTGAGCTAGATTATCTTGGAATTGCGGATGAGAAAGCGGATGAGATACGTCTGATAAACCAGAGGATACTCGAGCTGAGCAGCAGGCTTATGGAGGAGCAGGAGCATATATCCAGGATAAGTGCAGATAGATCTGCAATGCTGGACAGGAAGGAATTCTACAAGAAGCAGGCTGATGAGGTATCTAAGAGTACGGTGAGCCTTGTATCAGAGATGAACGAGCTTGGCAAGCGGGTTCCTGAGATAGAGTCACGGCTTAAGGAGATAGAGATTGAGCTGAAGAAGCTTGACACCGAATCTAAGGGTCTTTCAGCAACCATAGAAAGGGCCGATGAGAAACTCATAGAGCTAAGGGAGCAGAGATCTTATGCAAGGCAGAGGAACAGCCAGCTTGAGACCCGGCTCACTTCTGCCTTCAAGGAGAAGGACGGTTTCTATGGAAAGGCTGCTTCATTATGCACTTATGAGCTTGACCACTCTGCAGCGATAGAGGCTGCTGCCGGAGCGAGGATGGAGTACTTTGTGGTAGATGACATTGATGTTGCAAATCGTATAATAGAATATGTAAAGAGAAACAACCTTGGCAGAGCCACCTTCATACCTCTTAAAGAGATAAAGACGATTGCACAGAAGGAAGATGAGGGCATGGAGAGGCTTGTCGATCTGGTAAAGTTCGACAAGAAGTTCGTAAGGGCTTTTGAGTACATATTCGAGGATACCTTCCTTGCCGATAGCATCGAACAGATAAAGAAGAAGGGAATAGGGAGGCACAGGTATGTGACGATTGATGGAGAGCTCGTAGAGCGCTCAGGCATAATAAGCGGAGGCTCAGGTTATGGAAAGGTATCGGTAAGGACAATAGACATGAGCATAGAGAAGTTTGATGCTGAGAAAAGAGCTGCGCGCGAAGCGGTCGATACAATTGCAGGAAAGCTGTTTGATTCGAGGAAGGAGAAGATGCTTCTGGAGAGCGAACTCAGGTCTATAAACGAGAGGACGGGCAGATTGTCTTCTGAGATAGCGATAGCTGAGAAGAAGCTCAACGATTCGGTAGCCGCAGCCAAGGAGATAGAGGTCAAATCGGCAGATATGGAGAAGAGCATACAGGAGATGGACAGGGCAAAGCTTGAGACAGCTATGGAGATAGAGAGATTAAAGGCAAAACTGGCCTCTGCGGAGAAGGGCAAGAAAGGCAAAGGAGCGATGGAGGAGGAGAGAAAGAGATTGGATGATGCACGCTCAAACCTTGACAAGGCAAGGATAAGGATCGCAGAGCTTTCCAAGGAGAATCAGATGATAGGGGAGAGAGATACAGTTATAACCTCGTCAATAAAGAAGAAGAATAGTGAGATAGAGAGGAACAGGAAGAGTATAAAGGAGCTTACACTTAGGAAGCAGGTCCTTGAGGATTCAAGAAAGATGATAGAGGAGGAGATAAAGAACAGCAGCAGTGTAACTTCGAAGGCTTATGAGAGGATGCAGAAGATGGAAGCAGAGCTGCAGAAGATGGGCATTGAGAACGGCAAGACATCCGCGGAGCTCTCAGGCGCAGAGAGGGAGCTCAACGAACTCAGTATAGTAAGAGGGCAGACAGAGACGAGATTGAGCGATATAAAAGCAGAATTTGCCTCATATGAAGGAGAGATAGAGAGAGTGGATGGAAGGCTTGAAGATATGGAAGCAGAGGCGAACCTTCTGAACCTTAAGATAAAGGAATTGGGGAATGTCAACCTTAAGGCCCCTGAGATATATGAGCTTAAGAAGAAGGAGGTTGACGAAGCCGATGCAAAGGTGCTTACGCTTGAAGCTGAGAAGGAAGCAGTTCTTAACATGATAAATGAGATAGAGTCAAAGAAGCTGCAGATATTCATGGATACGTTCAATGATGTGAGCAAGAATTTCACGAAGCTGCACAAGTATATATCAGAGACGAAGGATGCAACGCTTAAGCTGAGCGACATGTCCAATCCATTGCAGAGCGGCCTCGATATATCGATAAAGGAAGCAGGGGCAGCAAGATCGGTTATGCAGCTGTCAGGAGGGGAGAAGGCTCTGGCAGTACTGGTATTGATTTTTGCCATATTCACAAGGAATCCTTCAAGGATATATGTGTTTGACGAGGTTGACTCTGCTCTTGACAAGGACAATTCAAGGCAGCTCTCCAAGCTGATAAAGGATATGTCAAAGGATGCACAGTTTGTGGTGGTAAGCCATAATGACTCCCTTGTGGTTGAGGCAGACGCGGCAGTGGGTGTAATAAAAGAGTCTGCTGAATCGAATGTAGTTGGAGTCGAGATAGCGGAATTGACAAGAGGCAGATGAGTATTTTGAAGAAGGAAAGGGAGAAGCACGATTATATAAGCTGGTTACTTTACGCACTGCTGATAGTCGCAGTAGTTGCTTATGCGTTTACAAGCAGCATATTGGTAGGCATAGGGGCTTTTGCATTGGTAGTCGTAATACTGATGTACGAGTTCAGGCAGAGCATTAAGGAGGAGGGAACAAAGGGCACTGTAGTCGATGTGGCGAAGGCCCTTGCAGTAGTAGCTGTAATATGGATAGTGTTGATATTAGTGCTTGGGACCACACAGCCGGTAAACGTCGTGGCAAGCTGCAGCATGCTTCCTGTCCTTAATAGGGGAGATCTTGTCTTCCTTCATGGGATAAGCAATATGTCTTCCTTCCTTCAGAGCAACCGTATACCTGTCATCAATGTTAGCCAGAGCCAGTTCGATAACATGGAGGCAAACATGAAGAACGAATTCCTTGCGTATTTCGCATATGCAAAGGCGGACCATTCGGATATAGGGTATATAGGCAACTTCAGCAATTCCACTTATGGCATAGGACTTTACAATACAATGTGCATAGATTACTACTCCAGTCTGTCCGAACCTACAGAGTATGCAAGATGTGCCGTTCCTGCTGGTTACCAGAGCAGGAATCTGATAAGGTATAATTATTCCATAGGCAAAGCGGTAATAAACGGTATTACGGAGCAGGCAGTATATACCTCTTCGATAACAATAGCCAATCATACTGTGATAGAGAATTACTCCAATCCTATAATCATTTACCAGACTACGCCTTCTGATTACTTCAGCGGGGATATAATACACAGGGTTGTTGCTGCACTTAATGTCAATGGCTCCTATTATATACTTACAAAAGGGGACAACAACCCAGGCCTTGACATGGAATTCGGCAACTATCCTGTAAACCAGAGCAGCGTAATAGGATACAATGTAGCGACTGTTCCTTTCATAGGCTACTTGAAATTGATACTGAGCGGGCAGATAGGTGCAGTAGCTGGATGCAACCAGACGATGTTGAGGTGAGTGTATGAAAGTAGTATTTGGCGAAGGAAGAATATGGGCAAAGACAGAGCATGGTGAGGCAGAGTTGGACTACAGGATAAAGGATAATTACATGATAATATACCACACTGGCACCCCTGAAGAGGATAGGGGAAAGGGCATAGCCGAGGAGCTCACTGACAAGGCTTTCGAGTTCGCAAAGAAGAACGGGTTAAAGATAATACCCGCGTGTCCCTATACACAGTATTACATAAAGAAGAAAAAGATAACTGAATACTGATTCTGGATACCCGCTACTCTTCAAATATAGGCCTTAGGGCTTCCAGCAGTTTGGGATCCAGATTCTGCTTCTTCTGCAGGTATGCATTTCTTGCAGCATCGAATCTTTTTGCAGGTATGATTATCGCATCGCCTTTTTCATTTGCCCCGTTTGCTGTGAGTGTGCTGCCTTCATCCTGTAAATATACTGTCACCGGCGCTTCTGCCATGGGCTGCCTTACACCACTCATGCTCGTTATCCCTCCGTGCTTAGACGTCTTCCACATGTCTATGGATATGGGGCCGTTTCCCTGATGGAAGTATACTCTCCTGTTAAAAGGCAGGTTATCAAGCTCTTCTGTCCATTGCGTCGATACGAAACGCAGTTTCTTCCTTTTGCTTTTGTCGTCAATGTCCAGGGCATAATAGCCGTTAAGGTTGGTGCCTATCGCCCCTGTCCAGAACCATATGTAACCGTTTTGATTGTAAAAGCTGGTCCTTTCCAGAGCCATCAAGAAACGCTCGTTGTCAAGCTGTTCCACAAGCCTCTCGGGAGTTATAAGTTTGGTCCTTTTTTTCTCTGCAAGAAGGTATGAACTGAAGTAATTTGATGACTTCTCCACTACTACCGGTTCTGATGCCTTGCTCTCGGCTTCCTTGTTTGCTATCATAAAATCTGTATTTCTCTTTTGGAATTGCCTCATATATAAAGAATACAGACCGCTCTGATATAGATTTATAAAGTCCAAGTGGTAGACTTATAAATATGCACAGATTTGCCAGCTACATACTGCTTGCATCTGCCTTAAGTTCCGTCTTCCTATTCGCAAGTGCCAGCGCGTATTTCAACATGACCTATCTCAATACAACTGTCATACTATACAAGAATACCAGCGCCCATGTTGTAGAATCATTCACTATATTCATGTCTAATTCATCTATTTCGCAGTATAACCAGGACAGAAAAGCCATAAATCTTACACTCAGCGAATGGCAGCATGCACTGAGCAACGATTACCTGATGGAGCATATAATAAATCCTAGAGGCAGCGTACGTGATGTCACCTTCCTGCCCGGACCCATAGGTTATACCAACAATTACGGAGGAACAGCAATAATAACTCTTGATTACTGGGTGAATAACGTGACAAACGTGCAGAATATCGCACCGAGAGAGTTTGAGTATACCTTCAACGACTCGGTGCTTAATTTCCAGCACACCTCAAGCGGAGAGGACCTTCCACCCAACACAAGATTCAATATAATAATTCCAAAAGGCACCGATGCGATATCCGTGTATCCATCTCCTGACTTTCCAAATCCAAGCTTCACGGGCAATTATACAGGACATGTGCTCTTCTCATGGTTTGAGAGTGAGCCTCTGAACAAGTTTACCTTTGCGTATACTCAGCAGCAATCGATGCAGGCAGAGGTACTGGCGTACTTCACTGGAATTTACTATGGTTACACTGTGGAGATTTATCTGGCAGTGATTGTCGCTGCGGCTGCTGTAGGGATTTATGCGTATAGGAAGCTGAGATAAGGTGTGTGTTTTTGCATAATTATGAGATTAAGGTGCTTCGCTTATTGGCAAGAACGGAGAGTGCA
>CAZCSE010000007.1:0-8321 GCA_964501245.1 Microcaldota archaeon | reverse complement strand
GATAGGATTGCAGTGGCTCATGAGAAAGAAGCTTGCATACGTAGATAACGGTAATCTGAAGATAACCGGTGCAGGAGAGAGCGCTTTGAAGAAGGAATTCCCTGAAGAGCGTCTGCTACGGGCGGTAGCAAAGGATATTGAACATGATAAACTTGCATCCGAGTACGTGGAGGAATTGGATACCCTGAAGAGGAGGGGGCTTTTGGATATTGAGAATGTGAATGAGTTTGAAAGGGCGGAGATAACCCAAAAGGGCGTTGAAGCTGCCAGGGATTCGTCTGAAAAAAAGGATGAGATTGGAAGCGTTGACCGCGAGATGATTGCCAAGATGGGCTGGAAGGGCAGGAAGTTCTCCGAATATGATGTATCTGCAAGGGTGGAGCGGGAATTTGCAGCAAAGAAACATGTGTTAAAACAGACTATTGACAGGATTAAGGATGCTTACCTTGCAATGGGCTTCAAGGAGATATCAGGGCCGACGGTTGATTCTGCATTCTGGGTATTTGATTCCCTCTTCGTCCCTCAGGATCATCCTGCAAGGGATAAGCAGGATACCTTCTTTCTGGAAAACCCAAAGGATTTGGAGATAAAGGAAAGGGACTATGCCAAAAAGATAAAGGAGGAGCATGAAAAATCATGGAAATATGAGTGGGACATTGATAAGGCAAGGCAGAGTGTCCTTAGGACCCATACTACAAGCGTATCGGCAAGATTCGTTCAGGAGGCGATTGCAAAGATAGCATCTGAGGAGAGCGATGAGGCGCTTCCGTTAAAGGCATTCTCGATTGGAAGGATATTCAGGAATGAGAACGTTGATTATAGGCATCTTGCGGATTTCTACCAGCATGACGGCGTGATAGTAGGCAAGGATCTGACCATGGCAAACCTTTTTGATACTCTGATAAAGATATATGCAAAATTCGGGATAGGGATAAAGTTCAAGCCCTCATATTTCCCGTTTGTAGAGCCTGCAGCCGAATTCTATGGCTACTCGAATGTGACTAATGAATGGGTAGAGCTGGGAGGTTCAGGAATAATGAGGAGCGAGGTGACAGGGATCTCCAGGAGCAAGATAAGCGTGCTTGCATGGGGGGCAGGAGTGGAGCGCATACTGCTCATGAACAAGGACAACGGGATAAAGTCAATAGCGGAGTTATACAACAACGGGATAGGCTTTGCAAGAGATATGAGGTATGTGTAGATGCCGGTAATGAAGATAAACAAGAGTTATCTTAGTTCACTCTTAAAGCTGAAGATAAGCGACGAGCAGCTGAGGGACCAGATATTGAAGCTGGGACTTGAAATAGAGAGCATGACAAAGAACGAGATTGAGATAGAACTGCACCTTTCAAGGCCTGATCTTCTTGACCCGGTAGGAATAGCAAGAGCTTTGCGCTACTTTATGCATAAGAGCGATAAGTTCCATTATAAACTTGGCAGCAATAAACCGGAGATGACAATAAATGTTTCCAGCAGCGTAAAGGGCGTAAGACCGTTTATTGCAGGGATGGTAGTCAAAGGGATCAGATTTGATGAGGTATCTCTGCAGCAGCTAATGGCATTCACTGATAAGTTCTGCGATACCTTCGGAAGGGAGAGGAAGAAGATAGCCGTTGGAATACACGATTATGATTCGATAGAAAAAACGAATCTTTCGTACACGCTTTCCAAGGATGACAAGTTCGTTGCGCTTAATTCAAAAGAGCAGGAGAGCTTCAGCAGCATTCTGAAGACCAACAGGAAGGGCATTGACTATGGAGAGGCTATAGCATATGGAGGATCAGGATATCCCGTGCTGAAGGATTCCAAAGGCATCCTTGCCCTGATACCTATAATAAACTCTGAGAGGACCAAGGTTACAAAGTCCACGAAGAACCTCTTCGTTGACGTGACTGGGAATTCGGAGTATGCGATTGGCAAAAGCATCGACATGCTCGCCGCGATGTTCATGGACATGGGCGGAACCATCTATCCTGTAGTCACCGCTTATGGAAGCTCTAAGAAGATTTATCCTGTTATGGATTCCAGCTATATCTCAATAGCTCTTGAGGACATATGGAAGAGCCTTGGCGTTAAATTTGACTACAGGGCAGCGATATCGCTTGCAAACAAGATGGGTTATGAAGCCGCATCGGTGGGCAAGAAGATAAGGTTCAGCCTGCCAGAGTATAGAATAGATATAATCAACGAACAGGACATAATCGAGGACATCGCTATTGCGTACGGCTATGATTATATACAGCCTATAGGATTGCCCAGCTATAATGCCGGATCTCTTGAGAGTACGACGCTGAAGAACAGGAATCTGGAGAGCATGATGACAGGAATGGGATTCACGCAGGTCATGAATTCCTATCTTACAAATCCGTCTGTGAATTATGAGAAGATGGAGGTAAAGAAAACCAGGGATGAAGCGGTGACGATTGCAAACTCAGTCAATTCTTCCGTATCGATGCTTAGAACATGGCTTCTCCCTTCCCTGATGGGAAACCTGTCAAGATCCCAGCATGAGAGGATGCCACACAGGTTATTTGAACTGGATATGGCATTTTCCGTGAATGCGTCAAAGAAGGTAAGCGAGGAGTATCGCATTGCGGCTGTTGTTTCTGACCCTAAGGCCAATCTTAATGACATAAAAGCAGTTTTGGAGGAGCTGATGTACCTGAACAGGATAAAATACACAGTATCTAAATGCGTGCATGGCAGTTTTATAGAAGGAAGATGCGGAGAGATAAAGGTCGATGGCAAGAGTGTGGGATTCTTCGGTGAGATACACCCGAAGATACTGAATAATTTTTCTATAGATGAACCAGTATCGGCATTCGAGATAAATCTTCATGGGCTTGGAATCTACTGATTCTTTCCCCTCTCCTTTATGAAATCCGCTTCGTCAGATTCTAAGTTAAAGTGCTTTTCCATGAAGGCCATGGTCTCGTCCTTGCCGTATGATTCCTCTCCGCTTTCCATCATCAGCTTCAGGAGCGGCATGTAGCCGTTTACTATCTCCTTCTTGTTTACGTGGAATACTGGGGAGAGCTTGCCAGCTATCTCCTTGATATACTGGCGCTCGGCTTTGGTAGTGCTCAGGTACCTTATCACGCTTGGGAATAGGTATGGATTTATTGTGCTTATGTATCCTGTATTCTGAAGGCTTACGCCTCCTGACATTAGGTCGTTTGAATATCTCAGATAGCCGTAATAGTTCGTGCGTGTTGCATTGTTGTTGAACCTGCTTGCAAGGGCAAGTACAGAGTATGCGTTTGCGACATCCTTCTTTGACAGATATCTTACAGGTATGTTCTGGTCCACCCATTTGAGCAGCATGTCCTTGTCTATTCCAGAGGCAAGAGCCGCATTTCTAGATGCGAGCTTCTTTGAAGTGAATATCTTATCCAACACGGCAAAGGTCTCTACCTTCCTGTCCCTCATTCCAAGGTGCTCCAGCAGTTCAGGACTTGCATCCACCATCGCCTCAAGGTCGTTTAGAGCAGCTCTTACGTCCCCGTTTGCCCTGTTTGCTATTATGTCTACAGTGGCTTTGTCCATTGATATGCCCTCCTTTGTCAGTATGTTGTTCATCAGTGCAACTAAATCGTTTGCAATTGGTTTCTTGAACTCTATCCTTTCCACATACTCTCTTAGGAAGACAAGGCTCCTGCTCCAATAATCGTTTGCGGTGAGTATGACAGGGCATTTTGATTCCCTGAAGAGCTTTGTCAGTATGCCTTCTATCCCCTTGTCAAACCTTGCGGATATCTCGTCTATCTCATCGAATATGACTATGATTTTGCTGCCGAAGAGATTCCTTGACGTTGTTGCGGGAAGAAGCCTTTTCTGCAGTGTTTCTGCATCTCGGTAGTCGCTTGCATCAAATTCTATTATCTCAAAACCATTAGAATATGCAAACGCATGCGCAGCTGCAGTCTTTCCTGTTCCCGTAGGTCCGTATATCAATAGCGGCCTTTGCTTCTTGCCCGATTGCACTTCTGCACCATAATTTATGAGTCTGTCAATCTGGTTCCTATTGCCAATAATCATGTTGAGCGTAATAGGAGCGTATTTCTCGCAGAATGAGGACATAGTATTAATTTATCTGTAAGGAATATAATAGTTCTCAATTAATTCTAAGTGCTATGCTCCGATCGTCTAGTCCGGTCAAGGACGCAGGCCTCTCACGCCTGTAACCCGGGTTCAAATCCCGGCCGGAGCACTTTTGTCAGAACAAGGAAGAAGAATAGGTTATCACTGCTTTTTCTGCTTGGATTTCTGTTGTTGTTTGTATTCTAAATCATTCTTTATGGAACGGTACCACCAGCGCAACCCATACGCAGACCCAACACAATAACCTACAAACAACGGTATCCCGACAGAGAATAACCCTATTATCCACGGGCCGTTCAGAAGATATGACACTATCATCAGTAGGGCAGCGAGTATCAATGACACAAGCAGTACCAAGTACAGGAACTTCATCGGATATAAAATCCGCATTTTGATTTTTAAGCTTTGTTGGTAAATTATCAGATGTATAATACGCAGATGATTTAGAATAAGGTCAGTCTTTTCTTTTCATGGCTTTTAGTTCCTTCAGTATAACGATGGATGAAGCAATTCCTGCTATGCTTAAGCCTATCGCTGCACCTGCGGCAATATGCAATAACTGCTTTTCTGGCACATCGTTAGGATTTATTCCTGAGAAGCGCATGCCTGCCAGCCCTGCACCTACAATAGAACTCGTAGCAGTGAACTTGATCCCTTCATTTATCAGGTACTTTTTGGGATCATCTTGTCTCTCTCTTTTGAAGTGCATGTTAAACGAATAATTACTATGAAGATTATGATTATTAAATATTGTTTTTGTACAGGAGAAATTCAGTACGATATGCGTCGTATAAAACTGTGGTTTGTGATTACCTTTAAAAATCATGAATTTTATTATGAATATGTGAAGAGATGGAGATTTCAAAAAAACTGAAGGATAAATACATAGAGAACAGGCACCTTGTACCTGAGGTGCGCAAGTTCGCCGCGTCAGGAGCTTTCGTAGGAGCATCAGTAGCAGGTATTGGAGGAGTCGCTGCAGGTATGCATGGAGTAGGTGTTGGGGAGATTACAGCATATGTAGGATCTGCGGCTTTGATCGGGGCTATTGGAATGGGAATAGCAGCTTTCAAGGAATTGAAGAGAAAGGAATAGACAGAAGTGACCTAAAGCAGGTATATTCTGCAATCTGTTGACGCATTTTCCATTTTTATCAGACATCTGCAGGTTTAGCCGGAAGGATAGGAAGTGTTAAATATCTAGCAGTACATATAGTAGTTGAAAGAATTTCTGGTACAGATAGGTCATCTTATCCTGAAAAGATTAAGGTAAACATGGCGGCAATCTAAATATATGGAATTACTTTTTGAGATTTTAGCCGTTTTGCAGATTTTATAACAATCGGTCATTTTACCAGAAGTTCTTTTGACATTCAAAGTATTCAGGGTTTTGAAAAGATATAAAAACCTTGAGTTATACATACACTTACAGAATTTTTATACAAAGCACAGCGATGGCTTTATGCAGGTCTATTTATGAAGACGCATCTTGAGAACAAGCTAATTGCCATAGTAAGAGTTAGAGGCACCTATGGAGTAAGGCATGATATAAAGGAGACCATGAAGAGAATGAACCTGAACAGGGTCAACAGCATGGTGCTGCTTTATGGCAACAAAGCAAACATAGGCATGATTAACAAATGCAGCGACTTCGTGACTTACGGAGAGATCGATAACGAGACATTGGAGCTCGTCGCAAAGAGAAAGGAGATAAAGGTTGAAAAAGCGGACATTGATGGGATCTCAGCAGGGAAGAAGAGCCCTAAGGAGGTTATCCCTATGCCAATAAGGATGCATCCTCCAAGAAAGGGCTACAGAGGCATAAAGCAGAGCTACAAGGCAGGAGGAGACCTTGGATACAGAGGCAAGGAGATAAACGCGCTGATAAAGAGAATGGCATAAGGTTATTTTTATGGTATTAAGAGTTAAGAAAAAGAGCAGGAAGTTTTTAGGAAGCAGGAGCTGGGGCGTAGGTAACATAAAGAACGCCAGAGGCTCGGGAGACCGTGGAGGTACAGGAAGAGGAGGAAAGAAGGGAAAGTGGACGCACACGGTAGTTTATGATAAGGATTCGATAAAGAAGGTAGGTTTCAGCCCTTGGAGGAAGAAGAACTATTCTGAGATAAACCTTGAGGACATTTCAAGGAATATAGACAAGCTCAAGAAGAACAATGAGATAATGCTAAGGAATTACAAGGTGCTCAGCAGGGGAGAGATAAACGTGCCTGTAAAGATATCGGCAAAGTCATTTTCAAAGAAGGCTGAGGAGAAGATAAAGGCAGCAGGAGGAGAAGCGGTAAAGCTTTAGTGTATACATGGAGAAATTAAGGATTGCTTTTTATACTGACACCTATCTGCCAAACGTCGATGGTGTCGTTACCTCGATAATAAATTTCAGGAAGGAGCTGGAGAAAAGAGGGCATACCGTTTATGTGTTTGCCAGCGCAAGCCCGAAGAACAAGGCCCGCTATTCAGATAAAAAGACCTTCCTGTACACGGGATTGAACTTTAAGCCTTATCCGCAGTACAGCATTGCGATATTCCCTTACAACTCGGCAATAAAGCTAAGGTCCCTGGGCGTAGACCTTATACACGCGCAGACGCCTTTTGCAATGGGCTTTTCAGGCCTTATGGCTGGGAGAATATCACAGTACCCTGTATTGGGATCCTTCCATACCTTTGTCAACAACAGACATATAGTGGAACATTATTACCCTAAGAGCAAGCCTCTGAAGAAGTTTGCAAGCGCTTATATGAAAAAGTACCTGCGCTTCTTCTACAGGAGATGCGACGGGGTCATAGCCCCTTCGGTGACAGTGGAGAAGATGCTTTATAAGAACGGGATAAAGGACGTGCACGTGGTACCGAACAGCATAGACATATCAAAATTCAACAACAAGGTAAGTGGCGATAAGATAAGGAATAAATACGGGATAAGGGACAGGGACAAGGTAGTGCTTTATGTCGGGAGGCTATCTGCGGAGAAGAGAATAGAGACTATGCTCAAGGCTGCAAAGCTGCTTATGAACAAGGATGACAAGGTAAAGGTCATAATTGCAGGAAAGGGCCCTTCTGAAGCATATTACAAAGAGATTACACATAAGCTCGGAATTGCAGACAGGGTGCGCTTCATAGGTTTTGTCGACCAGAAGACGCTTCCGCAGGTATACGCATCTTCTGATCTGGTATGCATGCCCTCGACCTTTGAGACCCAGGGAATCGTCTCCATAGAGGCGATGGCCTGTGGAAAACCGGTTGTTGGTGCAGACTATCTCTCGACAAAGGAGCTGATAATTAACGGTTTCAACGGAGAAAAGTTTCGCGCAGGGGATTACAGGCACTGCGCTAAAAAAATAGATAAGGTTTTAAATGATACTAAACCTTATATTAAAAATGCCCTTAGTACAGGGCGCAATTTCTCTTCGGAGAAGATGACAGACAAACTGATAGATGTTTATAAGCTACTTTTGTCAAAGCAGGCGATAGACTGAGCGAAAAAGAGAACGGAAACAACGAGACAGCTGCAGAAGCTGTGCCTACACCTCATAAGAGCGAGAAGCAGGATAAGGTAGAGGAGATTAGGAAGCAGATAGATGAGGAGAGGAAGAAGGGGGCTTCCATAGCGAATATGATAAGGGCTACGAAGCGCAGGCTTCTTTACAAGCTTGACGAGAAGGCAGCCGTATCTAAGCTTGCCCAGATCAGCCATGAGAAGACGAAGGACATAAGGTATCTGAGGAAGAGGAAGAATGAGATTGATTTCAGGATATCCACAGAGGCATTTACCTTGGATGCTGAAAGGGATCTTGTAAGGAAGAGAAATGCTATTGAGAAGGAGCTAAACGAAGCTACAAAGAGCTACAGATTGAAGAAAAAGGTAGAGTTCATAGACAAGAGAATAGAAGAGATGAACAAACAGATAGAGACGATGGTTGAACAGCTTAAGGAATCCAACAAAAAACTCGATGATTATTACAACGAGATGAGAAGGATAAGCGGCAGCGAAAGGAGAAGGAGGGAGCCTCAGCATGGGGAGGGAAGGCACCAGCAGAAGCCGCAGGAGATAAGCATTGCAGACATCGCCATAATAAACAAGGAAGAAAGCAAGAAAGAAGAAGATAATTCGGTGATGAATTGAAGATTACATTCCTAGGCGCTGCCGGAGAAGTCGGCAGAAGCTGTATAATGATAGAAGAAGACGGTACGAGAGTTCTTCTTGAC
>CAZCSE010000006.1:0-21806 GCA_964501245.1 Microcaldota archaeon | reverse complement strand
TTGAGGGCTGAAACTCGCCCTCATGAAGTTGGAATCCCTAGTAATCGCTTGTCACCAACGAGCGGTGAATTTGTCCCCGCTCCTTGCACACACCGCCTGCCAAGTCATCCAAGTAGGGCCTTAGTGAGGCAGCATCTTTAGATGCTTTCGAATTAAGGTTCTGTGAGGGGGGCTAAGGCATAACAAGGTATCCGTAGGGGAACCTGCGGATAGATCACCTCAATATATATACCATATTCGTGTGCGTAAAACAGCTGTTCGCGATTCTTCAACATGCTCAAGCTACATTTCACATTTCTTTTTCTTCGTTTTAATGATTAGAATGGCGTAAGCCATGCGTCCGAATCTTTAAACGTAGCTGAAAGCAGACTTTTTAATGCCAGTTATTATAATTATTGATAGTTTATAAGTTATCATGCATATGTTAGGAAAAGTAAATAGCATAGTTCGCTATTCTTTACTCGTATCGGCACTCATCACGTTAACATCTAATATAACAATGGCATCTGGATTTGTCATCCCTTCAGGCATAATTCATTATGCAAATCTCAGCATAAGCAATTCCCAGTCAAGCGCAACTGTAAACGGACTGCAGGTAATGGTATCATTCAATGCGCTTGCATACCAACAATACGAAGCAAATTCTCTGGATAATATCGAATTCTTCTATACAAATAATGGAACGGTTGTTCCTTCATGGATGGAAGGTAATCAACTTGATTGGTACCAGCCTGCCAACACCCTTTATACAAGCCAGAATGTGATATTCTGGATAAAGTATGGTCCTTCCATAGCAGCACATACAACAGTCACAAATACAATTGCGATAGGATTTGCAACAGAGACAACAAATCTCCTCGATAACGTAGATACAGGAGAAGCACCACAACTCTCATGCGCAGATCCTTCCAATACCATACTCTGCAATTACGGAGAGTATGATGACGGAAGCAGTGTATTCAACCAGTACTGGAACTTTTCATATTCAAATAGCTGGTATAAAGGAGGAGCAGGATATGGACCTAAAGGAATAGAATATTCTGATAATGGCCTGAGGGTGCAGGGATGGACATTTGACAATGTGGCAGGAGTAACTGCGCCTGGAAACATAATAACCGTTCTTGTTAACGCAACAGCTTATTCTTCATCAGATAATGTATGGGCAGAGGCCCTTAGCCTTTCAAATACAAGCAGCGGCAACGGTCTGGGAGCTTTTCCAGGTATAGGAACCATCTCTGGCACTTACACATATAGCCCGTACATATACCTCTATAATTACGAATACGTTCCCCACATGCAGAGCGGTTCAAACATTACAGATCTTAAAGCACCGCATACTATAAGCATAGGTTTCAATGATTCTGGTGAGATAAACTACACTGCAATAAATTATGGAAGCAGTATGGGGAGTGAGACATCCAATATGCTCTTATCATTCCAGTCTGGTTATTACGGTGGTCCTCTTCACATTTCTGATATCGCATGCAGTAATCTTACACTGGACTCTGCCAAAGCAGAACTTGCAGTTAACAGGATAATGTGTACAGGTACAATTGATAATGAGGGACAGATACGTGGATTAACGCCTTTATCAGGCTGCAATGGAAACAGCGCTGCAGGTTATAACGGCGCTGCCTGTGGAGCAATCCCAGACTCTTTTGGAGGCAGCGGTGGAGCTGGAGGAGGCAATGTGTTGCTATCTCTCATAGGAGGCAATGGCGCAAACACTTTGATAGGAGGAGGTTTAGGATCAACAGGGACAGGGCAGAATGGCGCAACACCAGCTCCGCCTTCAGTAGTAGATGCTGCCAATGTTGCTAAGTGGGGCAGTGATACTTTGACGTATCTGCAAAGCGGTGGAGGGGGAAGTGGAGCAAATGGAGGCAGCGGGGGTGATGGCACTTCAGATGGCACATTCATAGAAGCGAATAGAATTATTGCAGGGAGCATAAACGAAACCTCGTTGTACAATGCTGGTTCCGGAGGAGGCGGGTCAGGAGGAGGCGCCCTGCTGATAGCATACGGTAGCGGAGGGTATACTGCAGGAAATTATGATTTATCAGGTGCCCTGGGAGGTTCTGCAGGAACTTCATGGGCTGCAGGAGGGAATGGAGGTGCAGGACAACTAATAACGTACAATTATGGAAGCAATGCAATGCCGATAAGTGTGAGTTTCCCCAAGCAGACTGAGACATATCCTATATTATCATCAATGGTCGGAAATGCCTCATTCTACTATATGTATTCGAGGTATATGCCGCCTCTTAGCAGAATGCCATCTGTAAGTTTTAGTAGTGCACATCTGACACCGTCATGCACAGTATTCATAACAAACCCTTCAAATACAGTAATAGATATAGGGCAGTATGAGAATTTTGTAGTGACAGAGGACAACTGCACTGGGCCATACACTTACAATATACTGATATCCAATAGCATAACTCCTTCCGTAATAACACACAACGACCTATTAACAGGACAGACAGCTAATTCAGTAACTTACATATTCTCTACAACGAATTCAGATGTCTCCAACTCTCCCGAGGTTGCTAATGTGATACTGACTTCAGGAAGCGGCATAGTCAGTTCGTCTTATTCATCTTCCTTCTCGGTGAATCCTACACTCTCAGCAGCAAGCATCTCCTCGTCTCCTGCATTTCCTGTAACAGAAGATACTGGAAACATAATCAGCTTCACTGCCAGCATAACAGGAGGCTCCTCTCCATATGCATATAATTTCCTTATCTCTAATATAACTACAGGCAAAGTAGTCGGAAATTATCTGGTGTCAAATTCTGATACGAGCAATACAATCTCATGGCAAATACCTTATCAGGTAGGTAATAACGCACTCGAAGCAAATGTTATAGTAAGTGATATGAGCAGTGGCGGCGCAGAGACTATAAACAGCATGTACATAAAACCGCTGTATACGAAGAGCACAATATCAATAACAGGTGTCTTCCCTGACTCGTGCATAGCACAGGGAGGATGTATAGTAGAGGTCAATGGCACTGGATTCTTCAGTGGAACATCTGTCAATTTCGGAAACACTCTCGCAACCGCAGTCAATATTATAAATTATTCAAGTATGAAGGTAACTGTGCCTCCTGGAACTGCAGAGAATAACGTTTCAATCAGTGTACATTCCCCTTTTGGTGCCAATTCAGTATGGAACGGTACATTCGATTATGGATATACGTTCCTGTCTGATAATTTTACGAATAATCTTAACTTTGCAGGATGGAATGAGACGCCCAACTGCTGTTTTACAGGAGGATATCTGTATACAGTATCTGGAGGTCAGACTACATTTGACAATACTATAACACCGAATCCTATTTTTGGCACTCATGAGGCAATGATATGGTATCCGTTTAGGCAGGGAGTAGTTGACATAAACGGTACAAAGATGACTCTTGTCAGCGGTGACCCATTTGACCCTAACTGGAGCAACAGCGGTATTTACTTAGGAGGGTATTACGGGATTGTGACAAACAATGCAAGCACGTTGTACTGGCTTTCCGGAAGCAAGTTTGTTGCTAATGGCAACTGGGTAAACCAGAATATCACAATATATGAACAAGGAAGGAAGATAGTGTCTGTCGCAAATTCAATCCAAATGGTATTGAATCAAACGGCAGGCGGAAATACAGGATACTTCATCCCAGATAAATGGTGGCTCGGACTCTCGCATAAGATTGCATCATGTACAAATTCGACAGAGTGCACCCTTAGCCAGAATCTGGGCATCCAGAACAACGTCAAGTATATATCTGGAACAGATGACATTAACAATTTCTTCGGGCAATCTTTCCAGAGCAACAGACCTACTACGATGTTCGTGAGAGGATATGTGTATTTCCAGGCACCAACAAATGGGGGACCATATGGACAGAGGAAAGTTTACTATATAAAGGATGCATGTGGCGGATCGACAGGATTGCCTTGCGTAGGAGAAGCGTTCATAATTAGTTCCTATGACTTCACTCCTTTCCGCGGGAATGTGAGCATAGATGGCACGTCTGTAAACTGGGTCTCTGGGCATCAGTTCCCCACTGATGGCAGCTGGAATGGAAAGGGAATACTCATCAACGGAAGCAAGAATTACACGATAGCATCTGTAACAAACGCAACACATCTTACCCTGACTTCCAGCGCAGGTAATTATATTAGCATAAATTATACCTCCCTTGTAGACGGCATACAGCTTGCAGATGGTGCACAGTCCGAGATCGTAAATGGTTCATTTACTGATTCTGAGATTTACATGGATCCTCCATACCTTAACTTCAATCAATGGTACGAAATACAAGTAGAGGCTGTACTTAACACGCCAGGAGTCGCAAATGGTTATTTCAAGGTGTGGATAAACGGACAATACAGACCAGATCTCTCACGTTCAGGAATAGAATGGAGAAATGCAAGTAATGATCAGGGATGGCAGTTTGTGGAGGTGGGAAGGCAGCTTGATGCTGGAAACGCAGGAGATTCAAGGATAGCCTGGGAAAACGAGTACAGGTTCTGGGATGCAGTGGCTTTGGCAAATGCATATCTGCCTTCTCCTGTGCAGTTGCAACCGCTTAACATAACCTTCACAACAGCAACTACTACTTCAACATCCACTACAACAGTAACTTCCAGCAGCACAACAACTGCATTATCTACAGCGACCACAACAGCGGGAGCATCTGCGCCTTCAGGCGGAGGAGGAGGTGGTGGTGGAGGCGGTGGATCTTCATTGCCAACCGTATTGCCATATAATACTTCAACTGCTCATGGATGGCAGATCCTGAATATCACTCAGGACAACTCCGAGAATATAAAGATAAATGGAAGATTGTTCGGAATAACCCTTAACTCAATATCTCCAAAGTCTGCAGATGTGACTGTGAATGGTGAGAGCTATTCCCTGGATATGGGAACGCCAGTTTCTATAGGGGACGGATATTCACTTAATCTTAGTTATGTCTCATATCTCCCGATAATAGATACTGTAACGCTGCAGATATATTATAACAGCACTCAGAGTTCAACATCGAACACTATACAGGCACAGAATTACAACGTGACTGTAGACCTGAACAGCGGCAGCTTCCTTGGAGGGACTTCAAGATATATTACAGCGTATGCAGTAAATTCTTCATATACAGTCGCAATATATGTCAACGGCGTATTGCAGGCTGAAGGGCATGGCCTTGCATCATTCAACATAAACACGCTTAGGAATGGCAATTACACGCTCCAGGCATGCATAATAAGCGTGTCTCCAAGAGCATGTGGAGCCACAGAAAAATTCACGATACTTGCACCGACTTCAACTGTTTTGACCACCGTGTCTGTGACTGCAGATACAGGGCAGAGGTCAGAGACCTCTTCGGGAACAAGCGCGATTGAGTATATAGCATTAGCGGTTGCTGCTGCAACAGCTGTTGGGATAATAATATTCCTTATGCTACGTTATCATGGCAAGATTGGAAGACCGGGTAATGACGGAAAGATTGTAAATACAGGGACAAAGGGTGAATTTGTAGGCAGTCCAGTATCCAGAGATGCTGACAATGGTATAGAGGAACATACAGAACGTCATGAGGAGAATCGTGAAACACAACCAGCCGATTCTGTAACAAAGGCTCCTGAAACCGGACAGCAAGAACAGAATAAAGAGAATAACGCTAATTAGAACCATCAATGAATGATTATTAGCAGACCAAAGGTTAACCAGGAATGTTCCTTTTCAGAATGCTTAAATAAAACAACTGCTACATATGGTTATGAAGATAAAACTCGGACCCAGTGCCTATTATATGGCAGGGCTGATGTCAAAGACAAAAGAGGAGAACAATGCGATAGGGATAAAGACAGGCATGCGTGAGCTTGAGGAGCGCTTTGTTGAGATAGCGCTTAAGGATTTCAGGATAGATCCCAGGAAGATACTGGTTGAAGAGGGAGAGAACTATGTGCACGTACGCTTCTACCATTCGCAGATTGCAAAGCAGCTCAAGTCAGTAATAAAGAGCTCTCCTAAGATATTCACCAAAAGGGATGTGAAATCTGCAAGTTATATTGCAGGCGTATTCGATGCCGCAGGGCATATAGGGAGGAATGTCTTCAAGATAAATGGACTTAGTACAGAGGATATATTTATACTACAGAATCTTGGCATACATACCAGAGGAGGGACAATACTTAATATAGATAGCTTCATGGAACTTGTAAAAGGCAGGAGCGTACTATTAAACAGATATTCAGCGTAAAGCCCTTTCTTTTAGCTTCGTTTTGCGTCTAATTAATAGACGTCATTTAAATATGATTATTGCTGCTATATAACTAGTTTAAAGGGCTAGTTATGAGCATAATAATGGTTGATTTCAAGAAGCATGAACGCATTGACGCGCTTAAGAATATCGCTAGAGAGGAAAAGACAGCTAAGGAAAAGAAGTTGGAGAATAAGGCAGCGTGGATAGGACTTGTAGCTGGCGTGTCTATCACTATGGCTATGGCCGTGGGCATCAACGGTTACTATAGAAATGAGGCAAACAGATATTACATGCAGGATAATCAGGCTGTGCCTGCTTATTCGGATGAATACAGAAGACAGGGCTCTTCTTATAGCCAAAGACCTCTTCTGGATGTGATTAATATCACTAATTCTAAGATAGTAGCAAGCGGCAACTGGGCAGGATATGAGATGGTATCAACTAAACCTGGGGCGTTTAAAGGAGTGTCAGCCACCTTTAAAGTACCTGAGATAACCAGTTATAAGAACAACGATATAGACGTGTGGACAGGACTTGGCGGAAGCCCTTCAGAAGGTTTGATACAGGCAGGAGTAGCAGTATATGGAAATTCGGTTAAGCCATGGGTGGAGGAGCTTCCAAAGGCACGTGTATACGTGCCAGGAATGCAGATAAAACATGGAGATATTATCAGCATAAGCGTTAGTAATCTGAGTGCAGATGGAAGCAGTAATTCTTGGAAGATAAAGTTTGTGGACATGAATACGCGGAAGAGCATCTCCGAGAATGTAACTTATAAGGCAGCAGCGCACTCTGCAGAATGCGTAGTTGAGAAGCCATGGAATAATGCATACGGGAAAGGTTATACCTTGAGAGGAATGCCTGATTTCGGAACTGTGAAGTTCGGCTCGTGCATGCCTGCTCTAACAGAAAATGGAATAGATTACGCTGAGAATACACTTAGCGGAAATGATGTATCCGTAAAGGCGTTATTCATGGAACTTGTAAGAAGCGATTCCAGATTAGCTACAACAATCACAGGCATGGGCAGCGGCGGACAGTTTGATGTCAACTATATAAATTATGGCAGATTTGTCGCTACAGAATACAAAAGGGGATTTTAAAGTTCAGGACAGACTTGCCTGTTTTCCCTTTTTGGTATGGGAATATTAGCATATTCTGATGGGCCCGATGAGATTTGAACTCATGACCTTTCGATTATCAGTCGAACGCTCCGACCAGGCTAAGCTACGGGCCCTTGATCCTTTATAGTATTGACATTCTCCTTTTTATCCTTTTTCAATTCCTCTGCAACTGTTTTCAGATCTTCCTTTAGCAGATGCTCATTTTTAGGAAATCGCAGAACCGCAGAAGGATGCAGGGTTATCATGTACTTTATGCCATCCATACTGATTATCCTGCCTCTGTTTTCCGATACCGATTCTTCGCCAAGTATGGCTTTTGCCGCTATCCTGCCAAGGAGCACTATATATCTGGGTTTTATTATTGATATCTGGCGCTCAATAAACGATTTGCATAGAGCTATCTCTTCTTTTGAAGGTTCCCTGTTCTTGAATGGGAAGAACTGTACAACGCTTGTTATATAGACGTTTTCCCTTCCTATCCTGGTCTCTTTCAGGAGCCTGTCAAGAAGCTGGCCGCTCCTTCCTATGAATGGCCTCCTTTGTATATCTTCATTTGCTCCAGGAGCCTGCCCTATAAGCATTATGTCAGGTTTTAATGGACCTTCTCCAGGAACAAAATTCTTGGAAAGTTCCCATGCATTTACAGTTATAGGTAGCCGCATATACTCATCGTTTAGTTTCTGCATGGCTTCATATCTTTCAATATAGTCCCGTACCTGAGGAAGTATGTCAAGCAGGTCCTTATACTTCAAAAGAGCTCCGGCTTTATTGATATTGCACCACGTATAGCCTTTGTGCTCATTGGAGATCTTTACCCTGCTGGACTCTGCTCTTGATATGAAGAACTTAACGCTCTTTGATATCTTTTCCTTCTTTCTGGCGAATATGTAATGTGTGGATGTCTGAAAATATGGCAGAAAGGTTGCATCGATGCCGGTCTCTTCCTTTATCTCCCTTACAGCTGCCTGCACTGCATTTTCTCCTTTCTCTATATGGCCTTTCGGAAGGTCGTATGCTTCGGATCCTTTCCTTTTAAGCAGGAGCAGCTCTATGCCTGACGCCCTTTTCCTGTATACGAATGCACCTGCAGAATACTCAAACCTCATGATGACACCAGTGAATTGTATACGCAGTATCTGTAGTTCATCTGCGCCTGCTCCGTAGAATTATATAAGGCAGGATTGAATACATTCATGATATATGAGTGCCAGTCGACAGGCGGACAGTTCTGAGATCTTATTTTATAGAATAATGCGTTTGGAATTATAGTGTACTCGGTTATACTGGTGTAATTATACGGGCTTATCCGGAACACTCCGCTTCTTTCAAATACAGAAAGTTCAGAACCGTTTGAATAGAACTGATAATAAGAGGTGATGTATCCTGAGCTGTTCATGAAGGTGAAGGACTCTGTAGGGGTAGAATTGTGCAGCAGATTCTGGATAGGATTTTCGTAAGGTTTTGTAAGTATTACAAGAGTTATGTTCCTATCGGTAGTAGTCCTGTTATACAGATATAGGGTTGCCGCAGTATTGTTGTCATATATCAGTATCTCGCTCGTATAGTTTTTCATCTTGATTGCATTGTTGAAGTATTGTATAGTGTAATTCTGGGTAAAGTTGAAGCTTGGATTTAAGGTAAGATTCATAGGAGATATGTATGAATTCCCATAGCTGAATATGGAGTAATAGACTATGCCGATTACAACTGCTGCTGCAAGAGCGTATGAATACTCCTTGATCTTCTTGCCTTTTGCATTGTTGAAACTAGGAATCTCAAGACCGAACTTGCGCGCGGCGAGTATCATTATTATAAGCGTGAGATAGAAGAGAATGACGCCGATGAAAAGATGTATTGTCAGAAGCGTCTGCGAAGGACCTGTAGCAAACCATAGTGAAGTTATTATTGACATGCGAGCTATGTTAAATAGAAGCAGGAGTACTATTCCTGATATTA
Source organism: Microcaldota archaeon (assembly GCA_964501245.1). GTDB lineage: Archaea > Micrarchaeota > Micrarchaeia > Micrarchaeales > CABMGC01 > JAKAUU01. The sequence goes on along the minus strand of CAZCSE010000006.1, from coordinate 12,466 downwards.
CCCACTTCACCTTGTCCTTGTCTGCGCCGTTGTAGAAGTATGCCAGTGGGACCATCATGAAGAGAAGGCCGAATATCGCGCCTAGACCTACGCAGGTCTGACCTATACCTATGCTTACATTGTTTAGTGTTATGGTTATTGGAGGGGAGAATTTTAGTCCTGATATTAACATTTTTTCTATCCAGTACACTATCAAACTGTTTATAGCGGTGAAATTCTGATTCTGCAGGAGTACGGGAAGAAGGACTATCGGAGACGTAAACAGTGAGTATATTATCACTGATCTGAATTTCTTAAGGTTCTTCATTCCGTAAGTGAGTATTGTGAATGCTGCGACAAATAGTGGAAGGATAAGGAAGCCTATGCCAAAAGCAGAGAACTCGAATGAGAGCGCGTATCTCAAGTATGCAGTAAGCGCTATCCCAACGATGGCGATCGATATGCCTATGGCTATGTCCCTCATCTTTACTTCAGGAAGTATCTTCTCCTTTAGCTTAAATATGAAGAATATTGGAAGCATTAGGATAGGTATTATCACGTATGTTGAAGGATCGGTGTCGCTTATCCCAGGTTGCACCGAGTTCATATAAGCTGTAATGAAGAACAGTAAGGCTAGAATGATTATTGCTGTGGACAGTATCTCTGACCTTCTCATCTAAGCACCATTTGTCCTCAGCCGATATGGACTTCATCATATTTCAGCAGTTACTCTTGTCTTCACAGGACAGTATTTAAAGGTAGGGAAATATTATATACTGTCTGTTAATCACTACAGGTTCTTTCATGAAAGGATTCAGATACGTTGACCATACTGCAGATATAGCATTTATAGCCAATGGGAGGAGCATAGAGGAGTGCATAGAGAACGCCTGCGCGGCTATGCTAAATGCTATGCTTGATGTGCCTAAGGTAAACAGGATAAGGGCTCCGGTGAAGAGCATAATGGTAAATGAGAGCGCAGATAGCCTTGAATACCTCACATGGTTCACTCTGGAGCATGTGCTTGAGGAAGTTGATGAGAAGGCGCTGAATGCTTTTGAGTTCAGGGTGGACAGGCTCTTCGAGGTTAAGAAAAAGCATAGTCTGCACGGAAGGCTCTACTACAAGGATGCAGATGATGACTGCAGAATGTTGAGCATAAAGGCAGTCACCCCGCATGGCATGAAATTAACAAAGAAAGCAGGAAAGTATAGCATAAAGGTGACTGCGGATGTATAAGATGGTGTACCGATGTCTGAGAGAATAAATAATCTTTTTACAAGGATATACAAGCGTTATGACCTTATGAATCATCTATTCAGCCTTGGCACTGACAAGCTCTGGAGAAGAAATGTGGAGATGCTGGCTCTCTCCAATCCAGAGTGTACGGACATAATAGATATAGGGGCAGGAACAGGCGATCTGTCTATAGGGATAGCTCTTCGTGCTATGAAAAAGGATAGGAAGATAAGAATAGAAGCAGTTGACATGAACGAGGAGATGATGAGCCTTGGCAGAAGCAAAGCCGCTGCCAAAAAGATAAGCAGCATAAGGTTTGCAAGAGGAGATGCACTTGATCTGCAATATGTGGATGATTCGTTTGATACTATGGTCTCGTCTTTTGTATTGAGGAATCTTGATGATTTCAACAGATTTGCTGAAGAGGCAAGAAGAGTCATCAGGCCAGGTGGGAGGATAATACTCCTCGATATGGCACTTCCTGAGGGCCCTTCAAAGCACCTATTTACGGTTTATTTCAGGATAATGCGCCTGATAGGCAGGCTTGTTGACAATGAGGCATATGACTGGCTAACAAGCAGCGTTGCCGCATATGACAAGCATAATGCTGCATCTATTCTTGAGAAGAACGGGTTCGTAGATGTCAGGATAAGTACGGTTTTCCCAGGAGTGGCATTCATAATAAAGGGAGTGCGTCAGTAGGAGTATAGAAGCTCTGCATATTTAGACAGCGTGTCGCGGATTTTTTTAGACTTTATGCTTGCCAGACCTTCCCCTATATATTTATCCATGATTATCCCTGCTTTATCAGCGGCTTCGTTGTTTGAAAGGCCTTCATGCTTAGATATCGATATTATCAGGTTTGGTTTATTGCGCTTTGACCTTTTCTCTTCATTTATGTCTGATATATCGTCCTTTATCTGGAAGGCAATCCCGAAATTCAGGCCGAAAGAGTAGAACTCTTTTGCCCTCTTGTCCTGCTTGTGTATAGGCACGGATGAACATGATGCGCCTATTAGGGAAGCGCTCTTCAACCTTGCTATCTCAAGATATTCGTTTATATCAGGTATCTTCCTGTTCTTGTAGAAAGAGTAATCTAGAAGCTCACCTGCACACATCTCAAGCGCAGCATTTGCCATCGAATCCATCACCTGCTTGCCGTATGCCGATGATAGCTGTATAGCCTTTGATATTAGAGCATCTCCGCCCAGTATTGCAGCTTCTGTGCCATACTTGACATGCACTGCAGGCACGCCTCTCCTTGTCTTATCCCCGTCTATTATGTCATCATGAACGAGCGAAGAAGTATGAAGAAGCTCTGAGGCTGCTGCAAGGTCTATATAACTTTTAGGGTCTGCGCCTATGGAGTGCGCTGAGAGAAGGACAAGTGTAGGCCTCAGATACTTGCCCTTGCTGTTTAGAATATGTGAAGAGGGAAGGTATAGCTCATGGTTGATGAAATCTTTCCTATCAAGCGCAAATATACGTTTTTTAACAGCTGAGACGCTTCTTGAAACATCTGATGGAACATTAATCATCATAATACCCGTTTACTTTTTCTATAACTATATTATTATTGCTTTATAATTTATAAGGTGCCAATTAAAAATCAATCCTTATTTTATTACCAAGTTTTAATTTTGAAGATGACGCAAAGCCGCTGCATGCCTCTATCACATACATTGCAGGTGAACGTGGGGAGTAGCTCTTTGAACTGAATATGGAATGCGAGGGCATCGCATCTCTTGTTATGTCAACAACGCGCATGTTCCTGTCAAGCCATATCAGGTCTATGCTGAATTGCATATTAAGCATCCAGAAAGAGTACCTCCTTTCAGAATCGAATACGAACAGCATGCCCTTGTCCTTTGGCATCGTTTTTCTGTACATCAGACCCTTTGCCCTCTTGTATGAGTTGTCAGCTATCTCCATGTCAAGGTCTAGCCTGCCTATCCTTGCATGTACGTGTTTATACTTCTTATCTGAGAACATACCGAGTAATTTAAGGTAAATGCCTTCCTCCAAAGGATCAGCCCACTATGGAGAGGCTCTGTTCTCTCATGAATTGCTGCAGGTAGAACTTGCTACCCGTGCCTTTCCCTGTGAGACCGCTGCCCTTCCATCCTACGAACGTATGCAGACCGACTATCGCACCGGTTGTGGCGCTTGTCTCCCTGTTTATGTAGACGACACCTGATTGTATGGCTTTTGCATACTCTCGTATCTCGCTCTTCTTCATGCTGTACATACCTGCAGTAAGTCCGTACTCAGTGTCATTTGCCTTGGCAATCGCCTCTTCAAGTTTCTTGTATGTATCTATAAGTAGGAATGGGAGAAAGAGCTCCTTGTGAAATAGAGGATTTGAATGGTCTGCTTCTGCAAGCACAGGCTCAACATATATGCCATTTTGTGTGCTGACAACTTTGCCCCCGTATATTATTCTTCCGGTCTTCTTTATCTCTTCGACGCTCTGATTATAGCGTTTGAGAGCGCTTGCACTTATCAGAGGGCCTATGTAGTTCTCCTTCTTCAGTGGATCTCCTATCTTCAATGAATGCATGTTGTCAAGTATCTTTGAGATGAGCTCCTCTTTTACAGCCTCGTGCACATACACTCTTGACGCAGCGCTGCATTTTTGTCCGCAGTATCCGTATGCTGCGCTGACAATGCCTGACGCTGCGGCTTCAAGATCCGCATTCTTTGAGACTATAACCGGATTCTTGCCTCCCATCTCCACTATGAATGCCTTCTGCATGCCTGCCTGCAATGTCCTTGCTATCATTGATAAACCTGTATTCTTTGAACCGGTAAAGACTATACCGCTGACATATCTGCTCATTACGAGTTCGTCACCGACCTCTGATCCTGGCCCGGTCACATAGTTGAATACCCCTTTAGGAAGACCGGCCTCAGAGAATATTCTATATATCTCTAGACCTGTCAGCATAGTCATATTGTCTGTAGAGGAAGGTTTGAACACCACAGTATTTCCTGTTATCAGCGCTCCTGTAGACATGCCTACGGATATCGATATTGGGAAATTGAACGGAGCTATTACGCCGAATACACCGTATGGCTTTAGCGCTATGGTCACTCTCTCAGCCTTTCCTGGAGCTCCCTGGAATGCTGCCTTTACATGAACCCTGCTCTCATCGAGCTTTGTCCTCCTTACATAGCCTTTGTTCTTTTCAAGCTCTAATGAATAGTAGTTGAGGAAGTCTATGGCTTCGTCCACTTCTCCTATTGACTCATATCTTGTCTTGCCGTTCTCTATGCTCAGTATTGCAGCTACCCTGAATTTGTACTTTGAAAAGAGTTCGGCTGCTTTTCTGAATATCTTTACGCGCTCTTTATAGTCGGTCTGTGACCAGCTCTTGAATGCCTCTGCAGCAGCCATTATTGCCATGTCTGTCTGCTCCCTTGTCGCTTTCTGGAACTTGCCTATGTAAGAACCGTCTATTGGGGAATACTCGCTTATCTCCTCTCCCGAGTATTCTTCATTACCATTTATGTACAAAGGGTACCTCTTCCCCATGTGCTTCTGATTTACTTCCGATACCGCTTCATCAAAAAGCCTGTCAAACTCGCTCTCTCTTCCAGACTCAGAATATCTCTTGAAAGTAGATTCGTTCTTGAAAGTTGCCATAGAAACCACTATGACTCTTGTAAAAAATATATATAAAAGGTAGCTTGTGGATAACAGCAAGGTATTTATTTTATAATTGTAATAGAAAAGCATGGCGATGCAGGAACTCATTGAAGAGACGGCAAACGGAATAGACGTTGTAGGACTTGTCTCTAAAGAGCCCACGTGGAAGGAGCTCATCATAGAGCTTGTTGATAAGAACAAGCTCAATCCATGGGAAATTGACATAGTGCAGATAGTTGACAATTACATGGATGCAGTAAGGGGAATGAAGAGCCTTGACCTCAAGGTTCCCGCGAATATAATGCTTGCAGCATCGATATTGCTGAGGATGAAGAGTGCTTTGCTTGTTATAGCTGCCCCGGATCCACAACCTGAAGAGCAGTATTACGAAAGCAGCGGCATAGAGAGCATAGTTGTCGAGCCTCTGAATTTCAGATCAAGGCTTCCTCCTAAGAGAAGAGTATCCCTTGAGGAGCTGATAAGTGCACTTGACGAGGCTATGAAGATAAAGGAACAGCGGAGTATCACTTCTGGTTTTGTAAGGCCTCCGATATCCTTCCAGGTAGGGAGCACTGACATAAAGGCTGACTCTGAAAAGGTTTACAATTATATAAAAGAGAATGTTGATTCTGAAAATGTTGCCCTGTTCAGCGCTCTTGCAAAGGACAAAGGCATGAGGAATGTGCTGCTCGACCTGTTCATACCTATGCTCTATCTTGCAAGCGAGAATAGGATAGCGCTGAGGCAGGACAGGTTCTTCGATGAGATATTTGTAAGGATTGTATAGTGATTGCATGGAGCAGGATAGCGAATATAAGAAGCTTGTAGAAGCTGCACTCTTCATGTCGTCCAGTGCGCTTGGCTCCAGAGAGCTCTGCTCGATTACCGGAATTGCCTCTCCTGGCATTATGAACAGGATACTAAAGGAGCTCCAGAGCGACTACAACTCAAGGGACAGTGCGATAGAGATATTAGAGATCGACAGCAAATATATGCTAAGCCTTCGGGACCCTTACTCTAAGAAGCTCAGCTCAATGGCCACTGCTCCGGACATAAGCAAGGGTGCACTTCGGGTTCTGGCATATGTGAGCAAGAACAACGGTGTACTGCAGAGCACGCTTGTCAAATCCTTCGGATCTGGCATCTATGAATATGTGAAGGAACTATCGGAGAAAGGATTTGTTGAGAGGAAGAATTACGGAAGGAGCAAGAAGCTTAGCGTCACAAGCAAGTTTAAGGAGTACTTCAGCGCATAAGCGAATTGCACATTTGCTTCAGTATGTCGGATGCTTCTCCCCAGTGCCTGATTTGTAATTTGAATAGAGAGCTGCAACGAACAGATATGATGAGAGGCGGTTTATGTATGCCTTTGCATTTCCGTCTATCTCATGCTCTTCCGAAGCCCTTATTATATCGCGCTCTGCCCTTCTTGCTATTGCCCTTGCAAGATGAAGGCTTGCAGCTGCATCGCTTCCTCCCGGAAGGACAAACTCCTTCAATTCAGGAAGCTCCTTGGACATGCTCTCTATCCCTTCTTCAAGAAGCTTTACCGATTCCGGGTTTATCTTTGCCTTCTCTATATTGGGATTTGAGAAGCTTGCAAGGTTCGCCCCTATTATGAAAAGGGTATTCTGGATAGATTCGAGGCCCTTCTTCAGGCTGCTGTCGTTTACCTTGCATAATGCTATTCCTATTGCACTGTTAAGCTCATCGACAGAGCCTATGGCTTCTATTATACCGCTTGCCTTTGACACCCTTTTGTCTGAGAGTGTGTTTGTCTCTCCCTTGTCTCCAGTACCAGTATAATAGACTGACATTGGTTCACTCGCGCTTCAGAGTTGAGATATGCTTCCCTTTCTTGTGGGTCTTATCCTTTTTCATCTCTTTCTCTGCGCTTTTAAACATTGCGTCCCTTATCATGCCGATGTCTCCGCCAGATAGTTTAATCTCGTGCTTTACGGAAGGCTTCTCCACGTAGACTATCTTTGTGCCTTTTTCCTCATTGACAGGGAGTGACTCTTTCGGAGCCATTATGCATGCGCCTATAGCGCAGTCCACCCCGTTTGCAACCATTGCATCCTCCAGCCTCTTTACCAATGTCTTCGCCCTTGCATGTGTCTCATCAGAGGTTCCTGCAGGGATGTTTGCAAGAATTACGAATTCGTCTCCGCCCCATCTGTATCCTGCCTCAAACTTGTATCTCGAATCCTCGTTTCTTATCGTTCCCTTTATTACATCTGCAGTCTTGGCAAGAAGTTTGTTTCCTGCTTCATAGCTCTGAGTGTCATTGGTAATCTTCAAATTATTGAGATCTACCAGTATAAGGGCAAGATTTAGATCGTGTCTCATTGCCGTCCCGAATGCTCTAGGAAATCCTATATTGTTGAATACTGATACTTTTTCCAATCCTGTTGATTCGTCCAGATATGCGAATTTCTTAAGGTGGTCATTTTCCTTCTTGAGATGATCATTTTCGGATGATATGCTTGCTGCAACTGCTAGTGCCTCAAACAGTTTTGATTTGTCCGTCTCCAGAGCGTGTATCTTGCCATCTCTCTCCTTGATAGCAGCTTCCAAGGCCGTAATCCTCTCTTTAAAGAAACTTATTGTGTGTTCAGCCACTGATACTGGTTGCCTGACGTATGCTCCGTGCATGTTTGTCGGTCTTTGTGTCTGCTCCGTAATCTTTTCGCCATTATTAGGAGTATGTCTCTTCGTTGTCATATTAACAATTCCTCTACTTTATCTTTTTTTAGTGTAATCCTGTGATTTCCTTAAGCTTTGTCGCCTGCTTAAGAAGAAAGCAGATGAGATGGAGTGGTGGGTTGGTTGGGGATACAAGAACAAGGCCCTTTCGGGCTTAATCCATCTCATCCAGCTGAAGTAGTTATGTATTACCTATTATATATGAGTAGAGTCTTCATTCCTGCCTGTAAATAGGGATATACACCATTAATGTGTATATTTTATGCTTTTACGCTATATATAATATGTTTTTATAAATATAATTACCCATCTAAAATTAAATATTACGTATAGAATTAATAAAATCGTTACTTTTAAATATCTGAAGTTATTATTACTTGGATAGTGGATACATGCCCAAGAGACTGCCTGAGAATATAGAAAGAGCCGTTGAACGCATACGCAAGGAGTATGGCCATTATGTTGAGGCGAAGATGCTACGCGGAAGATACAGGCTCTTCCAGGCTACAAGCGTGTATAACAAGGAGAAGGGCAGGTCAGATAAAGTTACGAAGTATCTGGGATGGTTCACGGATGATGGTATTTTCATACCTGCTGAGCACAGGGATGAGCGGACAAATAAGCTAAAGGAGATGGAAAGAGAGGAGAAGGATAGGCTTTCGGCTCTGCAGGATTCCCAGAAGGAAGCTGATGCAAAGGCAGTAGATGAAGGAATAAGGAAGAGAGAGACGGAAAGGCATGAGCGTGACATACTCAGGGCGCTAAGCATGGATGCGAGGAAGACGATACCTGAACTTGTAAAGATAACTGGAATAAAAGAGACAGCTGTCGCATACCATCTGAGGAACCTTGAGAGAAGATATGACATCGAGTATGTGCTGGAGATAGATATAGAGAGATTCGGATATGTCGATTACGTTGCTTTCGGAAAGTTCCTCAATAAGAGGCCTGTGCTTAATCAGATGAAGGAGGAGCTTGAGAAGTATCCGCATGTGCAGGCAGCCATGGTAACCAAGGGCGAGTATGACATCGTGGTTCTTCTTGTTGCAGAGTCTAACAGCAATGCAAGGGGCGCGTTGTACGACTTCACGCGCGAGGTTTTATCCTCTTATGATATCGAATGGACAATGTCTCCGGCGTATTTCAGCGGATTGGGTTTCATACCGCTTAGAAAGGAGTTCTTTGAGGTATTGAAGGAGAAGGTGTGGAAGAGAACAAGGGAGACGCCGAGGCCAGAGCATGACCAGATAACAGAAGTTGAATATGATGTATTGATGGCTATGAACAAGAATGCAGCTGCGGACTTCGCATCTATCGACAGGGAGATAGGAGCAGAGAGGGGAAGATCCAATTACGCTTACAGAAAGCTCGTAGACAGAGGAATAATAAAAAGGGCTACGGTAAACATGAGGAATCTGCCATCGAAGTTTGATGCACTTTTCATATTAAACAGCATAAATATCGACAACTGGTCGAAGGACAGGGAGAAGTTTATGCTTGAGATCATCAAGGAGAATAGCCTGCAGGTTGACACCTACTCGTTTGTATGCGACATAATGTCCCCTAAGGGAGTCTTGCTGATGGCCCATATATTCAAAGATCAGAATCCCGATGCCATTGCCGAAAGGCTTGCAGGAGATAATGGAGGCGCAAGAGTATATGAAATTATAGTCACTGACATAATAGTAGGTTCAGTGAACAGCAGGTTTTCGGATAAGTTAAAGACAAGGCAGTATGAGATACTTATATCTCGTTATAATTATAATCCTGAAAGACTGAAAGAGATGATAAATGGAAGTAGATAAGGGTTCTGGTTTTCTGCACAGTTCAGGTATTTTTTACCCGTGATTTCCTTCGCCGTTTCCGCTTTCCATCTGATATCACTTCTATTTTTATCCTTTTGCAACTTTAAAAAGCTTTATGCAGCATATAATTACCGCAGGTAACTCGGCAGGAATGTTAGGCATAATTTAGATTTATACTATATCTGTATTTCATATTGATGATTTTGATGAGAGAAGAGCTTTCGAAGATCTCGCTTAGCAGGTTATTCAGCATACTTACAGACTCTATGACAAGGATGGTAGAGGGGCTCAGAGGCCTTATGAAGAGGAATGAGAGTGTAGATGACAGTACGGTGCGCGAGTTAAGGGAGCACATAAAGAGCAGGCTCGCCATAGGAGAAGAGAGAGTAGATAATCAGAATATACTTAAGCTGCTTGACCTCTTCTCTGAGAACAAGGAGGTAATAGAGTTCATAAAGGAGGAGGCTGAGGAATGGCTCGAGCTTGTTGAGGCCATAGAGAAGCACATAGAGTCAGGAGACAGGACGCTCTCTGAAAAGGAGCAGGAAGAGGTAAGGGAACTTAAAGAGCTTACGGATAAGATAAAGCATACGCTTCGCGAGGACTGAAGAGAATAATTGCAGGGCCTTATGCTATCTTTCTTCTACACGAGGTTGTGGCAGGCTTTCAGATCCTTTGAGAACTCTACCAGCTCCTCAGGAATCTTCATGCCTTCTATCTTTGCATTTAGTGCTATTCCTTTCTCCTTCTTTGCTTTCCATACCATGGAGTTAAACTCCTTTATCAGCGGTATTATCGATATGTCGGAGCTTACCTTCTCTGCCTTTGGAAAGCTTGCGTTTTGCAGATCAATTCCATATCTCTCACCTATAACGGTGCATACCTGAGGTATTATCGGATATTCCAACGTTATGAACCTCTCGAATATATAGTAAAGAGAGTATATTGCAGAGTTCTTCTCTTGCTCTGTGAACCTGTTGTCTGTATTGTATGCCCTGTTCTTGACCATCTCAAGGTAATGTGATGCAAAATCCTCCCACAGGAATTGCTTCAGACCTGTAGCAGGGCGGAAGAAGTCGTATTTCTCATACTCCCTGTCCGCATATGCAGTCATATCTTCGACATAATCTATGAACAGTTCATCGAGCTTCGTAAGCTCTGCAGGCTTATCGGGTTTTTTGAACTGAAGTATAAATCTTGCTACGTTGAAGATCTTGTTTATGGTCTTTGCCTCTCCACGTATCTTATCCTTTGAGCATGAGATATCCTGCTTCGATAGATCGCCCTCGCTTGCCGTCCATAGCCTGAATGGTTCTGCTCCAAACTCGCGCAGTATCTCCTGCGGGTCTATCACATTGCCCAGGGATTTTGACATCTTCTCCCCTTTCTCATCCACTATGTGCTGGTGGATCCATATGTCTTTGAAGCTCGCTTTTCCTGTCTCGAAATAACCTCTGAGAAGCGTGTAGTACAGCCATGTTCGTATTATTTCCTTGCCCTGCGGCCTTAGCGATACTGGATATGCCTTCTTGAAAAATGCATCGTTTGATCCGTATTTTGTTATCAGCAGGTCTGATATTGACGAGTCGAACCACGTATCAAATACCCGTTCTTCGCCCTTCCATTCTGCATCCTTGAAATCCGAGACGTTGCCTATCCTCTTTCCGTCTTTGAACACATCGGCATATTCAGGAGGGCTTTCCTTCCACGGCCGGTAATACCTTCCTGGTTTAGGCAGTGCGACCATCTCCCCTGAATACCACAATGGGATCTCCGTGGAGTAGAATCTCCTTCTCGATATCGGCCAGTCTATCGATATCTGGTCTATCCAGGCTTCGAGTGTCTTCCTCGCTTCCTCAGGATAGAACGTTATGTGCTTTTGCATCTTCAGCATGTGCTCTTTGAACTCGACCTGCTTCAGATAGAATTCAGGCATCGCTATGAACTCTATCTCAGCCTTTGAACGCTCTGATACAGGAGTTCTATGTGTTATGCTCTCCTGCTTTACAAGAAGGCCCTTCTCTTTAAGCGCATCTATCATCTTTGCCCTGGCATCCTTTACCTTAAGCCCCTTTAGGAAGCCGGCATTCTCATTCATCGTGCCGTCCTTCTCTATGGCTATGACTACCTCGAGATTCATCTCCCTGAAGAACCTTATGTCGGTAAGGTCTCCTGCAGAGCACATCATTACAAGCCCTGTTCCTTTATCGACCTGTGCGAACGGATGAGGAACTATCTTAACCTCCTTGTTGAAGATAGGGGTTATCGCAGTTTTACCATTCAGATGCTTGTAGCGCTCATCTTCAGGATTGTATATCACCATCTTGCATGTTGCTATAAGCTCTGGCCTCGTCGTTGCTATAACTATTTTCTCTCCTGTCTCTTTGACAGCCCACTGGACATGATTGAATGTGGAGTTAAGGTCAAGATAGTCGATCTCGTTGTCTGCTACGGTTGTCTGGAGCTTTGGATCCCAGTTGCTGACCCTGTTATCCTCGTAGACAAGACCCTTCTTATAGAGCTCTATAAATGTAGATTGCGTTAACGCCCTGTATTCCGGAGAATCTGTAAGATACACTGCCCCGATATGGCTTCCTGTTTTGTAAGAGGTGAAGGATATGCCGAGCTTCTCGAAGCTGTCTATTGTAGTAAGAGAGGTCTCCTGGAGAAGCTTTTCGCATGCATCTATGAACTTCTCTCTGCCTACCTTGAATGCAGATATGTTATACTTCTTCTCCGCAGCTATCTCGACAGGAAGACCGTTCCTGTCAAGGCCAAGTGGGAAGAGTACCTGATAGCCCTTCATCCTCCTGTATCTCACAAACATGTCCATCAGGCAGTAGGTAGTCGCATGCCCTATATGTATAGGGGAATTTATGTATGGCGGAGGGGTATCCAGAGAGTATACCGGCTTGACTGATTTTTCGTCGAAAGCATACTGCTCGGAATCTCTCCAGGATTTTGTGATCTCCAACTCCTCAGAGACCGACCATACCTTTACATCATCGAATTTTATCATGGTTTTCCTATAATGATTTGAGTAAATAATTATATTGCTGCTGTTTCTATACAGGATTGCAGACTTATA
>CAZCSE010000005.1:0-25513 GCA_964501245.1 Microcaldota archaeon | reverse complement strand
ACAGGATGGTCATGCAGCGGAACAGGATGCTATTCCGGAACCGCAACATCAAACACCATAATAATAACCAGCGATGTGACAGAGACTGCAAGCTTCTCTCCTTACCAACCTTTCACAGAGCTTGTCAATAATGCAAGTTATGGAACAGTTTCTCCAGGATCTGAGAGTGTACCTTACGGATCTGTAATAGATATAAAAGAATCTCCTTCCACAGGACACTACTTTGTCAGCTGGACAGGATCAGGGACAGGAAGCTACAGTGGGACTGCAACATCTGCTAATATTACTATGAATAATCCGATTACAGAGACTGCCAATTTCGCCGCGTATACTTACACAGTATCTACATCTGTAACCCCTTCCGGCTCAGGAAGCGCGACTGGAAGTGGCACTTATGCATATGGATCATCTGCAAGTTTGTCAGCTACAGCAAATTCAGGATATGCATTTTCTTCGTGGTCATGTTCAGGAACATGCCCTAGTGGCACTTCTTCATCATCAAACCCTTGGACAGTAACTGTTACAGGCACTGCAACGTATACTGCAAACTTCGTAGATACATGCAGCGGAACAGTTTCGTATACTGTCCCTAACAGCGTGCCTTATGCAGTAACGGTCCCGGCAGGCTGTGCCAAGGCCACAGTTAATCTGAATGGAGCAGGTGGAGGAGGCGGGGGAGATTCTATACTTATATATGAAACAGAATCTACCGGAGGACAGATATTCTATTCGTGTGACGCATTTAGTACCAAGTACGTTACTGGCAGCTCCTTTATAGATGTTCCGGGAGGAACTGGGGGTAACGGAGCAAGTTTATCTGGAAATATAGTAGTGACTCCTGGCGAGACATTGTATGTTTGGGTAGGAGGAGGCGGTGGAGGCGGTTCTGATGACCCTAACACTCAACCTGCAAACGCGGCAGGAGGCTCTGGAGGTGTTAATAACGGGGGAAGCGGAGGGAATGGAGCTACAGCCGCTGAATATGCATCTTATGGTTATTGTCCTTCCGGCGGAGGAGGCGGAGGGGGAGGGTTATCTGCTATAGGAACCACTTCTTCTTCCTCAGGATGGCTTGCTGTTGCAGGCGGCGGAGGCGGAGGTGGTGGAGGAGCATACCAATCACCATATACTAACCCTGAAGGGGGGAATGGAGGATATAGTGGGGTCAATGGAGGCAACGGATACACTACCGTAAGCAGCGAGGGTACAGGAGGCAGCGGTGCAACACTGTCTTCGGTAGGAAGCGGAGGAAATTATGGAGGCTCTGCAGGATCATCTTCGTCTGGAGGCATTGGTGCTGCAGGATTTAATGTACATACTGTTACATGTTCATCTTATGCGAGTCAATCGCCTGTGACAGGCGGCGGAGCAGGCGGAGGAGGGGCAGGTTATTATGGAGGCGGCGGAGGCGGAAGTAATAATGGCAATACGAACCCGTGCTCTTCAACATCAGGCGGAGGAGGCGGAGGGGGAGCAACATGGTGGTCAGGCTCCTTTGCAGAATCAAGCTATAACGCGAATAGTGTTTCCGGAGGAACGACAGGCTGCTATTATGTAGGAGATTACCCGCTTTCATGTTATCCTGGCGGAAGTTCCGGCAATAACGGAGCAGTTACAATTACATGGGTAGGCTGAACTGAATCGTTGGACATATAGCAGGATCTGTTTTTGCGAGGCAGCTTTTAATTATAGTATAGTGTAGTCCGCATAAGATTAACAAATCTATATAAACCTTTTTATTCTATAAATAGCGGAAGTGTCTGTGCTAGTCCCTACTCTTTATCTTTATAGGTGTATGTTTGGCTGATAGAAGTGACCATGTTATTGTGCCCCCTCACAAATTAATGACTGATAAGGAGGCGAAAGAACTTCTGGAAGAGCTTGATCTGAAGCCTGAAAACCTGCCTAAAATCCTTGAGAGTGATCCGCAGGTGAAGATACTCAACGGCAAGGCAGGGCAGATTGTCAAGATTGATAGGACGGAGAACGGCGTCAAGGTACCCTACTACAGAATTATTGTAGAAGGTTAATTGTGGTTTCTATGGATAGTGAAAGCGTTTTGTTGGAATCTTATTTGGACACTATGCCTCTGATACAGCACCAGCTGGAGAGCTTCAACAGATTTGTGAGCCAGGGTTTGCAGCGTGTTGTAGACAGGCAGAATGTAGTGCAACCAAGCGTCGAGGGCTTTTCATTGAAGCTTGGTAATGTCAGGCTTGACAAGGCTTCTATAATAGAAGCAGATGGATCAAGAAGACAGGTCATGCCTAATGAGGCTAGATTGAGAAACCTCACCTACTCTGCACCTATATTCATAGAGGTGGTTCCGGTAATAAGAGGCATTGAGAAGAGGGCCTCTTTCGGGGAGGTCTTCATAGGGGAGCTGCCAATAATGGTAAGGAGCGATTTATGTTACATAAAGACAATGTCAAAGCAGCAGCTGGTTGAAGAAGGGGAGGATGCAGATGATCCTGGAGGATATTTCATAATAAAGGGAGTTGAACGTGTATTAATAGGACTGGAGGACATAGCTCCTAACAGGATAATAACGACAAAGGGCAAGGGAGGGGACAAGGTAAACAGTGTTGTCTTTTCTACCGCACCTGGATTCAGGGCTAGATGCGTGGTTTCAAGAAACCAGAACGGGGTCTATACAGTGGAATTCCCTACCATCTCCAAGAGCGTTAACCTGATACTTCTTCTCAGAGCTCTCGGAATGTCTGAAAAGGATCTTCTTAACAATGTATCAGACTCTCTCTCATTCAGGAACGATATAATGTTGAACCTTGAGGTAAGCGATTATAAGGAGATGACCCAGAACGAGGCGATATCGGAATTAGGAAGGATGGCAGCGCCTGGGCAGGCTGCGGAATACCAATTATCAAGGGCAGAGACACAGATTAACAATTACCTTCTGCCTCACATAGGAGAAACTGCAGAAGACAAATACAAGAAAGCAGAGTATCTTCTTACAATGGCAAGGAAGGCCACCATGGTAGGTAACAAGCTTGCCCGCGAGGATGACAAGGACCATTACGCAAACAAGCGCATAAAGTTTGCAGGAGAACTGATGGAGGATCTCTTCACGTATGCATTCAGATTCTTTACAAAGGAGGTAAAGTATCAGATAGAGAGAACAAGCGCACGTGGAAGGAAGCTGAGCATACAGTCGATAATAAACCCTGATACAATAACGGAGCGTATCTCTTATGCGATGGGAACTGGGACGTGGGTTGCAGGCCAGACTGGAATATCGCAGGTTCTTGACCGCACGAACTTCTCGAGTGCATATACGCATTTGAGGAGAGTCAAGTCTCCACTTGCAAAGAAGCATCCGCACTTCAAGGCAAGAGAGGTGCACGGGACGCAGTGGGGTAAGATATGCCCTTCTGAGACCCCTGAAGGGCAGGAGGTAGGGCTAACGAAGTATCTTGCGCTCATGTCAAAGGTTACAGTAGGTGCAGAAGAGTCTTCTTTCGAGGACAAATTAGTAGGCCTTAAGAAAAAGGCAAACGAGTGATATTATGGCAAAGAACGAAATAACTCATGTTTACCTGAACGGAAGAGACATAGGGACTGTAGAGGATCCTCAGAAGTTCGTCGATGAGATAAGGAGCGCAAGAAGGACAGGAGTGATTTCAGGAGAGATCAACGTGGCACACTATGCAAAGCAGCATTACATCAACATAAACAGCGACCGCGGAAGAGTCAGAAAGCCATATGTAATAATAGAAAATGGAAAATCAAAGCTTACCAAGGACATAATAGAGAAGCTTAAGAGCAAGGAGATAAATTTCAACTATCTTTTCAGGAATGGAATAGTAGAATACTTGGATGCCGAAGAAGAGGAAAATGCTCTTGTCGCCTTCAATGAAAGCGATATAACAGAGAAGCACACGCATCTGGAGGTAGATATCGCTTCTATATTCGGATTTACAGTAGCAACCTCGCCTTATGCAGAGCATAACAGTATCGCAAGGCACGCCATGCTTTCAAACTTCATAAAGCAGGCACAGGGATTATATGCAATTAACTTCAACCAGAGATTCGATTCGAGAGGATATCTGCTCTTCTATCCGCAGGTTCCTATAGTAAATACCGTTCCTTACAGAAAGACAAATATACAGAAACATCCTAGCGGGCAGAATTTTGTAGTGGCGCTTTCAACATACTATGGATACAACATGCAGGACGCAGTGGTCCTGAACAGGGCTGCTGTTGAGAGAGGAGCAGGCAGAAGCCTGTTCTACAAGACATATTCTGATGAAGAGAGAAGATACCCTGGAGGACAGAGAGACAGATTAAAGGTCCCGCCCCCTACGGCAGAAGGATATATGGGAGAGCACTTCTATTCAAAGCTCAGCGACGACGGGATCATAGAGCCTGAAATGGATGTTCAGGAAGGAGACGTATTGATAGGGAAGGTATCTCCTCCTAGGTTCCTTGAGGAGAGCATGGGCCCTAGCGGGATAGAAGAGAAGGTAAGAGACGATTCAACGGTTCTTAAGACAGGAGAGACAGGTGTTATCGATAGTGTAATGATAACAGAATCTCCAGGAGCTACAAAATTGGTTAAGATAAGAGTACGCGGTCTCAGAGTGCCTGAGAACGGAGACAAGTTTGCAAGCAGGCACGGACAGAAAGGGGTTACATCGCTTATAGTCCCGCCTGAGGATATGCCTTTCACAGAATCTGGTATAATACCAGACTTGCTTCTAAATCCTCACAGCGTGCCTTCCAGAATGACGTTTGGCCACCTGCTTGAAGAGCTTGCAGGAAAGGCAGGAGCAGTAAGCGGAAAGACCATAGACGGCACAGCATTTGCACAGGACGGCGTAGAGAGAATGGCAGAGTATGGGAGAATGCTAGAGGAGAACGGTTTTGACAAGTACGGAGAAGAAGAGATGTATGATGGAATAACTGGAATGAAGTTCAAGGCCAAGGTATTCACAGGAGTCGTTTACTACAACAGGCTGTACCACATGGTAAGCAACAAGATACAGGTAAGGAGCAGAGGAAAGGTACAGATACTGACGCACCAGCCTACGGAAGGAAAGGCAAGGCAGGGAGCGCTCAGATTCGGAGAGATGGAACGAGATACACTTATAGGATATGGTGCAAGCCTTTTGCTGAAAGAGAGGTTGCTTGACCAGAGCGACAAGACAACAGTGCTCATATGCAGGCAGTGCGGCAACATAGGCTACTATGACCATATAAAGAGAGTTAATGTCTGTCCTATAGACAAGGGATCCGACTTCGTTGAAGTGGAGATAAGCTATGCATTCAAGGTACTGCTCGACGAGATAAAGTCGCTGCACATAATGCCTAGAATGAAGGTAAATGAGTGATGCTATGAAAACCGAGGTAATCAATTATATAAAATTCGGAGTAATGAACCCGGAGTACGTAAAGTCTCTCGGGGTGGTGAAGCTTACCGTTCCGGACACATATAATGAGGATGGTTATCCTATAGATGGAGGATTGCTTGACCAGCGCCTCGGAGTCATAGACCCGGGATTGATATGTAAGACCTGCGGGGCACGTGCCAAGTCCTGCCCTGGACATTTCGGCAGAATAGAATTAGTAAGACCTGTAATACACTCGGAATTTGGCAAGACATTGTATATGATACTCCAGTCAACATGCAGAAACTGCAACAGGCTGCTCCTTGATGATGAGAGCCTTGCAAAGTACAGGGGAGAGAAGCTCGATCCTGACAGCATAGCTGTTGAGGGTGAAGAGGGAGTTACAGAGGTAAAGAGCGCGATGCTGAAGAGGCTTAAGGATATAAAGAAGTGCGAGAGATGCGGCACGCAGAAGAAGAAGCTCAAGTTCTCGCTTCCTACATACTTCTATGTGGAAGATTACAAGCTTAAGCCTAATGAAATAAGGGACATGGTTTCAAAGATAAGCAATGATGACCTTGAAGTGCTTGGAATAGACGCCGAGAACGCAAGGCCAGAATGGCTGATACTTGACATACTGCTAGTGCCTCCTGTAAATGTAAGGCCTTCTATCACGCTTGAGAGCGGAGAGAGGAGCGAGGATGAACTTACACACAAGCTTGTAGACATAATGAGGATAAACCAGAGGCTTGAACAGAACCTCAATGCAGGCGCACCGCAGATAATAATAGACGACCTTTGGGAGCTTCTGCAGTATCACGTTACCACATACTTCAACAATGAAACATCAAATATTCCTCCTGCAAGGCACAGGAGCGGAAGAGCACTTAAGACACTCACGCAGAGGCTGAAGGGCAAGGAGGGAAGATTCAGGTACAACCTCAGCGGAAAGCGTGTCAACTATTCTGCAAGAACGGTAATCAGCGTAGACCCTAATGTGGATATAGATGAGGTAGGAGTTCCGTTTGCAATAGCTTCGAAGCTTACCGTTCCGTTCTATGTGACTGAATGGAATATAGAACATGCTAAGAAGATGTTAATGTCAAATGATTATCCTGCAGTATTGAACGTGATAAGCAAGGATGGCAAGAGAAAGCGCGTAATAGATACAAATAAGGAAGAGATACAGAAGGAGCTTTCTCCAGGAGACATAATGGAGAGGCAGCTTGTAGATGGAGACATTGTACTTTTCAACAGACAACCTTCGCTCCACCGTATGTCGATTATGGCTCATAAGGCAAAAGTGCTTCCGGGAAAGACATTCAGGATTAACCTCTGTGTAGCTGCGCCTTATAACGCAGACTTCGACGGAGACGAAATGAACCTGCACGTGCCGCAGACTCTTGAGGCAAGGGCAGAGGCAAAGATACTCATGATGTCATCACACCAGGTCTTCTCCCCTAAAGAAGGAAATGTTATAATAGGTACGGAGCAGGACGGAATTACAGGAGCGTACGAGATGACTGATGAGAACGCTTATGTTACAAAGGAGGAAGCAGTTTACCTGCTATCAGTGGCAGGGATATATGACCTGCCAAAGGAAGACAAGAATGGCATGTACAAGGCAAGAGATGTCTTCTCTATGCTATTGCCTAAAGGGCTGAACTTTGAAACGGAGACCAAGAGAGGGCGCCTGAAGATAAAGGATGGCCAGCTTGTTGAAGGAAGAATAGACAACAGCACAATAGGGAGAGGAGGAAACAAGCTCTTCATGAAGATACGAAACGAATATGGATTTGAGGAGCTTAAGAAGTTCATATACAGCTCTGCAAAGATGCTGAACGCATACGTTACCATAATGGGCTTCAGCCTTGGAGTGAAGGAGTATGTGAATGATGAAAGGCTTGTAAGAGACAGGAAGCGCATGCTCGATGAGACCTTCGAGAAGATAAATAAACTCATTGCAGATTACAACGATGGAAAGTTGGAAGCGCTCATAGGCTACACCTTGAAGAACTCTCTGGAAAGGATGATAATAGCGGAGCTTAATCTGATAAGAGACAAGGCAGGAAAGGATATAATCAAGACAAAGGCAGATGATAAGGAGAAGAATACTGCCATGGATATGGTATCTTCAGGTGCAAGAGGAAACATACTCAACGTAGTGCAGATGATGATGTTCCTGGGACAGCAGGCTACAATCTCAGGAGGCAGAATAAATAGAGGTTATGCCACAAGAAGAGCATTGCCCCACATCCTTCCTGGAGATCTGTCACCTAAGGGCAGAGGTTTCGTAACAACCTCGTTCTATGGAGGTCTTGACCCTATAGACCTGTTCATGCATGCAGTAGGTTCAAGAGGTTCTGAGATTTACAAGGCATTGCTGACAGCGAGAAGCGGATATCTGTATAGAAGACTGTCCAATGCACTGCAGGATTATTACGTAGATGTAGACTATAGCGTAAGGGACGCGAGCAACAACCTTATAGAGACAGAGTACGGAGGAGACAGACTGGACCCAATGTACACGAAGGTAGTTGAGGTAGAGTGATATTATGGCAAAGGACAAAGAGAGCAAGGAAAAATTTCTGGTACAATTCGGCGAAGCGGTAGGGACAGTAGCTGCACAGTCTCTTGGAGAGCCTGGCACCCAGATGATTCTAAGAACCTTCCACTATGCAGGAGTAGAGTCTACAATGTCAACTTCAGGATTGCCAAGGATAGTCGAACTTGTTGATGCAAAGAAGAAGCCTACTACCCCGATAACCTATATCTACCTTAACAAGGATATATCAAAGAGCTTTGAGAAGGCAGACGAGATGATAAAGAAGATAAGCGAAGTGACCATGAACTCCATAGTAAGAAGAGTTGATGAAAATTTCTCAAAGGGTAAGATAAGGTTGATACTGAGCTCTCAGGAAATGGAGGCTGCAAGGCTGACAACAAAGGCAGTCGCTTCTAAGATATCAAAGGACTTTGGTTTTGAGACCAAAGCTGAAGGAAGGATAATAGAGATAAAGGTAGGTACAAGGGATCCTAAGAAGGTGCGTGCTGAAAGAGTCAGGATAATGAATTCGGTAATAAGCGGCATAGAGGGCGCAGGCAAGGTAATGCTCAGACAGGATGAGAATACAAAGGAATTCTATCTGATAGCAGCAGGAAGTGACATGGAAAGCATTGTTGACATACCCGGAGTCGATTCCAGAAGGATAATGACAAATGATGTATTTGCAGTGTACAGGCTCTTCGGAGTAGAAGCTGCAAGGAATGTGATAATTCATGAGCTTGCAAAGACCCTTGATGAACAGAGAATAGGAGTCAACAGAAGGCATCTTGCACTTATTGCGGATGCTATGACGGCGAGAGGAAACATAAAGGGAGTAGGGAGGCATGGACTCAGCGGAGAGAAAGGATCTGTGCTTGCAAGGGCAGCTTACGAAGAAACAGTAAAGCACCTTGTACACGCTGCGGTTTACGGCGAGATTGACCATATGAACGGAGTGACTGAGAATGTACTCATAGGGAAGCAGGTGCCTGTCGGAACCGGAACTGTGCATCTTGCAATAAAGAAGGAGGATCTTTCCAAGGTAGGCAAAAAGAAATAGTCTTTTAAATTGTTTTATCTCTATAATCTGAATAAGTATGCAAGAACAAGGTTTTAACTATGCCGCAGGACAGACCCTTTGATCTACTGAACAAGTCGATAGGACAGCAAGTGATGATAAGGCTGAAGAATGGAACTGACATTAGGGGAAAGGTTGTTTCATTCGATGCGCACATGAATATAGTCATAGAGAATGCTGAAGAGGTAGAGGAAGGAGAACTCAAGGCAAGATTGAATACCATACTATTAAGAGGAGGAAACATACTCTTCATTTCCCCTGTATAACCTGGCTTTATCCTTATGGGCTCTTGGCGCAACGGTAGCGCGCCTGCATGGCATGCAGGAGGTTGCGGGTTCAAATGGCCTTTAGAATTTCTATAGGCCTGCAAATCCCGCAGAGTCCATATCCTATTTTGTAACTCTAGGATGTGTAGCATATATATGGTTTATTTAAGCATTTTGCCAATTAATCAATCATGACCGGTGTGAAGAAAGGAGGTTTCATTTATAGGAATGCCATGTATATCAAGAGTGTTGCCAGAATAGCTTTTGGTTTTGTCTGGCTCATAGACGCATATTTCAAGTTTCAACCGGGTTTTGCACAGAATTTTTCCAATCTTATACAAGCTGGAGGGCAGGGGCAACCTGCTTGGCTGGCCCCATGGTTTTCCTTCTGGGTTAACTTTACGTCAATGAATCCGGCTGCTTGGGCGTATGTAATTGCTTTCTCCGAGCTTGCAATAGCAATCTCTCTTATCTTCGGGTTTATGCGCAGGATAGGATATTCAGGGGGCTTTTTGCTTAGCCTGTTGATATGGAGCATTCCTGAAGGATTTGGAGGGCCTTACGGTCCTTCCTCGACAGATATAGGAACTGCGATAATATATGCCATTGTTTTCATTATGCTGATAGTCATAAATGCTGAACAGGGTACTAGCAAATACTCAGTAGATAGCTATATGGAAAAACGGTTTGGATGGTGGAAGAAGCTGGCAGAATTCAGCATGTGATCAAAATTTACATGCTGCTCTGTTTAGTGTTACAGTTCCCTCAGTGCGTCTATTGGCTGCATCTTTGAAGCTCGCCATGCTGGATATACCCCTGCTATTACACTTACGAATACTGCTACAAAGAGCGCTTCTGCTATCAGTTCGGGAGTGAATACAGGCCAGTATGAAAGAGAGGAAAAGCCTGATGATGAACCGCCTGAAGAGGATGAAAATCCTAGGCCACCACCTCCTCTGCCTGCCGGACCGCTTCCTGCGCGTGGTGCAGAACTTGCAGTTGCGGTGCTGTTTGAAGAAGATGCATGCTGCAGAGCAGATAATCCGTATGATGCTGATGCCCCTACTATTATACCGAGTATCCCGCCAAGAATGCCTATTATCAATGCCTGCATCATGAATATCAGGAGTATGTGCCTGCTTCTGAATCCGAGGGACTTCATTATCCCTATCTCATGCGTCCTCTCATATACGGCTATCAGCATTACGTTCATTATACCTATTGCAGCTACGAGAAGCGATATGCCTGCAACTACTCCAAGGAAGAGGCTGATCGCCCCTATTATGCTTGATACTGTCTGAAGTATCTGCTGCGTGGTAGTAACGGTTGCGCTTGTTCCGTATATGTTTGTAAGCAGGTTTGCCATAGGAGTTACAGCACTTATATTAGATGCTTTAAGAAGTATAATTGTGTAACCCTGCCTATGCAGCAACAACTGTGCCTCCTGCAATGATACCAGCATTGCGGTGTTGATATTCACTATAGAGGTGCCTGACTGCTGCATTATTCCAGTTACAGGCATTGAGTATGAGCCACCTGATGGCCCCTGCAGTTTTATAGTTACGGCCTGGCCTACCTTAACATTTTGTGTAGCTCCGCCTAGGGAGGATGGGAATGCTATCCCATAGCCTATTACAGAAGAGGGTGTCGGAGTATCCTGGTACATCGAACCTTGGTATAATGAAGCGACGCCTGGAAGCTCGCTTGCGCCTTCTGCAGATATTCCTATGAGCGTTGCAGAGACGTTCTGGCCGTTGGCATATACGTCTGCAGATCCTATTACCAAAGGTATTACGGAGCTGACATTTGGCAATGATGAAAGACGACCCACGTCTGCAGCTGAAAATCCTGTTGACTTTGAGCTGCTCAGTATTATAGTAGTGGGACCGAGAGAACTTAAAGAACTGGATATGCTTGAGCTTATTCCCTGCGTCTGTGATACAAGGGCAATTATTGCTGCCACTCCTATCATTACCATGACTATGGTCAAAGCTGTTCTTACCTTCTTCTCCTTGAGATCCTTATAGCCAAGCCAGAATATGTCCTTGAAGTTCATCTGTCAAACACTCCCTATCTCTTCTTGCCTTTCTTCCTCTCCTGATAATATAGCCATGCGACAACTACCAGCGCTATGAACAGTATTATTGTTAGTAGGCCGCTGCCTCCTGACCTTACCTGCTGAGGTTGGCCGTTTATGGATGTGTTAGGAGATGGCTTGGTTATGTTCACAGAAACGTTCATCATGCTGGTCTGGTTCTGTCTTAAGCCATTGAGATAATTTATCCTTATAGGTATATTGTAAACCCCTGGTTTCAGATTTGGACTTGATATTAAAGTCACAGTTACAGGGGATTGCGTATCTGCACCTATATCTCCTATATACACAGGATTTGTTCCGTAAGAACTGAAGCCCTGAGGCATAAGCACGTATGCGCTTGCTGCTGATGCTCCGGATGTCCCTATGTCAGTAAGAACAAACGATATCGAGAAGATACTGCCCTGAGGCACTGTGGAAGGAGAAAGCGTGATTCCTGATGGCAGTAAATTTATGGCGCCAGTAGGTATGATTGAGGTGCTGTTCAGTACCTGTTCCAATTCTGATCCGGAATAGAAGGTTGCAGTTATGTTTACAGGAAATGACTCTATAGACGCGTTCCTTGAAACGAAGACGCTTGCGTTTATCTTTGATTCGTTGCCAGGGCCAAGTGCCTTAATGTTGTATTCCTGGCTCCCTACAACAGCGCCGTCTATCGGCGGAAGGGACCAGTGGACGTTTATGTTCGAGATGCTGGCATTTCCATTATTCTTTAATTTTATAGTTATATTCTGTATCTCTCCTGAGGTCAGAGTCTTTGGAGTCATGTTCACGGTAAGCTGCGAAGGGCATTGGACAGCGATCAAAGATAGATTTCTAACCTCGCTGTCAGAGTAGAGCTGCAGATAGTAGTAAGATATAGCTACGGGAACAGTATTGATAAGAGGTGCACTCTGATTTACAAACACGTGCAGGTCTGTTGTTGCTGAACTTAGAGATGGTATGCTGCCGATGTATGCAGTACCGTTTCCTGCCGAAGCAAGATATCGGGACGAACCAAGACTCAGAGTAACTCCTTGCATTGCCGTACCTGTAAGGTTCTGCGTGCCTACTCCCAAATAATTCGTCTTCGCATTGGTAACTGTTATTGGTATGTTGTTAATCTGGCCTTTGCACAGCAGTATAGGCTGTGAGGTTATCTGGAAATTTGGAGGCAGAGGTATTGGCGAAGGGCCGCTTGTACCAGCATAAGCTATTCCTGTAGAGAGCACTGTAAACAGTGCAAATGTCATCAGCAAATTTATCTTGTTCATCTTACCACTTTTTCCTTCTCTAATTTTCCATCTCTTATATAGATGATTTTATCACAATAGCTTGTTATCTCAAGATTATGAGTTATCATTATTATAGTCACATTTCTCTCCTTGCATACTTTTGAGAGCAGTTTGACAACATTCTCTCCTGACTTAGTATCTAAGTCCCCAGTTGGTTCGTCTGCAAGTATTAATGAGGGATCATTTACAAGGGCACGTGCTATTGCCACTCGCTGCTGCTCTCCACCACTTAATTTTGACGGAGGCAGGTGTAGTCTCTCTCCTAGTCCGAGGCTGCTTAACAGTTCAGCTGATTTCCTGTATCTTTCTTTCTCAGGAACCTCTGTCGCATTTGCAAGCAGAGGCAGGAAGACATTCTGCTGTGCAGTTAATCCGTTTATCAGGTTAAATGCTTGGAATATGAAACCCATATGCTTGTTCCTGAATACAGCAAGCTGTTCATCATCCATCTTTGATATGTCCTCCCCGTCTATGTATATGGAACCTGATGTGGGCCTGTCAACTGTGCCCATAAGATTCATCAGCGTTGACTTGCCGCTTCCTGAAGGGCCGACTATAGCTGCAAATTCACCTCTTTTCACAGTAAATGATATTCCCGTCACTGCTTTTACCTCTACATCCCCGCTTATGTAGGTCTTGTATACGTTGTCGACTTTAACGGCTATGTTACTAGCCTTATCTGTTGATTGTGCCATTAGCATCAGGCTTTTATACTGATATTAATTCGTATGATATTTATATTCGTATACTTGATGTCTCGGTTTTGCAGTTATCTGAGATTTGAGCCGTAGAACCTTAACAGCATCTGCCAGGCCTCTTCCGCTGCGTTCTTGTTATAATGCTGCTCTCTTGTGTCATTGAAGAATGCATGATGGGCTCCTGGGAAGACTTTTACTGTAAATGGTTTCTTATAATCTACAAGAGCCTTTACCAGCTCATGAATACCTGAGTTTATCCTTTGATCCTCTCCGCCGTAGAGTCCCATCACTGCTCCTTTTACCCCTTTTATCTTTTCTATGGGATTGGGATTTTCTCCGTAGAATATTATTGATGCATCGGTCTTTCCCGTGCATGCCAGATTTATCGACATGCCACCTCCGAAACAGAATCCCACGCTGCCTATCTTTTCGCTGACATTTGGCAATGAATGCAGATAGTCTACCCCGCTTGACATGTACTCCACAAACAGGTCTATGGGCCTGTTCATGAATAGTATCTGGTTTACCTCCGTAACTGCTTTTTTCTCTTCTTCGTCCAGCTTGGCAAGTTCATTTGCCCTGTACTGCTCGTCCCTCTGCTTATCTACAGGTATGGACATCATGAATTTCATTGCTGTTGCTATGTTCCTGCTTGAGAGCGAAGCAGATAGTTTTTTGCTTGAGAATAGATGCGGTGCGAGTACAACGTATCCCTCTGCCGCTAGCCTGTCCGCTACGTTCTTAGTATGCTCATCAAGACCGAATATCTCGTGTATCATTATGACTCCAGGATGTTTATCATTATCGTCAGGGGCTGCGAGATACGCTTCTATTGAGTCATCCTTTGTTTCATATTTCACGTTTTCAGATTTCGTTTTCATTAAATCACACAAATGTCAAGATTGTATTTTTATTATTATTTTCCCTTTCGCTTTCCTGCTCTCGCTTAGCGCATGGGCTTCGCTTATTTTTTCCAAAGGAAACTCCCTGTCAATAATAACCTTTAGCTTGCCCGAGTCTGCCAGCTTTGCCAATTCCTCCATAGTCTTCCCGTCTGAAGGCACTGAAAGATACTGTGCATCAATGCCGTATTTATCCGCAGCTGCCTTGTCAGTCGGTCCTGTCAGGCTTATTAATTTGCCTCCTCGCTTTACCATCTCGTATGCCTTTGAAAGAGTATCTCCGCCAACAGTATCAAGCAGCACGTCAACATCTTTTACCTTTTCGCTGAAGTCCCCTTCAGTATAATCTATTGCTTCATCCGCACCCATTGCCTTTATTGTCTGCAGGTTGGGCTTGGATGCCGTTCCGATTACATGAGCGCCAATGTTCTTTGCAATCTGTATTGCCATTATTCCTACTCCGCCTGATGCTCCGGTTATCAGTATCTTCTGTCCTTTCTTTAGCCCTGCAAGGTCGACTAAAACAGTCCATGCCGTACCTGCTGCTACTGGCAATCCTGCAATCTCTCTTTCTGGCATGTTTTTCGGAGCGTGCGCAATGTTTTTCTCTTTTGCCAAAGCGTATTCAGCATAACTGCCGTTGCTTCCGAAGTTTGCCTTCCCGAATACAAGATCTCCTTTCTTAAATTTGGATACAGACGAACCTGCTTTCTCTATAGTGCCTACCATGTCCGTTCCTATGATTGCGGGGAATTTTAACGGCATACTGCCCTTAATGTATCCTGCCCTTACCTTGTAATCAAAAGGATTAACGCTCGCATAATGGACTTTTACCAGCACCTCATCTGCTCCAGGTTCAGGTATTGCGATGTCTTCGTGCTTGAAAACCTTTGCGTCCCCATATTCATGTATGACTGCCGCTTTCATATAACCGTTTAACATTTGGAAATTAATGATTATAATAGTATAGGACATACTATTAATACTTGTTTGTAGATTGTTGTTTACATGGCCGCAGATTTGAGCAGGGAAGAGTATGATTTGGAGGAGCGTAAGCGAGAGAGCAAGTATGGAAAGAATTACAAATGGATAACGCTATCCAATACAACTCTTGGAGTGCTGATGGCTTCGATAGATTCTTCGATACTGATAATATCACTTCCTGCCATATTCAATGGCTTGGGAGTAAACCCACTTACTCCCGGAAACATAGCGCTCCTCTTATGGCTGCTTCTAGGTTATATGATAATGTCATCGGTCATAGTTGTGACTATCGGTAGACTTTCTGACATGTTCGGCAGGGTGAAGCTCTATAATCTGGGCTTTGCAATATTTGCCATAGGCTCCACCGTATTATATGCAGTAACTTATCTCTTCACCGGTACAACGGCAGTTCTTTTGATGATAGTATTCAGGCTTGTACAGGGTTTTGGAGGAGGGTTTCTTTTTGCAAACGGAGCTGCCATACTTACAGATGCGTTCCCACATGACCAGCGCGGAACTGCAATGGGGATAAACCAGATAGCCGCAATAATGGGAGGATTGATAGGGTTGATACTTGGAGGGATACTCTCTGCGATTGACTGGCACCTGATATTTCTGATAAGCGTGCCTGTGGGTATATTAGGAGCAGTCTGGTCGTATCTGGCATTGCATGAGATAGCAAAAATAAGGGAGAATCAGAAGGTAGACATATTGGGAAACGTGACATTTGGAGTTGCTCTTACCCTGATATTGATATCGATGACGTATGGGCTTCTTCCTTATGGAACTAGCAACACAGGTTGGTCCAGTCCGTACGTTATCAGCGGAATAATAACAGGATTACTTTTGCTTGTAGCTTTTGTCTTTATAGAACTTCGGGCAAAAGATCCGATGTTCAATCTTTATCTTTTTAAGATACGTGCCTTCTCTGCAGGGATACTGAGCCTCTTTCTTGCAGGGATAGCAAGAGGAGGGCTGCAGTTTATGCTGATAATATGGCTGCAAGGAATATGGCTCCCTCTACATGGAGTGAGCTTTGTAAATACGCCATTACAGGCAGGCATAGACATGATACCACTCCTGCTTGGATTTTTGGTGATGGGTCCTATTGCAGGTCATCTTTCTGACAAGTATGGAGCTAGGCTGTTTTCAACTCTTGGCATGATCATAAATGTTATAGGATTCCTTATGTTGATGGCTCTTCCCGTTAATTTCAGTTATCCTGTTTTCGCCCTGATAATATTTGTTTTGGGAATCGGGCAGGGAATGTTTGCTGCACCAAATACTACTTCTGTAATGAATGCCGTTCCTCCTGAACATAGAGGCATAACTGCGGGAATGCGTGCTACCTTTACAAACATGTCATTTATGTTCAGCATAGTGATTTTCTTCACTCTTCTGGTGGTAGGATTAGGCACTGCACTCCCTGGTGCATTGTATACAAGCTTGGTAGCCCAGAGCGTTCCGACAGCTGCAGCCCATGCAGTATCTCAGTTGCCGCCAACATCTGCGCTGTTTGCTGCACTGCTCGGATATAATCCTATGCTGACGCTGCTTCCGCATAATGTCACTGTCGCAATACCAAAAGCCAATCTTACAGTAATAACAGGTAATGAATTCTTCCCCAGTCTTGTATCGGCACCTTTCGCCGATGGGATACATTCCGTCCTTATAGCAGCAGTTATAATGTCGGCCATAGCTGCTATAGCTTCGGCGCTCAGAGGCAAGCGTTTCGTGTATGGAAGGTAGGGATGCATTCCGGTGAAGCATGATTGGCAGATTTACATTGCGAGCAGATCATTCTTATTCTTGAACAAGCTGGGCCTGAAGAACGCATAGAATAGGAAGCAGGTTATGCCGAACGGTATGTATCCGATGTAGCCTTCTACAGGCATGGCAAATATCTTGACATTGATTATCAGCGATGGCATCGTGTATACCCATTGCGGATATGCCTGATAATTCCAGAACTCCCAGAAGAAACCCATTATCAATCCTGATATGCTTGTCTGTAGTATAGTACTCTTGATCCCTACGCTGGCCTTCTGCAGAAGACTTGCTCTTCCTGTAAGATAATTAAGTGGATCAAGGAAGAGCCCTATGCCTGACCACATGAACAGAACGCCTATAGGCCCAAGAATTATAGGGGATAACATCAGAATAAATCCGAATATCACCGTAAGTTTTACGGAAAAGGTATTTGCGGCTTTGGTCTTCATATTCTTCCTTGCAGAATCGAATCTTGTTCCCAGCTTGAGAGCCCTTACAAGTGTAAAGGTTTCCATTACTGCAGGGAGTATGGTAATAAAATCGAAGATATGCACGTACCAGAGATAGTTGACATAATACCAGCTGTGGGTAAAAAAGTTGTAGAATTCAAATATCAGCCAGAATGGGAGAGATAACGCAGCCATTGACAATATTTCTTTTGAATAAGAGGATATGAGGGATTTTCCCTTTATGTGGTAGACCAGACTATCTACAAAAAGTATGAATCCTGTCCAGATAATTACTATGTACCAGTCTGCAAATGGCTGCACTACATAATGAAAATTTAACTCTGCTAGGATGATAAGCAGCAGACCAAGGTAACCATACCATTTAATCATAAATATACCTTTGAAAGCGCAGAAGCCAAAGAGCGGCTGTTTGCATTTCGATATAAACGCTTTTATTATTTGGTATTGCTGTGTTTTTAATCTATAATTTATGGAGAAGTATATGCGCCTGTGTAGATTATTTTGAAGCGATAAATGAGAGGTAATTTATCTGGCAGTTAGGCTTTCTTCTTCGAGAAGTTGTTTTGAACTGAATATCTGTTTCTTTGGAGAGGAGTATTGTGCTATCGCCCAGAAGATTATGGCATATATCACAACTACTACCATGTCATAAGGAAATGGAATGATACCTATTCCTCCGGTACTGTTCCCTCCGATGTAGGAGAGTACAATTAGCCCTATAATGAATAATGGTATCCATGCAGAGTGGTTCAGGTTTATGTTCTTCCAATGTGACTTGTTAGCTTGGTACAGATAGAAAATTGTCCCTATCAATGTTGCTCCAAGCGCATAGATGGTCGTAGGGTATGTTGCCCAGTATATAAGAAGTGTAGACATTATGAATGCGATGAGAGACCATGCCCTCACATATGGTACCTTGAATGGCCTTTTAACATCAGGGTAAAGTCTCCTGAGGGATGGCAATGAAGCTGATACAAGTGCAAAATTAACTACAGCAGCTACTACTACGAAATCTACGAGTGAATACCATGACGGGAGAGGAATTATGAATACGACGGCAAGAATTGCAGCTAGAGCCAGAGACCAGATAGGTACACCTTTATTGTTTGTTTTTGAAAAGACTTTAGGGAATGCGTTTTCCTTTGAGAAACCGAATATTATCCTTGCAGAACCTGTAAGATAAACACCGAATGTTCCGAAAGGTGAGAAGATTGCAAAGAGCAGAGCCAGTATTACAAGCACTCCGAGAATAGATCCTGCAAATGCAGATACCGTGGTTGCTCCTGCGTGCATCAGGTCTGCAAGAGGAGAGCTCAGGGCAGCGACGCTGCTCCATGTTCCAGGGGCTGCTCCCAAAGCCGCCCAGCTTACAGCTCCAACAATCACTATTGCCATGAGAACATAGAATACACTCTGTACCAGAAGCGTAGTACCTATTGCAAGCGGAACGTTTTTCTTTGGGTTTTTCATCTCTCCTGCCATATCTGCAACCTGTCTGTACCCTCCGAATGAGAAGAGTATACCGGTTGCAGGTATCGCTATAAGTACGCCGGCCCAGCCGTATGGCAGGAATCCAGTACTTGTGAAGTTGCTCGCGTGAAACAGCAATAGAGGCACAAGAACTATGAACAGTATTACCGTTGCTATCTTCAGATAGGTAAGCCATGAATTAAATTTGCCAAATCTTGAGATGCCCATGAAATTCAATATTGCAAAAAATAGGGTGATCAGTATAGCTACAAGAACACCTAATGGAGTTAGAAGCCCCGTTCCTCCTACTACCTGGTATAGGCTAGGTACCCAATATGAAGCATACTGTGCAACGGCCACTCCTTCTATAGCAGGTATTATCGCAGACCAGAGAAAGAGTGCCCAACCTGAGAGGAATCCGCCGTAACTTCCATAAACATAATATCCTATTCTTGCACTTATCCCGCTTTTGGGAACCATTGATGCTATCTCAGCGTAAGGTATTGTTATGAAGGCTATCATTATTGCGGCAATTATCCAAGATATCAGTACAGCCGGACCTGCATACGCAGTTCCTCCTGCTGCTGCAAAAAGTATACCTGAGCCTATAGCTCCGCCTATGCCTATCAATGCCGCATCGCGCAAGGTTAACGCTCTTTTAAGTCCGTTCTTTTGGTTTTTGCCCTTATTTACAGCCATTTGAAGATCCCATACCCAGAATTAACTTGACTGTGATTTTTATAATACTTTCTAGAAAGAGTAGCTTATCGGTAGTGGACAGTCTAAGTGGGAAATCTATATAATAATGATACATCATAACTCCTAAGTATTCTGTATGTCGGCACCTGCAGAAGTGCAATGTGTAAGAAACGGATGATCTAAATTGAGCGGCATTTATTCTATGATACAAGGACTTAATCTTGCTGCATACCAGGCATCGCAGGTACTGGCAAGCCCGCTTATGTACCAGATAATGTCATATGTTGTTGAAAGTTATCTGGTAGTGCTTCCGCTGATACTGATTTATCTTATATACAAGAAAGATAGGAACGTTTTTGTATTTGCAGTAGCAGGACTTTTGCTTTATATAATAGGAGATATCATCAAGATGATTGTGCGTGAACCTAGACCGTGCAGTTTGCAAGGAGCTGAATACATACAGAATTATTGTGATACTGGTTATTCGTTCCCTTCAAACCATGCAACAGTGCTGACAGGTCTGGCTCTTTTTATAAACTACAAATATCTGCGTATACTTTACGTCCTTTGGGTAGTACTTCTGCTGTTCGGCAAGCTGTTCCTTGCGCAGCATTATCTTACGGATTTGATAGCCGGAGTGATAATAAGCCTGATAGTTGCAAGGCTGCTTCAGGTGTACAGCAAGAAGATAAACGAAGTACTTGCAGGGATATTCAACAGGATATTCGGCAGAGTGTATAAGATCTGAATTTGCTGATGGGTTATTAAGGATTAGAATGTGTTATTTGTAGATATTGCTCCCATCGGGATTTGAACCCGTGTTTCTGGGTTGAGAACCCAGCGTCCTTGGCCGATTTTGTCGTCGTTTTCTAGCTCCATTTTAGCACCGAATTTTGGATAAAAATTCGCAAGCAATTTTAGCGGATTTGAACCCATTGAATTAAGCATTTAAGGTATTTAAGCCAAGACGGTTCAGATTCCTGAAAATCTGAACCCAAAATTTGTCTAGATATGTTATTTCTCCCAAACTATATGTCCATTCATTCCATTCTTTTCATATACTTCTAGTATTTGTTCACAGAAATCTTCCAAAGTTTTATCATTATTCTTCTTAGCAAGTTCATAAAGTCTGATAAAGTATCTCTTTCCTGATTCTGTCTGTTTGTAATTCTTCTTTAGAAAATTATGTTGAGCACAAAGCGCTTCGCCATTTTCAATGGTGCTCTTGCCTCCAAGGTCTTTTGGTTTGATGTGGTCTATCTGCAATTCGACGCCATCTTTTACACCGCGTCCACACACTACACACCTATAACCATCTCTCTTGAGTATTGCTCTTTTCTGTGCAGCTGTGAAGTCTTCCAAATCTCTTTTAGAAACAAGTTTAGGATCATATCTGTAGACTCCTTTCTTGATTTTAATTAGAAATCCATTTTGTGATAGTTTTCTTATAGCTCGGTCTGGGTCTCTGAACACTTTACCTGTTCTCTTTTTATAAGTAGCTACAGCCCAATCAACAACTTCTGGATGTTTGATATCTAATTTAGGATGCTTCTTAAAATATTCCATGATTAAGTCAGATTGACTTTCAGAATCACTCTTCATAATTTCACTTTATATCTGCCGTAAGCGCATTTTCAAATATGTGTGCTTCTTCAGCGAGCCTTTTCTTTGCTAACTTACAATAAGTTTCGTCTACATCTATGCCGACTCCCTTTCTTCCATTCTTATATGCCGCTATCAGCGTAGTACCACTGCCCATAAATGGGTCTAGGATAATATCTCCTACATAGCTGAATAACTTTATACATCTGCCCGGTAGTTCTATTGGAAATGGTGCAGGATGGCCTATCTTCTTTTTACTTTCTCCGCTGAACACCCACATACCATTTGTCCACTCCATAAATTCTTCTGGAGTTATGCTATTTTTCTTGCTTCCACTTATCTTTTTCCAATCTTTCTTGTATAAGATGACTATTAGCTCTACAGGTGCAATTACGTAAGGTGCAGAAGCACTAGCGTAAGAACCCCAAGCAGTTCTTCTTGATATATTCCCTTCGTTCCATATTATTGTAGAGTGATACTTGAAGCCTACTTGTTTAGCTATTGTAGTAAGGTCTGCACCTACACTCTGCTGGCCGTCCTTGTTCTTGTCTAGCGGTATGTTCAGACATAACCTGCCATCATCCTTTAACCATTCAAAGCATCGAGATAGCCATTTTTTGCTGAATTCTAGGTATTGCTCATAAGTAAGCTTGTCATTATGAGAATTATACTTTATATCAAGATTGTATGGTGGTGATGTTACAATCAAATCTACACTTCCTTCCTTTACTGAGGCAGTTTTTAGAATATCGTTATTGATTATTTCAAGTTTTTCAGTTTTAAGAAATAAATCCTCCAACATAACCCTCATCTATATTTATAGGTGAATTATAATTTATAACACTTTCCAACCTTGCCCTTCTGTATCAGATCTTTCCAGATGTACCTTTATTATATCGTTTAATTATTTCTAGATATTCTGCAATATCTGTTTTTTTCTGTAGTACTTTACCAAGTTCCTTTTCTCTAACGCTTTCCAAAATTTCATTAGCAGAACCTACCTGCTTAGTAAAGTTATAGTCTTTGACATAATTTGAACGCTTGTGCTCTCCCTTGCCAAAGTTTGTATTTATCCAATCATCTAATTTTTTAATCTCGCCGGCGTAATCCGTATGTTTATTGTTTAGATATGTATACCTCTTAGGTTCGTAGACTTTTGGATTATCAGGTGGTGGAGGCCCTTCGATATTAAACTTAATTGTATGTCTAGGTCCAAAGGAGCTAAATCCCATAGCGTATTGTAATATGTCTTTAGCAGGCATTATTCCTTTAGAACTAAAATTATATGGTACTGCATCAAACGCATACAACATATAATCTTCACCGTTCTTTTCAGGAAGAGTATACTCCTTTGCTTTCCCTGTAGCTCCTACAGTAAGTGCATTTATTATTGGGTATATATTTATTGCAGTCTTACCATTCAAATCAATTAGTGCTATCTGAGTTTTCATATCTTTGTATTTGTCCAGCAATAGTTTAACTGAGGCCCTTGCAACGTTGGCAGGAACAGTCATAGCACACTCATCTATTTTATGTCCTTCTTTAAGGCGTTTCAAGAATGTATCAATAACTCCGAGATAAGTATCCATAGGAATTTGGTCTCCAACAACAATTCTCCCTTTCTTTCCTTGCCAGTAGTAGTATATTAGAGGCGATGCGATAAAAATATTAAGAGGGCTCTTCAACAGGTCTACCATATACTCTACGTCGTTTGACTCAATCTTCTCTCCCTTTTTTATAAGCAGCTTCAAAGCAATAAATGGATAATTAGATGATACTTTTACTTTATTTTTAATAAAAGTTTCCTGCTTCTTGTGATCGCTGTCCATTTCTCTTAAATCGGCAAGCGTAATTGTTATGTAGTTTTCAACAAGAATCTTTTCTTTAACCTTTTCTATGGTATCAGGTCTAATTTTTGAACTAGCGGCAGGTAGAACGTTAAACGTATCGGTTGAGCCGATCTTCATTTCGGCAACTTTTGAAAATAGGTCATCCTCGTTGTAAATTTCTTTTATATCTATTTCGATTTTGCTCATTTCTCCTCACATGCTTTTTTATTAGGTCTTATAATAATTATAATCTTCTTTTTAGCATCATAATGATAAAATTCTGGCGGAATACCAATAATATTTTTTATGTTTTGTTTTATAGTATAAGAAAGCGAAGGGCTAATAATTACTGGTTTGCAATGTTCCAGCCCTCTAGAAACAGATTCTTTTTCGAACGGTCTTTCTATTGTAATAGGTGTCATACAAAAAGCCTTTGCTCAATCGATTATTACTATCTTACCTTTTCTTTTTATTACCTTAACAAAATTGTTTTTGTCCGTCTTGAACATCACTTCTTCCCCTTCTTTTAGCTTTTCTAACTCTATTGTTGTACTTTCATATAAAGCAGAATGGACTTGATCTTTTATCTTTGATTTAATAGCATACTCAGGATAAAGAGTATAAATAACGTAAAGCAGTTCATCTTTGGGAATTTTTTCTATAGCAGTAAGGAATTCGTTGACTTCCTGCACCTTACTTTTTTCCTTATTTTCAACTCGCCTCAGTAGTTTCAAACCTTCTTCACTAAAATTATCAGTGTCACGATCTATTATTCCTAGTTCTTTAACTCTTTCAACAGTTTCACTCACAAGTGTGCTATAAGGCCCTAGGTTGTAAGCAGAGTAGTCGGTATTGAAATATTCAAGTTCTTTTGGGAATATTTTCGTTATAAGAAAAAATACTTTTTGTAGATATAGATTGTCTTTAAGAATATCTTTGCCGAACTTATCAAGTACGATCAATAAAAACCGCTGCTCCTGTGTTAGGTCTTCTATCTCCACCATTGATTCACATAGATATAAAGGATAAGTTAGTTTAAGAAAGTATCTACCTTAAATCGCCCAGCTCTGATTTTGCAAACAAAATCGAGGGGCTCTAAGCCTTCAACAAGGCAGAATAAGGAACCTTACGAGTCCAGCCACTTTTGGTTGGGGGCAAAAGCGGCTTTTTGATAAAACTTTTTCCTAAAAAGTTTTACCGAGCCTGCGGAGCAGGCGAAGGTGGACTCCACACGTACCATTCAGTCGTCAAAAACATGCAAAAAGGGCTGATTTTTGACTTGTGGTGAGTAAATCGACGACAAAGTCTTAAATTTTATGTCAAAATAGGTCAAAAAACTCTTCACGATTTGCGAAAAACTCCACACGAATGGTAAAAAACTCTCCACGTCTTTAGATGACTTCGGAGTTTTGGAAGGCTTCTTTAATGGTAAGAAGCTCCGAGGACAGAATTTTTCTGTAAAAACTTTGACGACGAAGCCGTTCTTTAGATGACTTTGCAGTTCCATCTAAAGTTTTTGACTTCATCTAAAGTTTTTATCGCTCCATGTTTATGATATTCCGCTTGAGCTTTTCTGCTTGTTCTAGTGAGAATGCCTTGTCTATTTCTTTGTAAAGCTCTTGCTTGGTTATGTTGATGTAGGTTAGTGTTACTTCTGTGGCTCTGTGCCTGGCGAATTTGCTTGTTAGGATCACATTGCCATTAGACTGCTTGGCAAAGCTGGTTATCGCATAGTGCCTTAGGCTATGAGTAGTAAGCCTGTGCAGGCTTCTAGGAATCCTATCGTAATTGGATTCATCGCTTATGTCATAGGTTTCGTTCAGCCCTGCTTTTACTATGTAACGCCTGAACTTGTTTCTAACATAGTTTTTGCTTAGATACGGTTCTTGCCTGCTGCTTTTGTCTTCTTCTTTGAAGAATAGGTAGCCCTGTGCTTGTTCTATCTCAAGTTTGTATATCTTGATGTATTCTAGTGTTAGTTTGAACAATGGAATAGGTATTATTAACGTGTCTAGAGTCTGTGATTTTTCACTGTGTATCGATAGCTCTCTTGTTTGGAAGTCCATATTCTTGACATTTAGCTTGACTGCTTCGCCTATGCGAAGTCCAAGATACGCCTGATAGGAGAATAGTAATCTCATCTTTGGATTTTCTATTGTTCTGAAGAATAACTGTACCTCCTGTTCGGTAAAGCCTTTGTTGAGGCTTCCGTATTTCGGAGGCTGGTTCTTCGCGAACTTCTTTAGGAATTGTTTATGCACTATTTTCTTGATTTGTTTGAATTGCTGGTGTGTAAGCTTAGGCAAGACCGAATACAAGTCGTTTATAAGACTAGTGTATTCGGATTCTTTCTCGGATTTGAACCCATCTTTCTCTCTGTTTTGCTTATTTTGCTGCTTTTTGAACCCAAGTTTGTCGTCGTAATTTTTAGTTGCTCCCATCGGGATTTGAACCCGAGTTGCAGGGTTGAAAGCCCCGCGTCCTTG
>CAZCSE010000004.1:0-33136 GCA_964501245.1 Microcaldota archaeon | reverse complement strand
ATAAAGCCGGTATTCATATCTGATGATAAAGTAACCCCAGCAGAGCTTAAGGGTGCTATGAGAAAGGGATGCAGGGAGGCTACTCCTGCAGAAATTGCATTAATGTATGTGTATGGCGCCTTTATCCAAAATAATTTTGATCTGATCTTTGCTAATGAGTTGCACGAGAAAGGTGCAGTCCGGACATCAATAAAAGGACTATGTGTGAGATATGGCTATCACGAAATACAAAATAACGGTTCCTTCACATATATAACTGATATTGCTAAATTTGCCAAACTCCCTTCACAAAGACGTGCACTGCTTATTCCCGGGGATAGCTATCTGATGTTCGGATGTCATCTTCCATATACTGATGGGGATTCAGCCGCATACCTAAAGGTATCAGCTGACGATTTTGACGATATGACCCGGATTGTCCGTATAGATCCAAAGACAAGGTCCGTAAAAAGGCTCAATCCGGATCCCGAGCTGAAGAAGCATCATTTTGCATATGTAAAAGATGATAGCGAAACGGTTCTGATCAAGGAGCACAGGTATCCGGAGTGATACTAATATTCTCTTAGTTATTCTAAATAACTGTTAGATTATGTATATGGAGCAGGAATTAACGCCTTTTCGTTCCATATTATTGAATTATAACAGTATATATGTATTAAACAATTGATTTCCAAAATACTGGTGCAGATCAGCAACAGTTTAAAGTCATGTATTTCAGATTTATGGAAAATAAGGGCTTTCTGTGAAGCCATCTGTATTATTGTAAAAAACTGGATAAAAATAATGCTTTTCCTCGTGCGTATATTTTTCTGCCAGATCTATGGAAGACGCATTAAAGTTATCAATAATATGGAATTTTGGTAAACAGGCTTGTAAAAGCCAGAATTTTACAAGGAAGAACCATATCCAAATCTCCGACGACAAATTTTGCACAGAATTGCGTTTTAAAAGATCATTATAAGCACATCGGATAAAAACCTGGTAGAAGCGACATGTTCTTTAAACTCAAATAAACGCACATTGTATTATTACTAATAATATATGAGAAATACTAATATAATGTTAGTTTATCCTAGGTTATCCTTTTCCATATCATGGAAGAGGTCGTATATGGCTTCCTTAACGCATGGCCTTACCGATTGTCTAATCTCTTCCAGCAGACCATCATAATTGGCGGTAAGCAGTTTCTTAACCGTCTTGGCGGTGTTAAAATCATTCGAAGCATATATGATCACTGCAAGGTTGGCTCCTGTGGTATAAAACCAGCTATAATTCTCCTGATCCTCAGGATGGTCAGTAACAATCCTTGAAACTCTCTTATAATCAAATTCACCTGAACTGACTATTGACATTCTGTCCTTTCCTTTTACTGCATCGTAGATTTGAGGAAGCATAGACAGTGCATATATTCCAGGATCATGATACACTGCTCTTATTATCCTTGATCTATCTGTTTCAGATCCTGACTGGTATACTCCATCAACGAAAACTGCGCATCCTTCTTCCAATGTCCGGATCGCTGTTCCAATCTTCTTGTTGAAAAGCCTAGCAAGGAAATGGTTTCTTGCCCCATTTCTATCCCTTATATGGTGAACAAGCTCATGGCTAAGGCTTCTTGTCGTTATATCGAGCTTATCCTTTTCAGGTTCAGGCCACAGCTCGCGATCATCCAGGTATATCTTGTTGAAGATATACGTACCTCCTGCCCCTATCTTGGCCATGCCATTTAATACCGACTTATCCATCTCTGAAGATTTTTTAAAGTCGCTAAACAGGATTATCTCAGGTGCCGCATGGAGCGTTCCGGCAGCTTTATTATAATACGCAAGCGCATCTTCAGAAGCGGCTCTCAGAAGCTCTATCTGATTTATCGGCTTTGCCTGTGTTGCATCAGATATCTTCTGCATAATCATCAGTCAAATATCTTTTGCCCATACGGTATGCTCCTTAAATCTTATCTGCGACGTTCCCAACCCATACGGCCTCCATCCCTGTCCCCATAATCTCTATCAGGCATATCTCTGTAGCCTCTGTCAAAATCATAACCAGGTTCCCTGTAACCATAGTTAAACCGCCCTCCATAATCATAATCAGGTATGGTGTAACCATAGTTAGGTACAGTATACTCGTAGTTATATCCGTAGCCAGGTATTATTCCGGGATTATAGTAAGGTAACACTCCTCCGTAGTTATAATACGCCCCTCCATTTGAATAGCTATAGTATGGGCTTGCCTCGCCAT
This sequence comes from Microcaldota archaeon, assembly GCA_964501245.1. Taxonomy (GTDB): domain Archaea; phylum Micrarchaeota; class Micrarchaeia; order Micrarchaeales; family CABMGC01; genus JAKAUU01. Next base: position 30,895 of record CAZCSE010000004.1, on the reverse strand, counting down.
AAACTATCTGTCCTTCTGTATATCCGCCGACCATGCCTGTCTGTCCATAAAATGGCGCACAGCCTGATACCGATGCGGTAGCTGCCAATGCTGCTCCTATAACTGCCACCTTCCTTGCAGCTTCTTTAAATGTACTCGCTCTCTCTGTTTTCTGTTCAACAGAAGCTGTAGAATCAGTAACTCTTGTCATTGTTTTCATTATACCACATAAAACTAATGGTTTTTACCATTGATAAAGATTCTTTGGTGAACGACAAACGACTAAACTGGTAATTGTAAGATTCAGAATCATTTGCCGACTGCTAACTACGTTTAATAAAAAGAAAGGGCAGATGCATGGCACCTGCCCATAACAGTCTACTCTATCTTCCAGCTGCCATCTGGCTGCTGGCATGCTACTCCCCTTATTGTCTGTGCCTGTCCGCCTATGAAACCTGTCGTGACATAGCTTCTGCAGACCTCTCCTGCCATCTGACCATACTGTGGCACGTACTGCTGCGTAGGAGTTACGCTATACCTGTTTCCATACTGGTTTGTCCAGTATGTCGTCCTGCCTACAGGGTTTTCAGTTATTGCATTATATGCATTTATCTGATCCTGCCTGTCCATGCTCCTGCCTATGGAACCTCCTATGTAAGCTCCTGCCAGCGTGCCTATTATGGTCGCTGCAGCCCTTCCTTCCCCATGCCCTATCTGGCTTCCAATCACTCCTCCAAGAACTCCTCCAAGTATCTGGCCGTTCTGCTGGTAAGTTGCGCATCCTGCTGCAGATACTGCAACAACTGCTCCTACCACTGCGCCTCTTACAGCATTCTTTAGTGCGTCTACTCTTCCATCCCATTCCTTATGCGCTGCTCCTGTATTTCTCTCAATGCTCTTTTGTTTTGTCTCCATTATATCACGTTAAAATAAATCCCACTAGATTAAAGCATGTTCCTTAAAAGGACTACTCTTTATTATCTGAATTCAGATAGCCCTTTATTGTACGTGCATACTTTACTGCATTACTATCCGTGTCAGGTTCTATGCTTCTTCTCAATTCCTTCAGAAGCGCATTATGTTCTGCGTCAAGCCGTTCATACATCTCCCTTACCATCGGTCTGACATCATAATCTCTTTCAGTTACTGTAAATTCATCGGTAGACGCAGTGACGGAGTATACATGCTCAGTATTTCCAAACTCCCCAACATAGCGTTCTTTCATCAGCTTTACTGCAACATCTATGCCTTCTACCCGTACACTGCCTGAATAGCTGCCTACCTGCTCTGCCTTCTTAGGATCAGGCCCATAGTACTGCCATGTGCTGACCATCTTTGCAAGCTCAAACGCCTCTACGCCTGTCAAGGAATGCCTGCTGCGATACTCTTCGTTTACTCCTCTCTTCACTGCGGTTATCTCCTCTTCTCTCAATGCTACTCTCCCTATCCTTTGTGTTTCCATAATACCATCACCAAATCAATTACTTCCTCACTTCCTTCTTCAGCTCCTTTTTGTGCTTGACATACACGTTCCTCATTGTAAGCGCATGCGAGCATGGGTTTCCGTAGAAGTGTGCAGAGGTGCAGGTGCATCTGCTCTCTGCTATATCATTGCCCTTGGACAGCCTCATCTTCACCTCAAAGTATGTGCCTCCGTGCTCCTCGCTCTCAACATATCCCTTAATGAGATGGGAGCCTGGAGTTATTCCACCATGAACCTCCTTTATACGTACGCTCTTGTCATAGCTCTCCATTACGAATCTCTCCGTACTGACCTGCGCTGTAGAATATGTAATCGGTCTGAATTTTGCTCTTACTGATTCCTGCATCTAATCAACTATATTAACAACAAAATGAACAAATTATTCATATATAAACCTGCATGGTGCCATACGTGCAAAGACTAATGTCTTCGGATACTGCCTTTTTATAGGTTTGTTGCAAGGCTACTTACTATTGATGCTGATGGCGGGCAGACTTAAGATAGCATATTATGGAGAAGAGGGCTCGTATAGTGAGCAGGCTGCCATTCAACATTTTGGCAATTCCTATATTCTTCAAGGGTACAGATTCCTCCCTGAGATATTCGATGCGGTAAAGAATGGCACAGCATACGGAGTAGTCCCGATAGAAAACTCAACAGAAGGGCCTGTAACCCAGACGTATGACCTGTTGCTGGAATCCAATCTGACCATAGTGGGAGAGGAAATTGTAAAGATAGATCACTGCCTCATAGCAAATCCTGGAATTTGCATGAAGGACATAAGAACCGTATATTCGCATCCACAGGCACTTGGACAGTGCCGAAGTTACACAGAGAAACATGGCTTCAATTCCATACCTTTCTATGATACTGCCGGGAGCGTAAAGATGATAAAGGAGAAAAAGCTAAACGATTCGGCTGCAGTTGCGAGCAGGATGGCAGCCTCCGTCTACAAAATGAAGGTGCTTGCCAAATCGATACAGTCGAATAAAAGGAACTTTACAAGATTTATAGTTATAGCAAAGAAGAACAATACAATAAAGTGGAACAAGACATCGATAGCTTTCGGCAGCACGCACAGGGCAGGTTCTCTCTTTCATGCACTAAACTGTTTTGCAAAGAATGGGATAAACCTTCTTTACATAGAGTCCCGTCCGATAATTGGGAGACCGTGGGAATACAATTTCTATATAGACTGCGATGGAAGTATTAAAGACAGGAAGTTAAATGCTGCAATAAACGAGCTACGAAAGGATGCAACCTTCGTCAAGATACTAGGTTCATACAAGAGCGCAAGAAGGTTAAGCAGAAGTTAGTAAAATACGGACTCTTCAGGGCTGTCTAAGGACGTTGATTATTTTATTGGCTAATTCTGGTTTTCGTGCAGCACTCATCAGTTCCTCTTTCAGCTCTCTGTATGTATATGTAAGGAGTTTCCTCTCTGTCCTCTCCAGGTCAAAATCATTGGCCGTAAATATCGCCGTGGCAAAATTAGTCCCGGCCAAATATACGCTCTTTCTAAGGACATCGGTTCTTTCTATGGAACTGTCTCTGAACAGGTCTATTATCGTTGACAACTTTTCATTGCTCATCTCCTTTTCATAAGGCGATGACTTAGCATAATTTCCGATAAGGGTAAACATTACAGGAAGAATGGCTGTCTCATAAGGATTTATGAGCTCAAATACCGAATTCACTATGCCTTTGGGACCACTGTCCTTCGCCGCTGCCAGAGCCCCTTGTATGAACGTAGCACAACCCTCTTCTAAAGACCATATCGCTTTAGAGTTTGTGTTTTCGGCAGGACCTAAATAATCGCTTTCATTAGAAGCCCCCGTAGTATTCCTTACATGATGCACGAGCTCATGGCTTATTACCTCTCTGACTCTGCCTTCTTCATTGAAGTCGTTTATGAAGACCTTCCCTCCACAGTTAACATGATACATATACTTTCCATCGCACTCTTTCCTCAACATCTCAAGGCACTCGAATCTTTCCTCTACAGAATGCACATTCTCTCCACTGGCAATTCCGCTCAGTGTTATTATTCTGGGTGAAGGACTCTCAATCCCAGTAATCCTGTTGTAATGCGCCAATATATTGGTAGAAGCAGAATCTACGAACTGTCTATCTGCAGGTTTTCTCCTTTTCTGATCGTTTGACACGACTATACTCATAATATCAACAAAGGTTAGAAGCCAACAGATACTAGAACTTATATTCTTTAGGGATATGCTTCAGTGCCTTAGAAGGCAAACCCTTTCCCTTTCTTGCAAGTAATCTGGAAGGATTAGATACCTGCCTATTAACAGAACGAAGCAGTGGTCCTAATGCCTCGGCAGCAATTTCATAGTCTGCCCCTGTTAATACGTCAAGTCCAAGTTCATTATCACTTACGCCATACTGGTTTATTCTCTTTATGCGGCTCATAAAATCTCACCATCAAACTTATTCAAAGCAATAGTGTATGGTTAAACCATTTCTTATTTATAAATATATCTGTCGTATGCGACGAAAAGCTACAAAAACATCTCCTTTCAGGCATACCTCCGAGGACACATCATTATACTCTGGCGCGGTAGAAAGCATGCCAACTAAAATATTTGCCGAGTACTGTTTCGGCAAAGGGCGAACATGCAGAGGTATTTAAAATACCAACCATCTCATCTTAATCCTTTGTTGATATAATGGCAAATCATCTGAAGACCGGTGACAGCACCGTAGCTGTCAATATGCGCGCTCTCTTTTCATCATCGCCGCAGCAGGCTATACAAGAGGCCATAAGAAATGGAAATGGCAATGGACATAACAGTAAACACAATGGAAATGGCACACGGGCAGAAGGCAAACACCTGATAGAGATGCTTCACACGCTCCAGGAAAGGGAGCGTACTGGGATTGAGGTAATAAGAGATATGGTGATACCGGTATACCGCACAGTAGTTGATCAGAACAGACCTCTACAGTATGGCGTTCCATCCAAGGAGATTATAGAAGCGATTTCAGCCTATATGCCAAAAGAGGAGCTGGAAAGAATAAGCGGAAAGATGAGATTTATAGCAGATCCTGTAGTACAGGACGTAGGATCTGTTCCTGACGGGGTCATAAAAAGAAAGGAACAGCCTCTCGATACAGGATTGGCAATGGTTACAGCTGTGGCTGCGAATACCGGTCTTGCATTCATAGAGTCAGAGCCTGGACATAAGGAGGATCTTCAGAGAATAATACTGGGAGATCTTGACCCTACGGGTCTGCTTGCAAGGAAGCACTCGCAAGTCATACCGTTCAATGGCAGGAAGATAGAGGTAGGTACATGGCAGAAGCTGAACTATATAGATCCTAATGCAGTCGAACATCCTGAAGAACCTATGCGTTTCTATGTTACAATATTCGAATCTACGAACCATGTCCTGATGAGGAAGAAGATAAGGAACGGTTCGCCGACGGCAGCCAAGGACATAACAGATGACGTGGAGAAGGTTGTGGAAGGACTTGGAGTAAAGAACGGGGTAGCAGTGGTATTCGGAATGCATACAACTATAGGCACTGCGCTGATGAAGCCCGAGAATGTTGACAACATGATACACCTTCTGAATACAGTTGCACCAAATGATCTTGATCCTAACCTGCGTTTTCCATACCAGCACCATCTGAACGTTAATGACGGAAACGGACATAGCCACATACAGAGCCTTCTTATGGGCACAACGGTTCTTGTACCTGTGAAAGATGGAAAGGTTAACGTTGGCGAGCGCAGGATAATGGCCTTCGATTTCGACGACAACCAGGCACCAAGAGAACGCGGATTCACAATAACCGTGATAAAGGATAATAGCGAAGAGCGCTCTCTGCTGAGAGAGTAGGCAGTATTGCAAAAGTAAAGAAGATCAAGCAGGCAGTACTTAAGAAGGTAGAAAATCAGAACGCTGATGACCATGAATAATGATGAGAAGGAGATAGGAATAGTGGGATTAGGCAGTATGGGACTTAAGATATCAGAGGTACTGCTAAGAAATGGATATGCTCTTACAGTGTATAACAGGAGTGTAGATAAATACGCACACTTTAATGACAGCGAAAAGGTGACGTGCACAAGCAGCCTGGATGAATTTTCAGAAAAGCTCCAGCAGAAAGGAAAGGATGCTGTTGTATGGATTATGCTTCCAGGAGGCGAACCTACAAACAGCATGCTCTCAGAGCTGTCGTCAATTCTGAACAAAGGGAGCATAATCATAGACGGATCAAATTCCGATTCTGCAGACTCTGTATCAAACTACAATAAGCTGCGCGGTAAAGGCATAGAGTATCTTGACGTCGGTGTTGCAGGAGGCCCGGATGATGTTCTGAAAGGAGTGGCGATAATGGCAGGCGGAGACAGGGAGACGTTTGATAAAGTCAAGGAAATATTACAGAAAGTTGCAGGAGGCAGAGATAGATGCGGATATGTTGGGGAGAAAGGAAGCGGCCACAGGCTTAAGGCAGCACACAATTCAATCTTCTACTCTATATTTCCAATATTTGCCGAGACGGCTGCAGCGGTAATCGAACAGAACAACGGAGACAGGGAGACAGCAGAAGAGTCCCTCAGGCTCCTTAGCGTAGCCCCTCCGATAACAAAAGGCATACCTGAAGCAATACTGAGCGCTTTCAGGAGCGGCGAACTATTGAAGGAAGCTCCAAAGATGTCTGTATCTAAGATGGTAAGTACATATGTGGAAAGTACAGAAAAGAATGGTATGCCACTTGATATAACTAAAGAGGTGCTAAAGAGCTACCCGGAAATGCGCGACAGCACCAGGAAAGTATACTCGGGAGCGAAGAAGATACTTACAGGGCATTAGCCGTTTGCAGCCTGCTGGCTGAGCTTTGCTTTCTTGGAGTAGTGCGACTCCACGTACTTTTCAAGGTGCTTCTTGAACTCCTCAGTTGCAACATCGGCCTTTACTGCGGCAACCTGCTTGCCGTCTTCATATATCAGGCATGAAGGATTCTCTCCGCTGCCGGGAAGCGATATCCCTATCTGAGCCATTCTTGACTCTCCAGGCCCGTTGACAACGCAGCCCATGACTGCAACCTTCATCTCTTCTACGCCATCGTATCCTGAGCTCTTCCATTCAGGCATGCGCTCCTGCAGATACCCCGTAAGATCCTGTGCCATCTCCTGGAAGGTTGTAGATGTGGTTCTTCCGCATCCAGGACAGCTAGTTACCAAAGGTGAAAAGTGCCTTATATCAAGTGACTGAAGAATCTGCCTGCATACTTTTACCTCTTCAGCCCTGCTCGATCCGGGAGTCGGCGTAAGCGATACTCTTATCGTGTCTCCTATCCCCTGAGTAAGGAGCAATGACAGTGCTGCCGATGATGCAGCGACACCTTTGCTTCCTATTCCTGCTTCAGTTAGACCAAGATGAAGTGGCTGTTCTATCCTTGAAGCAAGCATCTCATATGCCTTCACCATCTTTGAAACTTCTGAAATTTTGGTGCTGACTATTATCTTGTTGGGCTCCATCCCATACTCTATCGCCTTATTGACCGACTGAACAGCACTCTCGACAACAGCTGCAACCATTATGTCATCTGCGCTCTTCTGCACGGCTGCCTTTGTATTGTCATCCATCATCTTCGTAAGCACTGTCTGGTCAAGCGACCCCCAATTCACACCTATTCTTACAGGCTTGTCATGGTCCTTTGCAACGTCGATTATCGCCTTGAAGTTATCATCATGCTTCTCCCCGAAGCCTACGTTTCCAGGGTTTATCCTGTACTTGTCCAGAGCATCTGCGCATGATGGAACCTCCCTGAGCAGCTGATGCCCGTTGTAATGGAAGTCACCTATCAATGGTATGTTGTAACCGAGATCATCAAGCGCCTTCCTTATGTCTGTTACTGCACGCGCCATCCTCAGATTCTGTACTGTGAACCTGACGAGCTCCGAACCTGCCTTATACAGCTCTATTATCTGCGCCACTGTCGCAGTCACATCCCCTGTATCGGTATTGGTCATGCTCTGTATAGCAACAGGATGCTCTGACCCTATATACATGTCCCTTACTCTTACCTGCAAGCTCTTTCTCCTCGGTTTCCAGTCCGTATCCCTGCCCATGCTTATTGTTGCCATATGCTCACATACTCCTTGAAAGAGGTCTGTTGAGTTCGTAAGGCATGGTGAATTTCATATTCTCCTTTATAGCCTGCATCTTCTCTACAGTAGCTCCACGGTCCTTGAAGTACTGTGCAAGCTCCTGGACAAGATACTCCGGAGCGCTTGCCCCTGCAGAAATCCCCACTGTCTTCTTGCCTTCAACCCACTCCTCCTTAAGCTCACTCACGCTGTCTATAAGATATGCATCGACTCCGAGAGCCTTTGCAGTATCTGCCAATCTGTTTGAGTTTGAAGAGTTCTTGCTTCCAAGAACCAAGACAACATCACACCTGCTTGCAGCCTGCTTTATAGCTCCCTGCCTGTTCGTAGTCGCATAGCAAATATCAGATGATGGAGGAGCCCTGAGCTGCGGGAATCTCTTCTTAAGCGCGTCTATGACCCCCATACACTCATCTACAGAGAGTGTAGTCTGTGTCAGATACGCAAGCTTCGAAGGATCCTTCACCTTTATGTCCTTGACCTCTTCAGGCGTCTCTACTATCTGTGTTATGTCTGGTCTTATTCCCATCACTCCTATAGCTTCAGGATGGTTCCTGTGCCCTATGTACAGTATCTCAAGGCCTTCCTTTGCAAACCTTCCTACCTCAATATGGATCTTAGATACTAGTGGGCATGTAGCGTCTATGGTAGAGAGCTTCCTCGCTCTCGCCTCCTCCCTTATCTTAGGCGCTATTCCGTGCGCAGAGAAGACGCAGATGCTGCCTTCCGGTATCTCTGATATCTCCTCTACAAATATCGCCCCTTTCTTGCGCAGATCATCACACACCGTCTTGTTATGCACTATCTCGTGCTTCACATATATCGGTGCACCGAAGTTCTCAATCGCCTCTTCTACAGTATTTACTGCGCGCTCCACTCCTGCGCAGAATCCTCTTGGCTCTATCAAAATTACCTTTTCAACGCTCATCTTACTCCCTTATTATTTCTGGCTGTATTACGACTGATTATCCCTCACAGATTTATAACTATATGCGGCTACCGAATTATTTATAATAGAATACCTGCGAATGGCATATGACGAAATATTATTAGACAGTACTCATGTCCTATGTAATTACCTGCGTATCCTCTTGTGTTCATTAGCAGTATTTTTGGATAGTATCTCCCTGTAATTACGCATAACGTGCTCTCTTGCCCAGGAATCCGCTTCTGTTATCTGTTCTAGTGTAGGATTCTTATTGAGAGAATGCGTATTGAGAGCGCTCTCTATCAGCTTTGGCATGTCTGTAAAACCTATTCTCCCGTTGCAGAAAAGATCTACAGCCGTCTCGTCCGCACCGTTTAGCACAGCAGGCGCGCTTCCGCCAAGCCTACCTGCCCTGTATGCGAGGGCTATACTTGGGAAGCGTTCAATATCAGGCTCTTCAAAATCAAACCTTCCTACTGTTGATAGCTCAAGCCTCTGCAATCCAGTGTCTATCCTGTATGGATAGGTAAGAGCATACGCTATCGGATATCTCATATCATGAGGCCCCTGCTGGACCTTCTGGCTTCCGTCTATCAACTGAACACCTGAATGGACTATACTCTGAGGATGCACGACTATCTTTACTTTATCAACATCAACCCCGAATATAGAAGCTATCTCTATTACTTCCATGCCCTTGTTCATTAGCGTTGCAGATCGTATCGTTATCAGCCTGCCCATATCCCATGTGGGATGTCTGAGAGCCTGTTGTACAGTAGCCTTGTCAAGTTCATCCTTCTTCCATTCTCGGAAAGGACCTCCTGAACAGGTGAGTATGAAGTGGCCTATGTTGTTCTTTGCGCCTCTGTGCAGATGCCATATCGCACTGTGCCTCTCTTCCGAAGCATATATCTCAGGCTCCAAGGTCTGCCATATTGCATTAGGTTCGCTGTCTATCGGCAGTATCTCTACATTATTTCTCTTTGCAGCTTCAGTTATCAGCCTGCCTGCAGTCAGGAAGGCCTCCTTGTTTGCTATCGGCACAGTATTTCCTGCCTCAATAGCTGCGAGTGTCGGCGCAAGTCCTGCAAATCCTGCAGTAGCTATCACCACATATCCGTTGCTTATGCTCCTGCAAAGGTCCACCGCTTCCTGCTCCCCGGACAGTATAACAGTCTTAATTCCCTTCCCGGAAAGCCGTTTCCTGAGCTCCTTTGCTTTATCCTCATTGACTACTACTGCTCTTTCAGGACTGAATTCCAGAATCTGCTTCTCAAGAATGTCTATGTTGCTATTGCATGCCAATCCGTATACCTTGAAATTTCGTTTGCCAGACAATCTTTTAACAACATCAAGAGTCTGCGTCCCTATAGAACCGGTAGAACCATGTATTACCAAGGGTATATCATCATTCATAGCCATACGGACAACCTATCACATGCTCTCAGTATATATTAATTGGGGCGCATTCGTTGATTTGCAATCTAATCAAAGAAAATAAAAAAAGGATAAGAAGATCAAAGGCAATGTAAGGTCAGTATCCGTATCTGAACGTGTTGTACGCATTTGCGTAGTTCTGTACTGCATAAGCCATGCCTTGCATCTGCTGTATTGCGGCATATCTCTGCTGTATCTGATACTGCATTGCCTGTGCCTGTTCCTGTGCCTGCAACTGCTGTTGCTGTTCCTGTACCTGCATTTGCTGTGCCTGTTCCTGTGCCTGCAACTGCTGTTCCTGTAATTTATACTGAAGAGTTAGCTGCCTGTTCTGCAGCTTATACTGCATCTCCTGAGGCGTCATCTGCTGAGATTGAGACGGCACAGGAGTTGCCACATATCTGGTTACATATCTTGTTACGTACTCTTTCACTACTGCAGGGTGATGCGCTGCAGGAGTAGCATGAATGTAATGCACTGCGGCAGGATGTGCTGCAGTAACATTCTTGTATGGCGGCTGCTGAGCCTGCTTCATACCCTCGCTTATTGAGGTCTCTACAACATGAAAGAATCTCTTTACTTCCTGGTGATGCATTCCTGCATCATAAATGCCTGCTGCAGCAATCCCTGCAAGAAGTACTGCCGGCCATTTCTTGCCGTGTTTTGGTTTATATTCAGGCTCTTTTTGCTTTGGCTGAGCATTTCTCTGAGTATTCTTTTCTGTCTGCCTGCTTGAAACATCTTCACGCAATACATTAGGCCCTTCTGCTTCATCTTTTTTAGCTTTGAATTTGTTCATCAAGATCCCACATACTATTGATGCATTTATGGTATTTAAAGCATGCTGTATGCGTTGGATGAATGTCAATCTGCAAGGAAGAGCGGAAATATGAACGCAAAGACTCTAATCGGTATCTTATGAAGCCTGCACGCTTAGACCGTGCAGGCCTTTAGTCCCCTCCCTATCCTTTCGGATATACCCCTTCTTCTGTAAAGTGTGCATCATTTGCCTTTGTTTATTGTTACTGTTTTCTGGTATTTAAATCTATTGTACAAACCAACTATAAAGAGGAAAAACCGCAGCATAACAGAAGAAAAACAGAAGGATTAGTTACCTGTTTATAAATGTTTACTGCAAGATAGGTAACGATTAGCATGAACAAAGGAGCTATCGTCGGAGCAATAGTGCTCTTAGTGATAATAATAGCAGGTGCATACCTGATACTGCAGAACCAGGCAAATCTGGGAAGCAATGCGAACCTTGCGGTGATCAGCCTTACGGATCCGCCTAATGTCCCTAATGGTACAACATCACTCATGATGTCATACTCGGCAGTACAGGTTCATGTTGTAAACGCAAGCTCCTCAGGATGGGTAAACATACAGGGAAGCGGTTCTGTCGATCTTCTCTCACTAGTTAATGTATCTCAGATAATAGCCAATTCAGGCATAGCTGCAAATTCAACAATAAACATGGTAAGATTCAAAGTGAACTCCGCCAATATAACAATAAACGGAGTAACTTCCAATGTCAGCGTTCCAAGCAGCATGATAACTGCAAATGTAAGCAACAGCGGAAATGGAACCTCTCATGTACTTGTAGATCTCTCTCCTTCGATAGTATCTATATACACAAACTCATCAACAGTCTTCGTAATGGTTCCATCAGTACGTGCAGTAGCATTTGCAGGAAGCCATGGATATGTGCAGATAGGTACAAGGACTCAGCTAAATTCATCAGAAAAGGCAGAGATAGCTGCAAGGCCAAACCTGAGCATAACAGGCGAATCAGTTATGAGTTCAGGAAACACCAGCACAGTCAGCGTAACGGTGAAGAATAATGGCAACCAGAGCATAACAATAAGGCATGTAATGGTAAGAGGAAGCATGCAGGTAGTTGTAAAGCCGTTCGCAAGCGTAGACGCATCAGAGAATGCAAATGTAAACTCGTCTGAAGGTGCCGGGATAAACGCCTCAGGAAAATCAGAAACTAATGTAAATTCACAAAGAAGGCCACTTGTGATGGGAATACTGAATGGCAATGCAAATGCCAACGCAAGTCCAAATGCAAGCGGTTTAGGTACGAAACTTAACGGCTCTTACGGCATCGGTCTGCATAACGGTAACATCAGCGTAAACGAGAGCACAATTGTCAACAATGGGAAGAATTTGCTCAATGAGACCATACATGTGGTTGCAGGAAACGTAGTCAGAATAGGCGACCTTTTCATAAATGGAAACGCAATAACCTCTGGAAATGTGAGCATAAACGGCTCTGTTGTCAGGATAGGAAACATAATCAGCATAAACAACGGAGAGATAGAGGTTGACGGGAGAGGCACAGGAGTCAGGATAAGCGGCCAGGGAGCCCAGGAAGCAGCCAATATAAATGCAGATATAAAATCAAGGGTAAGTACATTGGCAACTCTGGGATTGGAGATAAATGACCTGAGATCAGTGAACTTTGCAGTATCAAGCAACGGTACATTGATACTGCCTAACTCGGAGAGATCTGCTGAGGGAGAGAATGGGTATGTTCTTGCTCCCGGCGCACAGGCAACGTTCACGTATTCCGGAACAATGTCAGCAGGAAACGGCCATGTGCTGATAAACTTCGTTCCTGGAAGCAATTACAGGATTTACGTACAGGGACAGGAAGGAGCAAATGCAAGGGCAAACGTGACTGCGTCATAACAAGATGACGCAGCTGCCCTTGCATATGTTTAAATAGCTTGCAGAAAGAATGCTTCTAGTGGTCAAATGGCAACATCAAAAAGCCAGAAGAACGAAAGAAACCTCATACTTTGTGTAGGGACATATTTTTTTACATGGCTATCAGGTATAGTGGTCTATCTTTTTATAAATAAAAAGGAGGATGCGTACCTAAAGTTCCATGCGCTGCAGGCAATACTTCTTGGCATTGTAATGTTCGTAATATTCTGGATACCTATACCTTTCCTGCCTATCTTGTCTCTCATATTGTGGATATACGGCTTATATGTAGGATATGAGGCATCTCAAGGAAATGATATAGAGATGCCAGTGATAGGAGAGTTTGTAAAGAAGCACATGTAAACCATCCTGCATATCCGCATGATAAAAGGCAAGTGCAAATTATGCTGAAGTTAAATAGGGCTTAGTTATACCGATGTCGAAGCTGTTGTATATACTGTGGTGGTAGATACGGATACTGTCTGAGAAGTTGTCCATAGTATAACGCGCAGCTCTGCAGGCACGCCATTGTCCAAGATTACAGGAGTGTCTTGAACCACTACTGTAGTGGCATTATATGCCAGAGGATTTGGTCCTATAGTAAGGTTATACAACTGCGGCGAGTAAATGACTATATAATAATTATAACTTACTCCAAGAAGCTGTTTCGATGCATCATAATTGATTAGAGATAAGGCATAGAGCTTTGCTATCTTTGCTTCTGACAACCTGCCGCCTGTGCTGCTTGCAAGACCTATGCTGGTATTTGCCCATGTTGACAGGTTTGCCGGATCCACTGAGTAATACCAATCGGAAGGAGTTCCTGTTGTCAGGAGTCTGTTTGTAAGCTGCTGCATATCTGACTGCATGTTGCCATATGTATTTGAATATGTGATGGAAAATTGCTGTGATACATTAAACCAGACATAGGTAAGAATAACCATGGTTATTGCAAATATCACTATTGCAAAGATCATATCCATAGACCAGAATTGCAGCTTCATGTTCCCCAACTCAAAGGTATCTGCTCGGTGTAGGTTACCGGCAACTGATTGTTATAAAGCTGATACACCTGCCCTGGTGTAAGCGAGACGTTATAATATTCTATATTTGCTACGCTGCCCGCAAGATTAGGGCCAACTACTATTGGGCTTGAAGGTATTCCTGATGAAGAAGTGCCTTTGGCCAGAAGCACTCCGTTAACATAATAACTTACGTTCTTCCCATCAAACGTGCCCACTACATATGTCCACTTTCCAACAGGGAATGTTGTGACATTATTCGAAGTTGCGCTTCCTCCTCCAACTATGAATCCTTGTTTTGACGAAGTCCTGAAAAGCTGATAGTATGAACCTCCTGCAGTACCTAAATAAACTCCTGATCCTGAAACCGGCTGGTCAAGATAGACCCATGAAGCTATACTGAAGTGCTGATAATTGTGATTATTAGCCACTATTGCGTTGCCCGAACCCAGTGACGATACTCCATAACCGTTCAGTGATGGTATCGCAGAAGGATTTACTAAATATTCATAAGTTGTGGCATTCTCAGTACCGTTATTCCCGTTGCCGCTGTAATCATTTGCATTGCCATTCAGCGGCCACCAGCCTACAAGTCCATCATTAGGTCTTGGCATCCCGTATACCCCCGAATTATACAAAGCATTGATATCACTCTCTGATAATGGCACACTGTATAACTGTACGTTTGCCATGGTTCCATTTAACCCATATGTCTCTCCAGAACTGTATGAATTCCCTATATCGAATGGTACTGATTGTGCAAGGTTAAGGTGCGGACTTAGCATTGCAGAACTTATTGTTATGTTGTCTAAATATACTGTTGCTTGTCCTGTGCTTCCGTTATACTCTGCAGTTACCATCTCCCAAGTATTCGGAGGGAACGAGAGCAATTGGGAATTGACACTATATTGTGGCCATTTTACTATCTGGCCAGCAACAATTAAAGGATATATGGCAGCAGCAGGATCTGTGCACGCGTAAAACTGGAAACCTGTGTTCCCAGTCCCAGAAATATCTCCGGCTACGCCTCCCCATCCTGTACATGAATTAAGGTTAATCCATGAGGTAATTGTGAACGACCCCGTAGCTAATATGTCTGCATAATTCTTTATACTATTGACAGCTATGTAACTGTTATCTGCATGGTCGAAGCCGGTTGCAAGGAAACTACCAGCACTATTTGGCAATGCCTGCTGTATATTTGGTGGACTGAACCTAAAATTACCTGCACCAAACCCATTGTCTCCATTCCCGCTGTAGTCGTTAGTGTTTCCATTCAGCGGCCACCAGCCTTGATTAATTATTCCCTGTCCGGATTCCGGTAAACCTCCTATACCTTTATCGTACAATTGCAATGCCTCTTGCTGTGTCATGCTCCCCTTATATAACTGTACATTTGCAATCTGTCCGGTGAATGAACTTGCACCAGAACAGCTATGCGAAGAAGAACTACTGTTTGATCCTATTACCATATCCAATGTATTTGCAGAGGCAGACCATGTTCCAGTATTAGTAGGTACGTTTGCCACAAGCTCACCGTTAACGTACATGGATATCTGATCACCCCCATTTGGCCCGCTCAGTACTACATTATACCATCTGTTATTAGACATATTATAAGTGACAATGGCAGTATTTAATCCGGATCCATCTCCAAACATTAATGTACCTGCCCCTACGCATACTTCGTATTCGTAAGGTTTGTAGACTATCGATTCAAGCTTGTTTGCCTGTGAAGGTGAGATCCAGAATGAGATAGTAACCTGAGTATTATACAACTCAGTATTTGCAGAATTCGGAACATTCACATAACTATCATATCCTGAGAACTGTCCGACGTAATTGACGTTGTTCCAGTATCCGTTCTCCAGAGTACCTGGATCAGAACTGTTAGCCAAATTAAAGATAACATTGCCTTGGTTAGTATTAAGCGGCCACCAGCCAGAGAGATTTTTCGCAGTATATACGTTTCCTTCAAAAGGAGTGACCTTGACATTAGCGTATCCTGTATTGTTTGTCTGCATCAGGAAAGCTGTTGCAATACCATCGTTATTTGTAAAGTTAGAAGTAGATTGTCCATTTCCTTCAAAGCTGCCAAGCGTTGATGAAAAGCCTACAAGATCACCTCCTACAGGAGACAATGTGGTATTTGTCACATTTGCATATATCTGTGCTACTGTAGGATAAGCTATATAGTATGCCCTTCCATTATTGCCATTCCCACTGTAGTCGTTAGTGTTTCCATTCAGCGGCCACCATGCTGATAGGTTATCTGAGCTGACAGGTGCTCCGTTTATCCCACCATTCTGTAGCTGGTTTATCTGGTTAGCGTTAAGCGCAGTACTGTATATCTGTAGGTCAGATACTGAACCGTTAAACGGAATTCCGCTCTGGCAGGCTCCCTGGCCGCTATTGTAGGTGTAATCAGTTGAACCTAAGACCAGGTTATAAATATAACTTGCAGGATCCAGAGGCACAACCCCGTTTGCAATAGTCTTTATCCCATTCACATAAAGCACAAGCTGGTTGGTGGTGTCTGAGTAGGTCCAAGCTACAAAGTACCAAGTATCTCTCTTTATCGGAAGGAAGGCTTCAGAGGAACCTCTGTTAATGTTCTGGAAACCTCCATATATGTTATTATTAGACACGTAGATCATAGGACCAAAGCAGTAACTTCCCTGCTGTGATGTTCCATAATTTACTACTGGCATATCTGAAGAGATAGAAGGCATATTATTTACATATACCCATGCGGACATGGTTATAGCGTTGTAGTCAAAAGGCTGCAAGAGACTCGGAGAGTTCGCAACATATACATAACTGTTCTGCCCATTCAGTTGTGCTACATGCGTTACTTTAGTGTATACATTAAGACCAGACGTCTGTGCGGAGGTAGTGTTGCAGACATAATCTACACATATATCTCCGTGAGAGTTCTGCAGATATATCAGACCGCTTGCAACAGGCATGTTGTATGTATGAATGGCATTAGGGGACTCGTATTGCTGAGAAGAAATTACTCTGGCTACAGGAGCATAAGCATATGCGTACGAAAGTTTCCCAGTAGCATTATTATAAACAATTACTGTTCCGGAAGAAGTGATAGAAAGATTATAACTCACAAGGCCCGTACTTGAGGGAAGGCTGACATTCTGGGCATATCCGTTTCCTAAAGAAGCAGCAGTATTTATATCCTGTGCTATTGTCTGCGCTATTACCTGCAGCTGTGCATAATCCTGCTGCTGCGACTGCTCAACACGCTGCGTTGCTACCAAACCAAATATCATCACAAATATTATTAACACAAATGAGAATACTATTATATAATCTATTGAGAGTTGGGCCTTTACCATTACAACGCAATTTATAGTAATCAACGCAGCTTAAAAAAGATTTAGTTACATTCTCTACATACATGTGCATTACAGATACTTATTTAAATTCTAAAACAGACTTAATCCTGTGGACGAAGCCAAAGGAGAATGCAGCGTGGTTTCTTGACAGATGCGATGTGTGTTTGTAAATGAAGGGGATCGTTTTTACATTGGATGCTGTTTTCGCAATAATGATAGCCACGATTGCAATATCAATTCTATTGTACTTTAACTATGCTCCTGTAAACCAGTATACGATAAAATTCTCATCGATTAATTATCTTGTTCATACGCTGTCATCTGTTACTCTAAGGAACTTAACCGCCCTGCCTCTTATTACACAGATTAACAATCAATATCAGGCAGGTAATCAAGCATGGCCTGAGTTTTATCAGGATAATTCGAACAATGCAAGCAACCAAGCAGGTCCAAATACGGATAGTCTACTCCTTGTCGTTAATAACACACAGGCATATGGCTCCGTTATCAATCCAAATTCCCTTATTGCAGGAGGGGGCTATATATACGTTACAATTGATAATGGTCAGTATTTTTCTACCGTTGGCGATGTTCCTTCATCTTCATATGGATATCTGGGAAATTATGACGGTGTGTGTCTTTTAAATTTAAATAATCTGGGCAGCATCGAATGTGTAGGTTCAGGTTACAGCCCAACTAATATCACTGCCGATTTGTACTACTATAATGAAGTAATTTATACAAACAAGACTTCTTTAGTCGCAGTTAACCATTGGAGTGATAATAACATAATACCACAATCGGGAGTAGTATCCTCTCCTATGATTGGTTATGACAATCTTATACTTATGCCTGTTTATGTAAGCAATAATGCAGCAGAGACAGGCATAATGGGCATATATGCAGATAACGGTACAAAGGCATGGTTATTAAACACCGGAGGTGAAGTTAATTCTATTGCAATAGCATCAGGATCAATTGCAGCTGAAGTTGGGAATACAGTTAAAATATTCGCATACGATGGCTATGGCGCACCTTTAAGCCTTCAAAATACATCTTATCCATACGAACTTACGCATATTATAACTTACGAAGGGTCAGCATATGTTGCCAATTCATCAGTCTTCTCAGGAATTTCATCATATAAAAACACATTATACTATCAATCAGTGACCAATTATACCTATGCTAAAGGTAATGTAGATGGTGGTTCATGGAAAACGTATATGCCTCCATATGTAGGCAAGTCATTGAGTAATGGTCAACCAATCACTTCACAAGATAATCTTTATACATTATGGTCTAATGGATATCTCGTAGATCAGAACACATCCGACGGTACAATAAAATGGATTGTACATATACCTTATCAAGGCCAGCTTTCTCCTCATATGATACTTGCATATGGCAAGTTATATGTGATTTCTGGAAATCGTCTGCTAGGGTTTGGAGTGTGTCCAGGATATTCCAATCAATCTGTAATGTCAAATATAGCTACATTTTATCTGGACACTCTATCTAGCTGTGCCGATATTCTGCTAAATACTGTAACTACATCAAGAAATACTTATATTATGGTAAACACCACAGGAAACCAGAACCCTGGCTACTCTAATGGCACTTATATGTACCCTTACATTATGAATTTCACAGGTAATAATCATGGTATAGGATCTTATGTAAACATACCTAATTATACTAGTCTAAATCCCCAAGCAGGTACTGGTGGTATTATGTCATTATGCACATGGTACAAGATTGCATCACTATCAGGTTATTACGGGCCTCTGATAAAAGGAAAATCGCCTCCGAGTAACGGCAACGCATGGGAATATACTCTAGACCAAGGAGGTTACACTGGCCCGTCTTCCCACCCTTCGTTTACAGTGTGGAGTTCTTCAGGCCAAGATATAGCTTATGGCGAAGCTAATACAATAACATTTAACAGCATGCTGAATAATTGGTCGTTTGCCTGCTTTACTTACGATTATCCTGATCAAAAGGCATATTATTATCTTAACGGTGTACAGTATCCTGCAAGTATAACAACTGTATACGGGCCTGCTTCTTCAGGTACAGGTAGCCTGATAATAGGCGCAGGTGAGAACACATCAGATAATCTTAAACCAGGGTACTCAAAGGTATCGGTTGCCGATCTGCAGATATATAATTCAATATTATCACAAAACCAGGTGAAGGCATTATATGAACAAGGCATTACTGCCTCTCCTATACAGAGTAGTGGTTTAGTAGGCTGGTGGCCGCTTGGAGGAGATACAAACGACTATAGTGGCAACGGGAATGTAGGGTTTCCATTTAATGTTGAACCTGCATATGCATACTATATCTCACCAAGTTATCCGGATGCACATGATGTAAGTGTGTTTAAGACGCCAATACCTGTTGAAGGGGACATAAGTACACTATCCTCTCTCAACGAATATGGCATATTTGCAGATAATTATCCTAGCAAGGGTATTGTAAGCGCAGGTGTTTATACTTGGAAATAGGTAAATATACATGAAAGCCCAACTAATGACGATAAGCGTACTCTTATTATTGATTCTAATGCTTGCAGAATTAATAATTTTTATAACTCTAAACAACGGATACAGCAGCTTATCACAGACATATATAAATCAACTCAGTATTACAAATTATCGGGCATTCCTTGCATCTAGTAGCAGGTCTTTTGCACAGTCTGCCTTAAAGTCAGCCCTGTTTGGCTTGGGAGATTATGCTTCTGATTATTACAATACAAGCCAGCCTATTGGTTTGATTATACAGAATTCTTCTCTTTATATCTCCCAATTTATAAAAAACGGGACTGTCCCGAATATGCCCTCATTTACGATATATAACTCTACAGCTCCAGGTGTTAATACGAAAGGATATTATTATCCTGATGCTACACTCACACTGGCTTACTTTAATCAAACTATAGAGTCCAGCAACCTGTATGGTGTGTCCAATATCATAATAAACGAAACTAATCCTGTAATTTATCAAAGCAGCCCTTATACTCTATCTATAGAATATAACGAATACGTCAGACTCAATGCGAGCGGCATTGTGTATAATTTAGTAATACCTGTAAATGCTACAGTATCTCTAAATGGAACACCTGACCTATTCTACGCTCAGCAGGGAGAGCTCAGATATATAAATTTCCAGAACCAATCTGGTCTGGTTCAAAATGTCGGGAATATTACTGCACTTAACGGGACAACAAGTCTATTCGGATACGGGACCATTTTAGATTACGGCAGCAACAGCTTATGCCCAAGTAACAATGCTATTATAAATGGCCAGATAATATTCGCTACAGATAATGCAAACCTGATAAACTGCAATGGCAGTGATTTCAGTGGCATAATCTCATATGTTTCTCCTACTGCAAGCCCTGCGAATTACATTCCTTACCTAAACTATCCGTTATCATCCAATTACATAAGCAATACTGTTTCTACAGGAAGCGCCGTGCTTTTATACGGTCCGTCCTTATCTACACTCAACATTCACAATCTTAGAAATGCCATAGTCAACGGCTACTATTTTGCATCTCCTTATGCGCCTTCTTATCTTGACAGAATCGTTGGTAATTTTGGAAATAAATCGGTCGACGGACTATTTACACTTGAGGGATACAATAGAAAGGTGGCTTATTTCTCAAGTAATTCTTATATTAAAGGAGCTAATATCAGCATATCTAATATAACAAACTTTGAATGGATATATCCTACAAGTAATCAATCATTTAGCCCAATAGCAGGATTTGACGGTTCTTCTACATCATCCGGTTTTTATAACATAAGTCTTAGTTATGGGAATATAGTCGTGTGGAACGGAGTAAAAAAATATGTTAGTGAGTTTAATGTGCCTGATTACAGGTGGAGTTTCATAGGATTCTCACTCAATAAGACAAGTATACGAATATTTTACAATGGAAATTCCCAGCTCTTCTCCTCTTTGTCTAATCCAAGCCCTAATCCTTCAGACAACGGTTGGATAATCGGAGCGAGCCTTGGCTCTACCAATTACTATACTAATATGGAACTCTCAAATGTGCAGCTCTATAGCCGCGTGCTAGATACACAGCAGGTATATAAAGAATATCAGAATGGGATAGAAGGTCTTCCGATTGCAGATAGCAATCTCACTCTATGGCTGGAACTTAATGGTAACTCAAATGATTACAGTGATAGTGGACGCTTTATATCTAATCTATGGACCAACGGATTCCAATATGCGAGTTATACCGGATCTAAGCATAGTGATACTGCACATTCTATATACTATGGGCATCCGCAGAGCTATAACAGGGACAGCGCACTGATAGTGCCTTCTGGACAGCCGACCTTTCCAATACCTGGAATTCTTGCGTGCAGCAACAACCAGCAGTGCGCCAACTTAACCTCTCCACACCTTTACCTTGCAGACATGCCATTAGAATACGGGCCAAGCCTTGCTGCATCATTCAATCCAAGTGTCAGCAGCATGATAGTAACCCAGCAGCTAAACGCAACCCCTCTTACAAAATCCACATCCTTCACTTTCTCGACATGGGTATATGGCTACGGTCCTACTACTGCCGGAGAGACCATAGCAAACAGTTCGAATAATAACAATAATGCAGGATTTGATTTATTATTCTCAAAATTAGGGAACGGGCAGTCTGATTACATATTATCAATAGCACCTTGCTGTAACAACAGGGTTCCGTGGCCGAATGGAGTATACGGCCTGCCTCTGAACACATGGGAGATGGTGACTGCAGAGTACAATTCAACTACGGGAACAGCAAATGTGTATCTAAACTCTACTCTTTTCACGTCTAAAGATGTCGGGAAGGGGCTAACTGCTGCGCAACTTCTCCCTATTTATCTAGGAAGTAACAGTGTAAGCGGAGGACCGACTTATTCATTCAACGGACTCATGTCAGACGTACAGTTATATAATACAAGCCTGAACAGCGGTCAGATATCTTCGCTTTATTCTGAAGGATTAGAAGGAGCCCCTCTACAATCAAGTAATCTTGTTGCCTGGTGGCCGCTTAATGGCAATGCAAACGATTACAGTGGAAACGGAAATAACGGCTTTGCATACAATCTTACTTATAGCCAGTTAACCGGATATTCTGATTATGGAACATCTACTCCTACTGCCATATCTGATGAATGGGGAGCTCTTGGTTTTGGAGCTGCTCCACAGCAGAGCATATTCTGGAATGTTACTGAGTGGACAAGCTCAAGTGGAATACTCCCATACTCATCTGTCACAGCGAGTCCTGCACTTCCACAGGGAGTCAGTGTCGAACCATCAAATATTGCAGGATGGTACGGCATACCTACCTACAGGAACAATGCCAATGGCCTTCCAGGTTTCACAGGATGGGCTTACGAGAGCAATACAATAGCCGGTAGACAGATAAATCTGATGAACGCAGTGCCATTTCCTGTGCCTTTCAACGCTCTCAACAATGCAATAGCGTGTGGCTCTGGAACCGGATACACTGCAACAGCAAACCTTACTCTCACGGGGACATATACTGTAAACGCATATACTACAGGGGCTACTCAGGTGTTCTATAGGCAGGAAGGGTCTGATATATGGAATCCTATACTCCCTTCAGCAGCCTGGGGTTCGAATAACGGCCAGTCATATTCGGGAAGCTTTACTCTTAATCCTGGTGCCTATCAGTTTGCAGTAGACTACGAAGAATCTTGTGGAACTGGAGTTAGCTCAGTCTCAATAAGTTATGGCTGAATCACAAGCCTAATATATCATTCATTAGTACTTACAAGGAACTATGGTATTGATATGCCTGAAACAATAACAAAAACGGAGTATAAGCCATTTATTATGACAAAAAAGCAGCTAGCTTCAAAAGAGTTTGCCTTTGTGAATGGTAACCACAGTGTCATGATAGAAAGTATAGCTAACGGTCAGAATCTATGTTCATATCTTCTAAAAGGATATGTAGAGAGCAATGAGAGGAAGGGATTATACTTCCAAGTGGACATTGTGATATCTGATAGCAAACATAACAGCATACCTTGGAGCAACTGTACTTGTACTAGTGCCCATTACAGGTCAAATCCTTGCCATCATGCACTAAGAATGCGCGATGTCTTCCTTGCGAACAAAAGTAACGCACTGAAAGCAGCCATGAGAAGGTAGGTGAAGCAGCAGGATAAATTATATTAATCTGAATTTACAAAAGTGTTAGTATGAAAAGCAGTAAGCTTATAGGCCTCGGGCTAAATGCAGCAAAAAGCAATTTTACTAAGCTTGACAAGCCTTACAAAATGACCTTTGCCATAACGTACAGGTGCCAATCCAGATGTCTTACATGCAACATATGGCAGCGCAAGCCTGTAAACGAACTTACAACTGATGAGATACGCCAGTTTGCAAAAAAGAACAATTATTTCAGGTGGCTCGAGATTACAGGAGGAGAGCCATTCCTCAACAGTGATATTGTAGAGATAGTTAAGGCATTTGTTCAGAGCTCCAACGGTCTTTTCATACTCACAATGCCTACAAATTCGCTTTGTAACCAGGAGATGCTGGTGGGTAAGCTAAAGCAGATACTGGATCTTGGCATACCAAAAGTATCTATAACACTCAGCCTTGATGGTAACAGGGAGCTGCATGACAGGATAAGAGGCATTCCTGGTAACTTTGACAGGGTAATGTCTATGGCCAGAAGGTTCAAGGAGCTGCAGAAGGAGTACAAGAATCTCTTTTTTGTCTTCGGATATACTATGTCAAGGCTCAACCAGGGCCATCTTGAAGAGACTATAAATGATGTAAGAAAAGAGCTGCCATGGGCAACTGCCAACAATTTCCATGTGAATGTTGGCCAGTTATCAGGAATGTATTACGGCAATGAAGATATGCAGATAGCTGCTGACAGAGAGTCTGTGGCTAAAGAGGTAAAGATGTTACTTAAGATGAGAAAGAAAGAGATAGGGATGATACCTATAATAGAAGGCATATTCCTGAGGAAACTTGTCGACTATGTTACTACTGGTAAATCTCCTATGAGGAGCAGGAGCATGGATGTATCACTCTTCCTTGACAGCTATGGGAATGTCTTCCCCTCGATAATGTGGGATAAGAAAATAGGGAACATACGTGATACAGGGTATGATCTTGGAAAGATCTGGGCTAGTCCTGAAGCTGATGATATAAGGAAGAGCATAAAGGAAGGGAAGGAGCCCGATTCATGGACCGCATGCGAAGCATACCAGACAATAGTAGGAGATATAAAAGAAGCAGTAATATAGTATATCTTGCTACGGTGTGTTCTTGGCGTATATTCTGGGATTATGGGATGGGCATGATTCAGGGGCGGCCCTTATTGAAGATGGAAAGATAGTATTCGCTGCAAACGAAGAAAGATATACTAAGCGCAAGCTGGAGATAAAGTTTCCTTACAATGCCATAAGCAATGCGCTCGAATTCGCAGGCATAAAGCCATCTGATGTAGAGACAATAGCATTCCCTACTACTGAGTTAACAAAGACAATTTCAAGAGTATTTCCTAATCAGAAAGAAGCATACTATAAATTCAGGAGAAGGAAGATGCCAAAGCCAAGGATGGAAAGGCTGATGCACTATTACAAGTATGCCACAACAACAATAGGCGTACTTCCCCTATGCGATTCCGTAAGCAAGAGCATTATAGACAGGCAGCTTAAGCACATAGGATTCAGCAAGTTCAAGCTCTATTCGATAGACCATCATATGGCGCATGCAGCCACTGCTGCGTTTACATCAGGGATTGACCACGCTCTTGTAATAACGCTTGATGGTCTTGGAGATGGTCTTTCAGGAAGCATCTCCGTACTGGAGAACGGGAAGCTGGAGCGGAAAGCAACAATACCTGCAAGGGATTCTATAGGCATATTCTACGAGCAGGTGACAAATCTGGTTGGCATGCGCGAGCTAGAGGATGAAGGGAAGGTGATGGCTATGGCAGATTACTCCTTCCCATTCCCGTTTGAAGAGAACAAGCTAAAGGACTTTTACACTGTTGATGGCATTAGTATAAAGGCAAAATACGGTCCGGTAAAGCAGTACCAGATGCTTGACAGGCTTCTGTGGACCATGCCAAGAGAGCAGTTTGCATATATGGCACAGCAGCTCCTTGAGAAGATAGAGAGCGAACTTGTTGCAAATGCTATATCACATTTCGGTATAGACTCTGTAGTATTCTCAGGAGGTATAATGTCCAATGTAAAGGCAAACATGCGCATAAGGGAGATAGATGCACTTAAAAAATGGTACATCTTTCCGCACATGGGCGACGGAGGAATAGCTCTTGGAGCTGCAATGTATGCAGATTACCAGACAAGAGGAACACACTCTTACGAATTCGAGAATGCTTATCTTGGCAATTCTTACAATGAAGACAGGATACTTCAGGCTCTTAAGGAAGAAGCCAATGTCTCTTATCAGCTGGATAACGACAGGTTCAATCACGCCGCAGAATTGATAGACAATGATGAGTACGTTTTCTGGTTCAACGGGCGTATGGAGTACGGTCCCAGGGCTCTTGGAGACAGGAGCATCCTTGCCAATGCCGGCTCTGATACGGTAAAGGACAAGCTGAATACCTATGTAAAGCAGAGGGAATGGTACCAGCCTTTTGCCCCTTCTATCTTAAGAGATGATGCAGAAAAGCTTCTTGAAGATGTAAAGGGGCATGATCGTTTTATGACAATGGCATATGCGATACAAAAGGACAAGAAGGAGGTAATGAAATCCGTAGTGCATGTCGACCTTACGGCAAGACCTCAGATGGTAGGAGAAGAGAACAGGGATTACATGGAGCTTATCAAATCAGTAAAGAACAGAACTGGTTTCGGTGTTGTACTAAACACAAGCTTCAACATACATGGTTCACCGATAGTTGCATCCCCTCAAGATGCTCTGCTTACGATGAAGAAGACCAAGACCAGGTACATGTTCCTCGGAGAGTATTTTGTAGAGAACAATGAGGCTGCTAAATGAAGATAGCAATGGTCTATGATGTGCCATATCCGTGGCATGTGGGCGGAATAGAGGCGATGCATTATAATGCAGCCGTGGAGCTTGCAAAGAAACACGAGGTACACTTCTTCACAACAAAATGGCCAGGAATGAGCGATGACTTTGTTCATAAGGGCATACATTACCATGCAACCCACGAGACAAACCAGGAAAAGATATACAGGCACGGAAGGCGTTCCATACGGGAAGCAGCACTCTTCAATTCCTCAATAATCAAACTTTTCGGATACAACTTCGATGTAGTTATAACCGACTACTTCCCGATGCTGCACCTGCCTCTGGTAAAACTTTACTGCAGGAGCAGAGGGTCAAAACTGATTATAGCTGTAGCTGAATATTGGGACTCTGACTACTGGAAAAAGTATCTGGGAGGCGTGTCATGGCCCGTTGCCAGTACTTTCTCATCATCTGCAATAAAAGGTGCAGACGCTTATGTAACTATAAGCAGCACTACGATGCAGAAGATGGTAGAAGCAGGGATTGACAAAAGCAGGATAAACATATTCGCCCCGGTTATAGACAAAAAGGATTTTGGAGGGCTGCTACGCAAGAAGAGCAAGCATTCAAAACAGGTAGTTTTCTCAGGCCGTATGATAAAGGAAAAGAGGATTGACAAATGGCTCAGCGTACTAAAGCAGGCGGACAAAATCGGAGCGGATGCAAAAGGAATCATAGTGGGGAGTGGCCCTGAAAAGGACGCACTGATAAAGCTTTCTAATAAGATGGGACTCGACAAGACTGTAAGATTTATGGACTTTTACAAGGACAAGAAGAAATTCTATGAACTCTTGAAGAATTCATCATTGCTGCTAAACATGTCTGAAAGAGAGGGTCTGAGCATAATATGCATAGAGTCCGCAGCTCTTGGCATACCAGTTCTCCTTCCGTTATACTCGCCAATACCTAGAGAGGTCAGGGAGATGTGCATCGTAAAGGATGAAAAGGATATCCCTGCAGAGATAAAGAGAGTGATGCACAGTAAGGACATCGACTATCTAGTAAAGAACAGGAAGAACCTGAAGAGATATTTTGTATCAGAGACCAATGCTTTTTATTCAAGATTATTCAGGAGTATCGGGGCAGAGCGTTAGACTAAATGCTTATATCCTTTACCTATGACCAATAATTATTTGGTGCTTTAGAGATGAACTACGAGGAAATAGAGAGCAAATGGCAGCAGGAATGGGAAGATGCATCTGTATTCGATGCCGACCCTGACCAGCGTCAGTCTTACATGGTCACAGCAGCTTTTCCTTACGTAAATGGACCTCCGCACATGGGACACGTACGCACTTATGGGACAGCAGATGTTCTTGCAAGATACAAGCGGATGCGCGGCTTCAATGTGCTATTTCCTATAGGTTATCATGTTACTGGAACTCCTATAATTGCCCAGTGCAAGAGGATAAAGAGCAAGGACCCTATCATAATAAAGGATCTCAAGAAATTCGGCATATCTGATGAGGACATTGAAAAGATGGGAGATCCTATGTATCTCGCATCATACTTCATAAACGAGTTCAGAAACGCATTCCATGCGCTTGGATTCAGCATGGACTGGAGAAGGCAGCTTATATCAATAGATCCGAAGTTCAGCAAATTCGTAGAATGGCAATTCTCAATACTCAATGAAAACGGGCTTCTTACAAAAGGGAAACATCCTGTAGGGTGGTGTCCCAATGAGAACAATGCAGTAGGGATGCATGACACAAAGTCGGATACTGAGCCTGAGATAGAAGAGATGCTTGGGATAAAGTTTCAGGTAGAGAACGAGGATTATAAGATAGTGTGTGCCACATACAGGCCTGAGACTCTTTACGGTGTTACGAATATCTTCATCAAGGACGGGGTAAGATACGCTATATGTGAGGTTAACGGTGAGAAACTATGCCTTTCAAGCACAGCTGCAGAGAGCCTGGCATATCAGATGGATGTGAAGGTTATATCCGAGATAACAGCGGCAGACCTGTTTGACAAGAAATATATAAATCCAAGAACTGGAAACACAGTTCCTGCCCTGCCTGGATTCTTTGTCGATGAAAAGTTTGGCACAGGGATAGTGATGAGTGTTCCTGCACATGCTCCTTTCGATTATGCAGCGCTGCTGGATCTGAAGAAAAAGGGGTCCGAACTTGCCGCTGCGATAACTCCGATAAAAGTTATAGAGCTGAATGGCCCTGCAAACGGCAAGGACATACCATCTGTAGCATATATAGATGTAGAGAGTCCGGAAGGGGATCCTGACAGCGGTGCAATAGAAGCCGCTACTAAGAATCAGTATAAGGAAGAGCTGAGGAGCGGAGTTATGACAGTCGGAGCGTATAAAGGTCAGAAAGTGAAGGCAGCCCGTGACAGCACGTGGAAGGATCTTATAACAAGCAATGACGCTTTTGTGGTTCGTGTAATAGCAAACAGTGCAGTATGCAGATGTGGCTTTTCAGTGGTAGTGAAGATTGTAGATGACCAATGGTTCCTAAATTACGGGGATGAAGGCTGGAAGGTGAAAGCACGCGAAGCCTTGAAGAACACAAAGATTCTTCCTGAAAAGTTAAGGCCTACTTTCGAAGGTGCATTAGAATGGATAAATCTCCGTGCAGTTGCAAGAGCACAGGGACTCGGTACAAAACTACCTCTTGATAATACCAAGATAATAGAGTCCCTCTCAGATTCAACCATATACATGTCCCTTTATACAATATGGAACATTATAGAAAAAGTAGAGAGTGAAAAGCTGACAAAGGAGTTTTTCGACTATGTATTCCTTGGGAAAGGCTCTGCAGAGGCTATATCAAAAACCACAGGTATATCCTATGAGATTATTAAGAGAAGCAAGGAGTCGTTTGACTATTGGTACACTTTTACGTCAAGGCACTCCGGGGTCGACCTTATCTTTAACCATCTGACCATGTACCTTTTCAACCACTCTGTAATCTTCAACAGTAAGTACTGGCCAAAGCAGATAGCTATAAACGGGACTGTTTTGTGCGAAGGAGAAAAGATGTCGAAGAGTCTGGGCAACACTGTTGATGTGAAAGAAGCGGTAGGAAAGCACGGTGCAGACGTAACAAGATTCATGATTATCTGCAGTGCAGACCTGTTTGGAGATTCTGAATACAGTAACGATGCCGCACGAGGCATAAAAGAGCGCCTTGAGTATATAGACTCGGTAGCCGGGAACCTGAGCCTGTATTCACCCTCAGAATTGAGGCATATAGACTATTGGATGTATTCCAGACTTAACCGGAAGATAATTACAGTAACGGATGCGATAGACAAACTTGAGCTCAGGACAGCATCTACAGCTGCTTTGTACGAAGCCGTTATCGATCTAAAGAGATACTTCCTTAGAGGAGGTAGCAACCAGATAGTCATATCAGAGTATCTCTCAAACCTTGCACTTATGCTTGGCCCGCTTACGCCTCATTTCTCAGAGGAGCTATGGCATAAGATAGGGAATGATACACTTGTCGCAAAGGAAAAGTGGCCCACTGCAAACGAATCGATGCTTAACAGCAAGATGGAGATGGAAGAGGAGCTAATGGACAAAATGATAGAGGATTCAAAGCATGTAATCGACCTTGTAAAAAGAAAGGGGCAGGAGCCTAAAGAGATAAAGTACATAGTTGCAAGCGAATACAAGTACATACTTAACAATGAGCTCGCAAAGGACAAGAATGTAAAGCGTGTAATGGAGATGATAAAGAGCGGTGAGCTTGAGAACGCTTATCAGATAAAATTTGATCTGCAGAAGTGCATGGACTTCGTCTCATCTATGGCAAAGCACATAAACATGGTAAACACCGTAGAGACCAACCCTGCAGACCAATACGATATAATAAACGATGCTAAAGAGTACATCGGCAACGGAACCGGCTGCAGGATAACCGTTGAGAAGGAGGATGAATCCAAATCTTCAAAGGCAGCAGCATCTACGCCGATGAAGCCAGGTATAGAGATACTGTAAGCGCATTCAATCTTTAATGCAACACTTATCCTTTTTTCAGAACAGGCGCACATTACTGCTGAACACAGAGAAGAACAGGGCTATTATCAGCATGAAGACGAAACTGAAGAGAAGATACGCTACTGGGAATATGAAAAGCAGTATCACGAATATAGTCAATACCGTAGCTCCATAAACTGCCTTATTCCATCTGAAGACTTTGCTTCCATCAAGCGGATATATAGGGAGCATGTTGAAGAAAGCAAGTATTATGCTTATGAGAAGCGTGAGGTTTATCAGATTCTCCAGATACGGCAGAGTCAGTATGTCACTTCCGAAAGTTACAAGAAGATGAGATATGAACGAACCTCCGTAGATAGCTATGCCTGCTACAAAGAATACTGCAAAAACCGCAAAGTTTGTGAGAGGACCTGCCAATGAGACTATGCCCTCTTCCTTCCTTGTGAATGTGCTCGTGTATATGATTGTGGCTCCAGGTATGCCTAAAAGAAAACCGAATAGTGACGAGAACAATGTTATGAGTACGCCTATGTCGGATTTTTTGAATGCCGCTATTGCACCATACTTCTGCGCAGTCTTCTTATGCATGTATTCGTGGAGTATGAACGATAATGAGACTGCAACCAGCGACATAGGGAAGAAGTATATTAGCAATGAGAAGCTTGAACCTATGCCCCCTGCAAATATAACTGAGAATGCAAATGCAAGAACAAGATCAGCTATCACTATATCTTCTATCTCTTTCTTGTAAAGGTCATGCTCTCTTATGTACATACCCATGATTACACGCAAGTAACTTTATAGCACAACGTATA
>CAZCSE010000003.1:300-36558 GCA_964501245.1 Microcaldota archaeon | reverse complement strand
GTTATTCACAGGAATAACAGGTACAACAAACTCATTCGCATGGGTGATACCTTCAGCTGATGCCCAAAACACCGTACAAGCCAATGTAATATTAACAGATTCCGCATACTTCCCGGGAACTACTAACTCTATTGAATCAAACACTCTTACAATAGAATCTATAGCAACATGCATATTTACTGTAAGCAACTCTGCAATAGCATTCGGATCTATGAATCCAGGGAGCAACATAGCAACACAGAACGCGATTCTTATAACAAATACTGGCAATACTCCGTCCAATATACTTATAGACGGAACATCATGGTCATTCGGTACCAATAGCTTCGGTGTAACAAACACTGTATGGTCATGGTCAAGCGGAGTGGCGTATGGTTCAGCAAATGTCCTTATGCCCAGCAGCTATGATACTGGTGTCACACTGGGCGCTTCAGGCACTAAAAACATATTCTTCGGAGTTGGCATACCTGCAGGCCAGGCTCCAGGAACATACTCACAGACAGAGGATATAATCTCCTCGTGTTAAAACAAAATCAACTCGTTATTACTAAGTTGTAGTCGATTTCCCTATATGGCAAGTTATATAAGGCTAATCTAACATTATTACGTTGTAAGTTTTATATAAAAGGTGAAATGATGATAAAAAGGAGTATTACGGCTCTCTTTGTACTATTCGCGGCATCTATCCTAGTTTGGCTAGCGGGGAATGCTTTTGCTTCAGGAGGAGGAAACACCAATGCAATTTCCGCTACAGTTACTGTAAATAATTACTGTGCATTTGTAACAAGCAACACTGCAATAAACTTTGGGTCTATGAATCCAGGAACTACTACTGCAACAACTGCCAATGGCATAACCGTTACTGATACTGGAAACATCGGTTCGAACATACTCACATCAGGGAATTCATGGGTATACAACTCAAACAGCTTCGGAGTACAAAATACGGTATGGAGCGCGTCATCATCTACTGCATACGCTTCAGCAACTCCATTGACAATTACGTCTACTGATACTGGCATAATAGTAACGACCACTGCTACAAACACAATATACTACGGGTTAGGAATACCTGCAGGCCAGGCTCCAGGAACATACTCGCAGACAATAGATGTAATATCAAGCTGCTGAATGGTTTATGATAAACTGAGGAATATTCGGTTGATTTAGTGGACAAGAGATTGCTTATTTCGATAGTGCTCCTATGTGCACTTCCATCTCTTTCTCTGGCCTCAAATCAGACTCTGAACCACACCTCTCAAACTACAAACCACACAGTCAACCAGACTCTAACCCATGCTGTTAACCGCACAAGCAACAATACTGTTAACCAGACAAGTGGAAGCTCAGATCAAGGAGGTTTCGGGGAATTCAGTGGCAATCTTGTATACGTGCTGCAATCTGGAGGATCTCACACAGAATACTGGACTCTTGTAAACAAGTTCAACTATCCTGTAAGCTTCTCAATAGTCCCTCCTGCTTTTAACTCCACTCCTACACCACCTAATCTGGCCTTTTCAGTAATGAACGGGACGATACCAGCAGGATCAAACCTTACAATAAGTGTTGTTGCAACGGCTCCTTCATGGACATCTTACATATTTGCATCAAAGAATAACACATGGAGCGGTTATGCTACTGCATATGCAAAATCTGCTTCTACTGCAACCAGTGGAGCAAGCATAGCACTGGGAACCGCAAAACTAATCACAATAACTATGGCACCTCCCAATATGCTCCCAACGATAATAGCTGTGGTAGTAATCATAGTGGTAATCATAGCAGCAGGATCTTACCTTTATGTAAGGAGCAGGAGCAAAGACACCAAGAAAAAGTAAATTCAGATATAATTCCTTCCAGGCATAATTGGCCAAGGCATTCTGGGGAATGTTTATATAATCCTAAATCCTATTACATATGGGGATTATACGAAGGGAGGAAATGGCTGGAAAAACATATATCCATTCTAATGCATGTGGCAAGAAAGGCAAGGATATAGTAAAAATGCTCAAAGAGTCAGGGGTAGAGGTATCCGATCAAGACAAAGTCCTGATATCCTTTTCGCATGATAAATCATACATAACGCCTGTAAGACCCATAGCTGTTGCATTTCCAAAAAACAAGGAGCAGGTAGCTGAAATCCTAAAGATGTGCAACAAAAACAGGGTGAAGGTTACTGCAGTTGGCGGGAGTTCTTCCCTAACTGGATCGTCCATTCCATTAAACGGAGGTATGGCAATAAGCATGGAGAGAATGGATAAGATAATTGAGATAAACATAGAGGATGGCTTCGCAAGGGCAGAGCCAAATGTAACAATAGAAGAGTTGAACAGGAAACTTGAACGCTACGGCTACTTCTATCCGCCAGATCCCGCGAGCGCACATATGGCAACCATAGGCGGAAGCATATCAACTAATGCAGGAGGATTAAAAGCGCTCATGTACGGCTCAACCAAGCACTGGGTTCTTGACACAGAGCTGGTACTTGCATCTGGCGAGATAATAAGGACAGGAAGCAGCACGCTGAAGATGAGCCGTGGATACGATCTGACTTCGCTTGTCTGTGGAAGCGAAGGCACGCTTGGTATAGTTACACAGGCTACCTTGAAGATAGCGAAGAAACCTGGAACATCAGGCATACTGATAAGCTATTTCAGTTCTATAAAGGCTCTTGCAGAAGCCGTAGGAGAGCTGAAGAAGCAGGGAATGCCTCTCATAATGGCAGAGTTTATGGACCATGCTTCATTATCTGAATTCATGCATGCAAGGAAGAAAAAGGCTCCGAATAACGCAAACTACATGCTGCTTACATCCGTATCGAGCACAGGCAAGAATGATGCAATCGCAAAATTATGCGTTAAGATAATAAGAAAGCATAAACCTGTCAAGCAGGAGTACATCAGTAAGAGCAAGGAGATAAGCAGTATCTATTCCGCAAGGCGGGAGCTCCACGAGAAGATGGTAGAGGAGGCGCACATGGAAGGCAAGGATATAATCATAGGTGATGTAATAGTTCCTCCATCAAGGCTTGCTCCTGCGCTTCTTGAGATAGAGCATGAGATAAAACGTTCTGGGCAGAGGGTTACTTTATTCGGGCATATAGGGGACGGCAACATACACTCAAACGTATACTTCACCCCTATAAACAAGAAGGGAATAAAGAATGTGATGCAGCTGCAGGAGAGGATTGGCAGAATTGCCCTCAAGAACGGTGGCAGTGTATCTGCAGAGCATGGGATAGGCCTGGAGAAGAAGGCTCTTCTAATAGAAGAGCTAAGATCCAAGGATTCGGAGCGGATTATTAGCATAATGAAGGAGATGAAGAAAGCATTCGACCCAAACGGCATATTGAATCCTGGAAAGATATTCGACATTTAGGTATCTAAAAATAACACAGGTATAAAAAGCATATTTAACAAGTTAATCTTGTGGAATTCAGGTTACGCAATCTTGATTATTTCAAGAAGTGGTTTGTAATAGGCATATTCCTAGGGATAGCCGCAGGGATAGGTGCACTGATCTTTTACTACATGATAATATATGCGCAGCAGTTGTTTCTAGGACAGATAGCCGGAACACAGCTACCTAATGCTTTTGGCGAGGGGAGCACTACCTACGTCCCAGGAAACTACCTGCTGGTACCTATATCGATAATTATCGGAGGTCTGTTATCAGGGCTCATAGTGTATAAGTTTGCCCCAGAAGCCGAAGGGCATGGAACAGATGCGATGATAGATGCCTTCCATAATAAGAAGGGAAAGGTAAGGCGGAGGATACCTATTGTAAAGGCAGTAGCATCCGCAATAACCATAGGTTCGGGAGGCAGTGCTGGCAGAGAAGGACCAACCGCACAGATAGCCGCAGGGATAGGCTCATGGCTCTCTGACGTATTCAAACTTACTCCTGATGAAAGGAGGATAGCTGTGCTTGTAGGCACAGGTGCAGGCATAGGGACAATATTCAAAGCGCCGATAGGAGGTGCTCTGCTTGCGCTTGAGATTCCTTACAAAAGGGATTTTGAGACGAATGCTCTCTTCCCTGCAATAGTCGCCAGTGCGATAGGCTATTCCATCTTTGGCTCGATAGTTGGCTTCCAACCGATATTCGGATATTATCTTGACGTATTCAATCCACTTAACCTGCCTTTATTCGCAATACTCGGGATAGTAACCGGAGCATTCGTCATATTCTATGTAAAGACCTTCTATAAAACGAGGAGTCTATTCAAATCATTAAAGGTAAACAGGTACGTCAAACCGATGCTCGGCGCGGTTGTAGTTGCGGCCATAGTATTCATATTCCCGGAGGTTATGGGAGTAGGATATGGCTGGGTCCAGATAATGATCAATAGTAGTATACAGTCCCTGCCAACCTATGGCCTGCCTGTTCTAGCAATACTGATAATGCTTCCGTTTGCCAAGGTGATTGCCACTTCATTCTCAATAGGCTCTGGAGGTTCAGGAGGCGTCTTCGCTCCAGGAATATTCATAGGTGCTTCTATCGGTCTGCTAATGGGGCTCCTGTTCCACTACATAAGTCCTTCAATAGCAACGTCCGTAGCCCCATTTGTAATCATAGGTGCTCTTGCATTCATGGGAGCAGCCGGAAAGGTGCCTATATCGGTGCTGCTCATGGTAACAGAGATGACAGGCAGTCTGCAGCTGCTTCCAGGCGCAATGGTCGCAGTGGCACTCTCATACCTGCTTTCAGGAAAGCATACCATATATGCTTCACAGGTGGAGACGAGAAAGGACTCCCCAGCACATAAGCACGAGTATGACAAGCCCATACTGCAGAACATGCGCATAAACAGGCTGAAGCCTATCGATCTGTCCGTAAGCACCGACAAAACCGTTGCATACACATTGGCAAAGATGCGCAAGCTCGATCTGGCAGCGCTTCCCGTCATAGACCTGCGAAAAGGCAAGAAGATAATAGGAAAGGTTTCAGCTTCAGACTTATCTGGATTGAAGGATTCAACAAAGCTATCCAAGGTAAGGACAGAGGCGCTACACTCTATCGACCATCATTCAGCTACTGCGAGGCAGGCACTGAATGCAATGTCAAAATCCAATACCTCATGGGTTGCAGTCACCTTAAACGGCAGATATGTAGGCTGCATAACGCTTGCAGATATAGAAGAGAGCTACGGAAGAACGCTGGGAATGGCCCTGTCGGAGCAGAATGCCTAGAAGCTTCCAGTTTTCCTTTACTCTTTTATGCCTATAATTTTCTCTCTTGACGTAAATCCATGCACTATCCTTACATCAGCTATGCTCACTCCGATATGCTTTGCAATAAGCTTTAACACTGCCTCATTAGCCCTTCCCTCCATGGCTTTCTCCCTTACCTTTATCCTGTATGTGGCGTCGTCTAATTCCTGAATAGATTCTTTCTTTGAATTCGGCACAACCCTTACCTTTATTCTCATGTGATCATTTCTATCTCCATTCTAATGCATAATGGTATTAAATTTTATCACTTCCAATATCTCTCTGTTCTATAAATACAGAGGCGACCTGATGATAATAGACACGCACGTACACATAGGCTCTGATGTTGACGGAGCATCACAGTCGATAAAGAAGCTTAAAAGCAACATGGCAAGATACGGGATAGACAGATCGATAATATTCCCATTCAATGAGAAGGGAGATCTTGTCAAGGCAAGCCTGAAGCTCCTGGAATACCGGAGCTCATCCCTGATTCCATTCCTAAGGTTCGATCCTAAGGTCATGACTCCTCAAAGATTAGATGAGCTTCTAGAACATGACTTCTATGGGGTAAAGCTGCATCCGAGGGCACAGGCCTTTGATCCTATTGACAGCAAATACTACAAATTATATGAAAGGATCGAGGACTCAGGAAAACCACTGCTTATCCATACGCGAAAGTCAACCCCATTCTCGCCAAAACTGCTCAGGACGAATGGAAAGTTCTCTGATCCTGACAGGATAGTAGGACTTGCAAAAACGTTTCCAAACCTAAATATAATAATAGCGCATTTTGCAAACCTCTCCGGAGACGCATTAAAAATCATAGGAAAAGAGGATAACCTTTATGTCGACACTTCGATATTCGGGACAACATTCATAGTAAAGATGATGTGCAACGTTATCGGAGCAGAAAAGATGGTTATGGGATCCGATGCACCATACTCGGATCAGGAGATAGAGATGCTGAAAGTGAAAAAGGCAGAGATAAGCAAATCAGAGAAGGAAAAGATACTCTCTGGAAACATAAGGAAGATTCTTTCGTTATGAATGATTAACTATAAGCTAAATTATTCACTTACTTTCAGCAGCGCCTTTACAGCTTTCCGTTCATCCATCATCTTATATGCTTCTGCTATTCCATCAAGGTCTGTTTCAAAGTCAAACACTCTTCCAGGATTTATCTTACCCGAGATTACATCCTCGAGAAGTTCAGGTATGTACCTTCTTGCAGGTGCTATTCCTCCCCTTAAACCTACATTTCTGAAAATAGCCGTTTCTACAGGCACGACCACTCCATGCGGTACTCCTACTGCGCCTACTACTGCTCCGACTCTTGCAATTCCAAAAGCTGTATTCATTGAATCTCCAGTCCCTACGCATTCCATCACGGCGTCTGCGCCTATGCCATCTGTAAGTTCCAAGACCTTCTTGATAGCAGAGTCTCCTCTTTCAGATACAATCTCAGTAGCTCCAAACTCCTTTGCAAACTTCTGCCTGGAAGGATTCCTACTAAGTGCAATAATCCTTGATGCACCAAGCCTCTTAGCCGCAATAACTCCACATAGGCCTACCGCTCCATCCCCAACTACTGCTACTGTGCTGCCTTCCTTAACCCCTGCACTTACTGCTGCATGATGACCTGTGCACATTACATCAGAAAGCGTGAGCAGAGAACGCAGCTTCTCTTCAGAAAAGTTCTTTCCCTGCACTTTAACCAGGGTTCCATCTGCAAATGGTACGCGTACAAATTCCCCCTGCCCCCCGTCAATGTTTCTTGCGCCGAATACTCCTCCATTTGCGCAGTTTGCCTGCCACCCTGATCTGCAGTGTATGCATGTCCCATCGTTATAAGTGAACGGGGAGATTACAAAATCTCCTGGCGATATATGCTTTACCTCTTCACCTGCCTTTTCTACCACTCCTATGAACTCGTGCCCTATAGGGCCGCCGGCAGGACGCTCTGACAAGCCTCTATAATACCAGAGATCAGACCCGCAAACGCAGGACCTGACCACTCTTACTACTGCGTCAGTTGCATCCTTTATCTCTGATTCAGGTCTCTCGCCTATGTTTACGATTCCCTTGCCACCAAAGATTGCCGCCTTCATAAAATTCACATCAGAGATAAATGCCTCTTAAAGTATCTGCAAAGATCCAGTGATTAGAATCACTGGCCTTTGTTTCTCGCTTCTTTAAGTGCCTTTGCAGTCCATACCAGATCATTTACAAAGTCTGCAAGATGGTCAGGACCCATGCTCTCCCTAAGCGGAGTAAAGAGCTCAGCATTTGAGATATCCTTGTTGTTCCATGTCTTCATTATGAAGTCCCATGGTATGTGCACTGATTTGCGTATAGGCACCAGGTTCAACTCTATGGCTACCTCGCGCAATTGCTCTATAGCCCTTGCACCAGAAGCGCTTCCATAGCTTACAAAACCAACGGCCTTCCTTGACCACTCAGGAGATAACCAGTCCAAAGCATTCTTCAGTACGCTTGAATAGCCATGATTGTACTCTGGAGATATCATTATGAACGCATCTGCGCTGTCTACCTTTGCAGACCATTTCTGCACCGTCTCATTCTGGTACTTCTTACCCATCATAGAAGGCGATGTCGGTGCATTGAAGAAAGGCATAGGATAATCCTTCAGATCTACGAATTCTACCTCTACTCCTTCCC
This sequence comes from Microcaldota archaeon, assembly GCA_964501245.1. GTDB lineage: Archaea > Micrarchaeota > Micrarchaeia > Micrarchaeales > CABMGC01 > JAKAUU01. The sequence continues at coordinate 28,663 of CAZCSE010000003.1, read as the reverse complement.
AGTTCTTTAATTCGTCCGTTATCCACTTTGCAGGCCTTTCGCCGAATCTTCCTTCTCTTATGCTTCCCAGTACTACACAAATCTTTATTTTGTCTTCCATTATTCTCACTATTCTATATCTAATTCAAAGCAATTCTATTTTAGGCAGCACAAAGTATATAAAATATAGTATGTCCTATAAATGTCTGTAGTAAAAGAAAGGCTATTTCTCCCAGGCTTCCTTCTCACCCTGGATGATTCTAAATAATCTGTTGGCCTTGACCTCTGAGCTGCCAGCCAGTCTGTCATGTCTCTCAGGGTCTCTCACCTCCAATTTATGCATAAGATGGGAAAACTCGTACTCTAACTGGCCTTTTGTTACTGTCATAATGTGCTCATATCTTGCATTCCCTATCTTAGTAGAATCAAATCTATATCCTCTTCTCACGCTTTCGTCAACAATGAAGTTCAGATAGCTGTCTATTGCAGATATTGGGTCATTCTGCTTCTTGAAGCGTATCAGTTGTGGATGGTTCCTGTAACCTACGGTCTTTCCAAGAAGGACCTTCCTTGCAAGCAATCCCTCTCTCCAATTGGCAAGAAGTCCCTTCGTATCCAAGTATTCGGGGCTTATGCTCCACAATCTCATACTATCACAATTATTGGATTAACGATGCAAAATCCTATATTTTATCATCAGCCGAATGCTTTTATTGCCTGCTCAAGCTCCTTATGGCTCTTTGCATATTCATTTATGGAAATGCCCTTGTCTAACGCATCCAATGCTTGCCTTATGCTCCTTGCTCCACCTTCTGGGCCCATAGGATGTCCGAATACCCCTCTCCCAGGAACCATTGAGAAGTCCTTAGTTCCGAATGTTTTGTACATGCGCAGAAGGCTTCCAGCCCAGTCGCTGCCACCAGGTACAGGCAGACTCTGTTTAATGTTGGACCAAGGTGCAAGGCAGATATCGAGATTCTCCTTTACCTCCTGCTCAGTTGTGTTCATCCTCTCTCCCAATCCTGGCATTATTATGCCATCAAAACCGCTAAGTCTCTGCAATTTTGTGACTACCTGCGTGCTGAGCCCAAAGCGCGGATGTCTTGTATAAGGAGCGATGAAGTCGAAGTGCGAATATACAGGTATCTTTGCCCTTTTGGAGAGCATCCTTGCTGCAGATAAGCCCATAGTCATTGCGTTTATCATCACTGCATTCCCGCCAAGCTCTACTACCGTATCATGAAGCTCCATAGTTCTCTCTATCTCATCAGTTATATTGGCTATGAATATCTTCTTCTCCCCAGTCTTATCCTCTGCCTTATGCATTTTGTCTATAACTGCAGCTACTCTCTCCTTGGTAGGGCTGTACACTACATCAGAGAGCATCTCATCATCCTTTGTTGCGTCTATCCCACCAAGATATGCCTGATAGGCTAGCTCTGCAAAGTCCTGAGGTTTAAGCCCTATATTTGGTTTTACAACCCCTGTAACCAACGGCCTGTCATAAACCTTGATCATGTCACGTATGCCCTGCATACCGAAGCGCGGTCCTTCAAAACTCTTCAGATAAGTCTCAGGAAACTCTATATCCAGCAGCTTTATGGAGTTTATCCCAGGAGTAAAGAATGCACCCTCTCCGCACGCTGCTGTTATTAGATTAGGTAGTTTCGGACCAAAATTTATGTGCGGATGTGCAATCCTTACGATTACCTGATTGTAAGACTCGCCTTTTGCATGTGGCGCATCTATGCTTGGGCTCTTAAGAGTGCCGATTATTTCCAGCTGTATGACCTTTGCCCCATGGACGGGCCTGAAATCTTCATCAACATCCACTCTCTTCCATAATGCTGTGCTCTGCTCCCTGCATAGATGCGCTGCAGTATCCTCAACATCAAAAGGTGTCTCGAAATAATACTTGAAGACACAGTACTTCTCCTTGTCAAGATCCTCAAAATCAGCAAAGAAGTGCTTATTCTCCTCCTTCATTCTCCCATCACCTGCACTATTACCTTTCTTTCAGGCCTTGGACCATCAAGTTCAACAAAGAAGATAGTCTGCCATGTTCCCAACATCATCTTACCATCCTTTACCGGTATTGTCTCAGCTGAATTGAGCAGCATGGACTGAAGGTGCGAATGCGCATTCTTCCTATTATCAACATTGGTCTCATTATGCCCATATGTACCTTTTTCAGGTGCAAGTCTCTCAAAGAAATTCTTATAATCAAGAAGTAGGCTCTTTTCATCCTCGCTTACTCTTATCGAGCCTGTTGTATGCTGGCTGAAAAGTGTAACAGTGCCATTCCTTACCATACTCTTCTTCACAATCTGCTCTACCATGTCTGTTATCGGTATTGTCTCAAATCCTTCCTTACTACCAATCCTTATCTCATCAAAATATACCTTCACAGCTTCACCAGGTAAGATTTACAATTAATCATTCATTTCCTGCACTTATAAAGCTTGCATCATCATTTGGCAGTTGTCGCTTAATCTCAAAGGACAATGTGGCCGAATGCCAAGTAGAACAGTATTCCAATAAGCAGGCCTGATATGTAAAACCATCCGAAATTCCTGTTATTCAACAAACTGTATTTGTGATACCACAACGGCCAGCCTACATACCCTTTAGGCGGAGCCTTAGGTCTGGGTTCAAGGAACACACGTATTGCCTTAACTGCTCTGGGCAAGTTCAGAAAGACAAGCAGAGCAAACACAGAAATCACATTTAACAACACAAATAAAGGCACAAGAACGTACATCAGTGCTATTAAAACAGCGTTCAATATCCTAGCATTCCTGGTGCCAAGGATAACTGGCAATGTATTATGCAATTTAGACCTGTCAAATTCAAGCTGGTCTATATGCTTGCCTAACAGGATAGACATAACTCCCAAACCATAAGGTATCGAAACCAAAAACGCATTTGCAGACAGCTGCCCTGTAAGTGCATAAAATCCTCCTGCTATCATGAGCGGTCCCCATACTAAAAAGGATGCTATCTCTCCAAGTCCTACCTGTTTAAGGGTAATCGGGGTAGCGTCATAAAAGATCATCAGAGCTGCTCCTGCAATCACGAATGCAAGAACTCCGAATCCATGGATATAGGTGAAGAACAGGCCTATCAGCACATCAATCACAATAAACAATGCAATCAGTCCTTTTACCTGGCGCTTGCTTAGAAAGCCGTCTGCTATCGGATGTATCGTATACTTCCTGCGAGGCGACTCCGGAGTATCATGCTCTCTAACATATCCAAAATAATCATTTGTAAGGTTGCTTGCTGCATGGGCGAAGACAAGTCCCACTATCAAAAGCAATGAGTAAGCAGGATTAAACATGCCTGCAATATAGGATAACAATACTGCTATTACTGCCGCCTGAAATGATATTACCAGTATGACGCTCCTCATGGAAAAAAGGATCTTAGACGTATAGTCAAGATCATCAATCTTATGCTTATCTGGATTATAGAAGCTGTAAAAAGCGCTCAGCCATCTGGGTAATGTGTCTGACATAGTCATTCCAATCATACTGAAATACAATATTATTAAATACTGCATAACGTCGTAGTAGTTTATCTAATTTGCTTATCAAATGGTATTATATTAATGTTACAGACATATGCTGTCAAGTGGGATAATGGGTGATTAGATAAACGAACACATGCACCATATCATTAAACTTACCAAAGTGGAAAAGCAGTTCACAGATGCAATAAAAAAGAACAAGGAGTACCTTAAGGCTTCAGAAGGGATAGACCTCGGTGCAGGAGGAGGAAGATTCTCTAAAATCCTGTGCAAATATGTCAAAAACCTTTATAGCGTAGATGCATCTGACGAAGCTATTGTTACGATGAAGAAAAATCTTGAAGGGATAAAGAACATAAAAATAATCAAAGCTTCTCAGGATTCTCTTCCTTTCAAGCGTAACAGTATGGATATTGTCTTTGCAGCAAATTCTTTCCACGATCTGCCCATAGGTTATGAGAAGGAGATAAAAAAGGTTTTGAAGGAAGGTGGAAGATTCATAGATTTAGACTGGAAGAAAGAAGAAACAGAGTTCGGCCCTCCGTTAAGGATAAGGTTCTCAGAGGAAGATGTTGAAGAAAAGATGAGCAGGCAGAATTTCAGGCTTGTAAAGAAGGAAGATATAGGCACTCACTATCTTCTCATATTCTCGAAGAAGAAAGCATGAATTATCTATAATACTATTAAAAATCAATCCGGCTGGATTGTTATTATAAATAAAATTAGTTTAACAAAAAACAAAGTATACGTGATCACAAATGGTACCTGATAAGAAAAAAGACCAACATATAATGACTGATCAGAATATAAACAAGATGATAATCGACACTGCATCTGTAAATAATCATGATGATGTTTTGGAGATAGGAGGAGGGCCTGGAAATCTGACAGAACTCCTGGCAAAGAAGGCACATTTTGTATACACTGTTGAAAAAGACAAAGAATATTATGAGCTTTTAAAAGGTAAACTTGCAGATTCTGATAATGCAGAAGTAATATTCGGAGATATACTCGAAACAAATCTTCCAAAATTTAACAAAATAATCTCAAATCCCCCATATCAGATTCTGGAATCATTCTTCCTCAGACTTGTTAAAGAAGGTAAGCAGAACTTTGAGTGCTGTGTCATCACGGTGCCTCACAGATTCGAGAGGGCAATGATGTTCACTCCGAATAATCCAGAATTCAGTATGATGTCGGCGTTATTTTTTGCTTTTTATGAAATAAAAGAAATTGCCACTGTTCCCAAGGAAGCCTTTAATCCAATGCCGAGAGTAACGTCATATCTGATTGAGATTAAACCAAAAGACAGCAATGGAGATATAATATGCCATGTTCTCAGGAATCTATTCATGAAAAAGGAAAAAAAGATAAGAAACGTGATACTTGATGCCCTTTGGAATAATGGCAATAAACTAATCGGTAAAAAAGTGACCAAGAGAGAAGCAAAAGAGATGATACAAAGAATAGAAAACGGAAAAGCTTCAGAAATATTGAACAAGAACGCATCTCAGCTTTCAAATGAAGACGTAAGAGAATTATGTACTTATTTACTAAATATCAAAAATTCAGTATAAACGCCACATCAGTGAAATTATTAGGATAAAAAGGCAAAGGTCAAAACTCAGGCTATGTATGTACATGGATTATACTAATGATCCTGCTTCTTTCGCCTGCTGAACAAAAGCTTATAACTTATCCCGCTTACCAACTGGAATATCCCACCGACAAATATCGGCAGTGGCAGAGCGAAGTCCATAAGGTATCCGCTTAAGCCTGAACTCAGCTGTCCTGCCCTTGACGCCACTCCCTGTATGCTTGTGGCCGTGCCGTAATCCTCAATATCAACTCCTTTGACATTTACCGCTGTCCTGCTCGGGCTTCCAAAGCCAGCCAGTATTCCTCTTATCAGGTAAAGCACTGCAGCGATAATCAAAGTCGGAGCAAATGCCATTGCGAACAAAAGTGCTCCTGAAAGAAGCCTGGTATACGTAGCAACATTTAACATGTCCATGCGGCTCGCAATCTTCGAAGAGAAATAGGATCCTAAAGCGACTGCAAGATATAAAGCAGTAAAGATAATGCCTATGTCAAACGAAGTGGCCCCGTATGAAAGAACCAGCCACAAAGGAAGCAGAGGTATGACCAAACCAATCCCAATCCCTCCAAGGACATTTACTACAATTACCCTTGCAGAATACTTTATGCTGCTGTTTTTCATTACCTTTGTCGTTTTCTTCGGTCTTTTTTCTTCAGTAAGCATGCTGATAGATATCAACGATGCAACAAGCATGACTGCTGAGGCAAGAAAGAGTCTTCTATATGCCCCAAGCTGACCTATCAAACCGCTAAGCGGGGAGACGCTTGCAAAGAGTATACTCCCGCCTATTGAAGCTATTGAACCTACGAGTGTGATGTGTGAATAGCGCCTTATCCTATCCTTCTGATCTTTGTAGTTGTTAGCTATGAATGCATTAGTCCCAGGGGAGAATGCGCCTCTCATTCCTCCTGCCCCTCCTCCAATACCTGCAATCACCATTCCTGCCATTATGTATAACGGTGCAGAAGACACGCCTATGATCAATGAACCAATCAGAGCAACGAATTCGGAGCAGAGCAGTTCTATCCTATACCCGTATCTATCTCCTATAAGGCCTAAGCTGATAGTAAGAAAGACCATAAACAACATTGCTATTGCAGCAACGACCCCTATCTCTATTATCTGGATGTGCAGCGCTGCCAGATAAAGCGAAAACGCAAGACTCATGTATATTATGGCTACACTTCTAAATGCTCTTGAATAGAGAAGGTACTTGAACCGTTTATCATTTTGATTAGCTGCCATAATATTGCCCTATGAGTGCATCTATTCTATGTATCAATATAAATATACAAGTCTTTAACAAGATTAGAAGAAAGAAAAAGTTACACACCCAGGCCTGCTTACGGGCTTGCCGTTTCGTCGCCTGATTTTCCCTAAGCTTCTTGATAAAACGTCTTCCCAAGAAGTTTTATGGACTCGGCGGGAATCGCACCCGCGGCCTTTCCGTATTCCTGAGCTTTTGGTGAAGCTTTTTCCAAAAGTTTCATGCGAACGGAACGCTCTGCTCCTGAGCTACGAGCCCATGTAACGCTATATTAACTTTTCTTTATATAAAGTTACTTTATGGTGTCTGGTGCGGAAATTAAGGCAAAAGGCATATTCGATACGGTGCTAAAGGATATAAAGCCGACTAAAAGCGACATAAAGACGATGACAACGCATGTTAACTACATCACTGAAAAGCTCGCCAAGATAACAGGAAGAGATGTCGAGATAAGGGTTGCAGGCTCGATAGCAAAGGGCACATATCTTAGAGGAGATGCAGACGTAGACATATTCATGCTATTCAAAAGAGGAACCAGCAAGCAGATTCTTGAGAAAAGGGCGATAGAGTACGGAAAGAAGCTTGTATCTGCAAAATCCGATTACTATGTTGTAAAGTATGCAGAGCATCCATATGTGAGAGTCTACCTGCACTCTATAGGTGTAAACGCAGACCTTGTGCCTGCTACAAAGATAGACAATCCTGAGGAACTTGCAACCACTGTAGACAGGACACCATTCCATACAGAGTTCATACTTTCTAACATGAATGAGAGACAGAAGGATGAGACAAGGGTTCTAAAGGCATTGCTAAAGGCACATAACATATACGGTGCAGAGGTGAAGACGAGCGGCTTTTCAGGATATCTCTGCGAGCTGCTCATACATCACTTCGGTTCACTCTACTCTCTGCTTAATTACATGTCGCGTGCGCAGGATGTAATAGTGCTGTTTCCAAAAGATAGGGTTGAAGGTGATATAAGTTATACAAAGAGATTCCATACAAACTTTGTCGTAACCGATCCTGTAGACAAGAACAGGAACGTTGCCGCAGGCGTTTCCCAGGAATCACTCTCCCGGTTAATCCTAATATCCAAAAAATTCATCGAAAGACCATCCATAAATCTTTTTTACAGAAGAGAATACGGCAAGAAAGGCATGCTCTCATCCTTCATAAAGGAATCATCATTGGATGTTCATGCGATGGTGATAAAGACAAAGCCTGTAAGTGAAGACATAGTATGGCCTCAGCTCCGCAAGGCAGCAAACATGATCTGCAACAGGGCATCTCAACTGGGATTCCGCGTATATATGCACGCAGAGATTGTAAACAATGATGAGGGTATAATTATCTTTGTAACTCCCAAGGAAGAGATAGGTTCAAGAATAATAAAAGGTCCGAAGGCAAACATGGGGCAGGCATCGCTAAAGTTTATGGATGCACATAAAATGGCAATAGGCTTTCTTGTTGAAGGGGATTCTGTAAATGTTATAGAAAAGAGCGAGTGTAAGACGTTTTCAGAGCTGCTGGCGAGCGTATCGAAAGGAAGGCAGGTAAAAATAAAGAACGGTGCATCTGTAAAGGGCGCAAGGATCTTCCTGAACAAAGGTATTCCTCAGAAGCATTCATCACTGATATACAAGGAGCTTGCAAAGAAGCTAAACATATGAATCATGAGAGGAAGCTGCTATCCTTCTTTATTATCTTTAGCAATTCGGGCATCATGTCAATGCTCTTATCCTTTACCTTTCCATATCTTACTATTCGCATAGCCTCTGCATTAGAGCTCTTTCCGCACAATATTTCATAGACGCGCCTGTATCTTTTCCTGGAATCGCTGCCGCATAGGTTTATCGCCTCGCTTATGATATTATCACGTATCTTGCCAAAAGGATATCTGCGCTTCTCAAGCCTCTTTATCAGAGTTGGAAGATGCTCTCTCATCACTATCACAACAGCATTATCCACCTTTATTCCTGACAGAAGATGCCCCTCTATTATAAGCGGAATCTTTTTTCTAGAGTGTTCCTTTGCAATTTGATTGATCTTCTTCTCAAGCTTCTTCATGTCTATTATGCTTGTTCCATAACCGTCCTTGCCCATCACGTAGTCATATCTCTTTGCAATCTCGTTTGCCCCTATTACTTCAGCTCCTGTCTTCTCTCCAAGATACTTTGCAAGCGTGCTCTTGCCAGTTCCGGGGGTTCCTGTTATGATGATAAGCTTTTCCATAATAGCAGTCTTGCAATCACTTTACATTCAGCGAATCACGTACGCTCTCAAGAAGCCCTTTTATCTCATCCCTTGATCTGTCCATTACCATGATCTCGCTTGAAGGAGGGCTTATGCTGAGCAGATACTTGTTCCTTCCTGAGAAGAGCCACGACCCTATCATATAATCTTTGTAGACCGTTGAGAGCTCTGCTATGTAATCTGATATGTTTATCATTCTTGTGACAAGCTGGTCTACAGATGCATCATAACCTTCCACTATTATCTCTTCACGCTCCTGGACATCAACATAGAGCGGCCTGACAAAGGGCACCTGTGCTATTGAAGCCTTCGTAGTTATTGCCTGGTTTATTTTCTTAGTATCTGCATCTATGGCTGAGAGCGCGTTCTTCAACTCTGCTGCCTCACTGCTCATGCCTGCTATCATCTGGTCAAAGAATGCATCAACATCCTTCTCGATGGATCTTATCTTGTCTCCAATGCCGGGATTATCTTGATAATTAGCCGGCTCCTTCAAGAGTTCTTCAAGATCTATCCCATACTTCTTCCTTATAACGGGTTTAACCTCTGAGAGGTACCTCAACGAGTCATCGCTCAAAATATCATTCAATTCTGCCATAAGAACACTGTACATACTGCCATTTTAAAGTTTATAACCATATAGTATCATGGATTCGGAGGCAGAGAAGCTTGAATTCTCGTACAGGTACCCGTTCTCAAACGCTGCGATGGAGATAATAGGCAGTGCATCATCTAAGATAGAGGAGAAGTACCTGAGGATGGGCAAGCTGCGTCTTGAAGAGGATCTGAGCAGAAGAAGGCCGGAATTCACAGCCGTAAAGTTGAATGAGATAAAGAGATCGATAGTTGTAAGCTATGTATACTCAAGGATGCTTGCAAGCGCTCTTAATGACAGGTACCTGCTCAACGTGTACATAAATGCGGAGAGCAATCGTGTAAGATCAGCACTCTCATCAGAGGAGACAAACCATGTCATGGAGCTGTCAAAGGAGCTTGGCATACCTGTAACTAATGAAGATGGTTCATTTGCCATAAGGTTCGATCAATTCCTGATGAACAAGCAGAAAGGAACAAACCTTCAGCTGGTAAACAGGAACCTTGACAAGGGAATGGTCTATCTCTCATTGGCAGAGCTCTCAGAGATAATAGCAGAGGCAGCAAGGAAGAAGATAGCTGCAAACCTTCCCATAAGCACAAAGAAGCTGCCAAAGGAGATAATAGAGTATGCAAAGAGCGTAAAGAAGCCTGTAAGGAAGGCAAGAGTCCAGCATGGAGGAAAGATCTACAGATGGATAGAGAAGATATTGGAGACGCCAATACACGACGTAAGGCACCGAACGGTAAATCTTATACTGGCACCATACTTGATAAACGTAAGGAATATGCCCGAGGAAGAGGCGGAAAAGATAATAACGGAATATATAGAGAAGTGCAAGGAGCTAAATCCAGACACGAATGTCAACAGTGCCTACATAAAATACCAGTGCAAATATGCAAAATCAAAAGGACTGAAGCCATTATCCCTTAAGCGGGCGAAAGAGCTTTATGAAGGTACGCTTGATTTGGGTGAATAGACGGATAAATACACATTATGTCACGTATGCGGAAAGCCTGCTTCCCACGTATGCAGATTATGCGGAAGGCATGTATGCAGCGTCCACTTTGATGAAAAGATGGGAGTATGCACAACATGCTCTCATGGCAGAAGAATAAGCTCAAAGGGATAAGACCTGGAAGTCCCTTGCAGATGTCCCTTTAGGGAACGCCCTTCCATTATGCGCCCTTACTGGCAATCCTGTCTCCTCTGCAATCCTGCTAAGCTCTGATGCATCTATCAGCCTGTCTGTGGCAAGCTCGTAATATTCTATATCTCCTGCTTTTTCTTTTGTAATAGTGAAGGTAAGCTTCTGATACATTCCGCTCCTCACTACGCGTATCTTCATCTCTCCCTCTTTTATTATCCTTGCAGCTTTTTCAGAAAGTACCATCATCTCCACTGTCAACTATAAAATATTAAAGCTATCATGGTGATAGTATTACTATGTATTCAGTATATATGGCACTTTTAATATTCATACTGTTTGCGCTTGCAGTGCCTTTTGGAATGATCTTCAGCTCCATCCTTATAAGGAACAGGAAGAGATCAAACAAGGTAAAGAACTCATCTTTCGAGAGCGCTGCGGGAAGCACAGGCTCAAGAATAAGCATAATGAACGAGTACATGCACTACTTCTCGATATTTGTTGCATTCGATATAATAGTGGGGATAATGTTCATATGGACATATTCGGCAGGTCTTTTGAGTATGGCAGACAGTCTTACGATACTGATGCTTCCGGTTGCAGGTTTCATAATGGTGCTGATATTGCTTTTGATGATAAAATTCACTAAGTGAGTAAATGGCAGAGGAGTACCCTGAAGAGGAATTCAAGATTGCAAAGAAGGAAATGGATAGACTCGTCTATGAATCACTCAAGGGAAGGGATGTGAAACCTAATGTAATGTTTGCAAAGATGTCTGATCTGTCGCGTGCATTCGGGATATCAAAAGGAATGGTGAAGTGGTCAAGGGTAAACTCCCTGTGGCCTATGCAATTCGGGCTGGCATGCTGTGCCATAGAGCTGATGGGCTTCGGTTCAGCAAGGATAGACGCTGAAAGGAAAGGATATCTGCTTTTCAGGAGCACTCCAAGGCAATCTGACGTCATGCTTGTAGCGGGATGGGTGACAAAGTCAATGGTGCCGGAGGTAAAGAGGCTGTACGAGCAGATGACCGAGCCCAGATACGTGATAGCTTTCGGAGAGTGTGCAACCTGTGGTGGTCCGTGGTTCGAGAGCTACAATATAATACGTGGCATAGATCAGGTTTTGCCTGTAGACGTATATGTTGCAGGCTGCCCTCCGAAGCCGGAGAATCTCTTTGAGGCTATGATAAAGCTTCAGGAGAAGATAAGTGGTAAGATTGAAGATTAAACGAGAAGAGCTGCTGCAGAAGATAGGTGAGATGAAGGGTGATGGTTACTCTTACCTTGTAAAGATAACTGCAGTGGATTATATCGATCATCTCACAGCCCTATACTTCCTAAGGGATATAGACAAGAACAGGGAGGAGACTCTTGAGATAGATTTGGTGCCTACGGACCTCTGGCTTCCTACTATAATAAAGGAGCATACCTCTGCAGATTGGTATGAGAGGGAGATGTCAGAGATGTTTGACATAAGGATAAAAGGGAGGAAGGCACCGAGATTGCTTCTGGAGAGATGGGATGGCACGCAGGGCCCTCTAAGAAAGGGATTTGCATGGGGCGAGGATTACAAATCAATGTGAGCATATGACGATAACGAGGATAAATATAGGACCTGTGCATCCAAGCACCCACGGAGTACTTCAGCTTGTTGTTGACATTGATGGAGATACTATAGAAAGGGTAGACCCGCATATAGGCTATCTGCATCGCGGAGTGGAGAAGCTGACTGAGACAAGAATGTACATGCAGAATCCTCCTTACATGGAAAAGCTCGATTACATAGCTCCAATGTCATATGATGAAGCTTATGTTGCAGCTGTGGAAAAGGCCCTCGGGATCGAGGTCAAGGAGCGCGCCATGTACATACGCGTGATATTACTGGAGCTGCAGAGGATAGCGAGCCATCTTTTCTTCATAGGCACTGTCGGAAATGATTTGGGGCAGATGTTCACTCTCTTCATGTGGGCCTATATGGACAGGGACAAGGTTCTGGACCTGCTGCAGGAGGCAACAGGAAGCAGGATGTTCTATGTGAATATGAGGCTTGGCGGCATGCTTAGCGATCTACCTCCTGATTTTGAGGAGAGAACCCTTGAGACGCTTGACTATATGGAGAGAAGAATAAAGGAGTACGAATCATTCATCGAGAAGAATCCGGTATTCCACGAAAGGATGAAGAATATAGGCATACTGCCTCCTGAGAAGGCACTCGACCTGGGTGTCACAGGGCCTGTGCTCAGGGCTTCAGGAGTGCAATACGATGTAAGGAAGAATTCCCCATATTATGTGTATGGCAAATTGCACTTTGAGATAAAGATACTTACAAAAGGGGACAACTTTGCAAGATATAAGCTCAGGCTTCTTGAGATACGCGAAAGCATAAGGCTGATCAGAGAGGCTTTCAAGCAGATGCCAGCTGGAGATGCGCTTGGCATGCCTGTTAAGCTAAGAAGCCCCCCTACAAAGAATAAGATAGCATGCGTAAGCAGGGAAGCACCTAAAGGAGAGGTAATGATGTATCTGGTAGCGGATGATCAGAAGCCTTACAGGCTCTCCATAAGGTCTCCAAATTTCATAAACCTGATGGCGATAATGCACATGGCGAAAGGTCTCAGGACAGCTGACCTATTCGCGACTCTCGGTACACTTGATCTGGTGATGGGTTGTGTTGATAGATAGCATAGTTCAATTATTCAATAGCATGCTTAATTCGAGCAATATCCTCTACAACCTGATAGCATTGGTAATATATGCGATAATAATCTTCCTCATATTGGCAGTATTTGGATATATGTTCGGTTGGGTAGAGAGGAAGCTGATAGCAAAGGCGCAGTATAGGCATGGTCCCACGTATGTTGGAAAGTATGGGATACTGCAGAACTTTGCGGATCTGGTAAAGCTCTTCTCCAAAGCGAGTCTGGATCTTGACAATGCGGATTCTATCTTATACAGCACCGCACTGCCAATTCTGATATCACTTACGATATTCACTGTGATGCTTCTGCCTATATTTCCGAGCATACAGGCCACGGACATGGGCTTCGGGCTTCTGCTCGTGTTTGTTATAATAGCATTCATGCCGATAGCGATATTCCTATCGGGATATGCGAGCGGAAACAAGTTCGCAGACATATCTGCGCAGAGGTCAATACTCATGCTTCTCAGCTACGAGATACCTTTAATGCTCGTGATAGCAGCGATAGGGCTGATATCAAAGGGCTACAATCTGCAGAACATAATAGCGATGCAGTCAAATGCCTATTACATAATACTGATGCCAATAGGCTTCGCAGTCTTCTTCATAGCGATGCTTGCAGAGATAGAACGCCCTCCATTCGACCTTATGGAAGCGGATTCAGAGCTTATAGCAGGATGGATAACCGACATGAGCCCAACTTATTACGCTCTTGTCCTCTTCCTTGATTACTCAAAGGTATTCATGTCAAGCCTGCTCATATCAATACTCTTCCTGGGAGGTTGGTCAGGCCCTGCACCTATACCTGGTGTCGTATGGTTATTGATAAAAGCGATCATAATAGCCGTGATAGCGGTAATAATAAGAGCGACTACATTCCGCATGAGGATAGACAGGATACTGAGAATGGGATGGCTAATACTCATACCTCTGTCATTAATAAATCTTATAATAACATACATAGTGTTTGTTGGTTGATTTGATGATATGGCCTATAATGAAAACGATGAAGACGACAATAGGCACAAAGAGATTCACCGTTAACTTCCCAGAAGAGAGGGAATCCATGCCTGACAATTACCGTGGCATGTTAAGACTGGACATGAATACGTGCATAAGCTGTTCGGCATGTGCCATAATATGCCCGAACAAGACAATAACGATGGTGGACGTAGTCACTGCAAAGGGGATAAAGAAGATGCCACAGATAGGGATAGAGAGATGCCTATTCTGTGCTCTATGCGAAGAAGTATGCCCTCCGAAATGCCTGACGCTTACGAAGAATTATGACTATGAAGCATACGACAAGAGGGATCTGCTGAAGAACCCCGCAGATCTTGAATAACGATAAAGTGTAGATATGATGCTATTAGATGTGCTGTATGTGCTGATAAGCGTACTCGCTGTCATCTCAGCGCTTCTGGTATTTGTCTTCAAGAAGCTGCTGCACGCAGCATTGGCCCTTACAATAACATTTCTGGCAAGCGCACTTCTATTCGCTGCAATAGGGCAGACCTTCATCGGCCTGCTGCAGATACTGATATTCATCGGAGGATTATCCGCATACCTTATAGCCGCAGTAGCGACAGAGAATAAGGGGAAGGAGATGCTTAAGCATGCACCGTTCTTCGCTTCTGCAGTCGTGCTCTCAATAGCTTTCACAGCAATAGCCATGCTTGTACCTCAGGCAGCGTATGTCCAATCAACATTCCAGCAATCATCATCTATAATGTTCTCACAGTATTATCTGATATTATTCATACTCACTCTGCTGCTCTTCTCTACGGCGATAGGCGGCGTCATAATAATAAAGAAATTCCGTAGGCTGGTGGTCTGATGTTCCCTTACTTGATAGAACTTGCATTCATACTCTTCGCGATAGGGATAGCAGGTATAGCATCTGACAGGCACCTGGTTGCAATTATCTTTGCAGTAGAGTTGATACTGGTCGGGAGCATCATAGCACTGATATCATTCTTCTCTGCAAGCACAGCCCCTTCAGCAGATCCTGTAATCCTGCTCATATCAATATGGGCTGTAGCTGCTACGGAGATAATAGTGCTGATAACATTCTATGTTTATATGAAATATAACGGAATAAGCTTCGATATAACAAAATTATCGAAGATGAAGTGGTAATATGCTGCCGTTCATTTTACTACTGCCACTGGCCGCATCGATAATACTGATAGCGCTGCTCAAAAACAGAAAAGCTCCTGGATACATAGCCATAGTGGGTAGCCTTCTCTCCCTGGCAATGCTGCCTTTCATAACATACGGAACGGATTCTATACAATGGCTCAACGTGGGCTCCCTGTCGCTGGCAATAACAACTCTTGTCACTCCAGTAAGCTACATGCTCATAGCAGTAATACTATTTGTCTCCCCTCTGATATTCTCTTACTCTACATGGTACATGGACAAGCCAAGCGAGCAGCGCAGGTTCTACATAGAGATCCTTGCATTCGAGGCAGCCATGCTGACATTCGCATTCAGCGGAAGCTTCATCACCTTTGCAATAGCATGGGAGTTTCTCAGCCTCACTAGCTATCTGCTCATAGGTTTTTGGAATACAAAACAGGGACCGATAGTGGCATCAAGGAAGGCACTCACGATGGTATTCATAGGAGACGTAGCGATACTTGCGGCTATAGGCGTCATGGGAAGCACATTCGGCACTCTCAACTTCTCAACAATACTGGGCAGTATCTCGTCGGTTCCTCAGGGTGCGGTCTTCCTCAGCGCAGCTCTTCTTGCAATAGCTGCTTTCACAAAGTCTGCACAGTTCCCATTCCATGAATGGCTGATAGATGCGATGGAAGGCCCTACTCCAGTATCAGCATACCTCCATTCAACAACGATGGTAAAGGCCGGAGTCTTCTCCATACTGATACTCCTTCCATTATTCCAATACACGCAGATGACCTATATCATACTTGTACTGGGAATAATCACTGCAATAATCGCGACACTTAATGCTATGCGTGAATTCCATATAAAGAAGATAATAGCATACTCTACAATACAGGAGCTATCCCTGATGATGGTGGCAATAGCGGCTGGTGCAATAACTGCCGGAATATACTTCTTCTTTGTCCAGAGCTTCTACAAAGCACTGCTTTTCTTCAGCGCAGGTTCTACCATGAAGGCGACCAATGAAGAAGATATAAGGAAGGCCAATGGCATCCGCGCAAACAAACTTCTCTTCTACTCAACGCTCTTCGGAGTGCTCTCACTTGCAGGCTTCATACCATTTTCAGGATTCTTCTCCAGCATAGGCATAAGTTCGTCCCTCGCAGGCAACGCGCCTGTATATGCTATACTGTCCTTGATAAGTTTCGGCACAAGCTTCTACATACTAAGATGGTTCTTCTACGTATCAGCACCTACTAATGTAGAAGATGTAAAGAACGCGTACAAGGCGCAGCCTAAACGTATGATACTTCCTATAGTGATATTGGCGATAGCAACTCTTGCAGTTTCTATACTATCCACAAGATTCCAGTCATTGGTGACCAGCAGCTCCTACTATACATATGCTAGCGCTGGCATACCTCTTTCATTCAGCATTTCTGACGCCATATCCTTTACAGTTCTGATAGTGATAGCTGCAATAGCTGTTTACCTGATATATGTGAAGAAGAGGATAAACATATATCAGAGGTTCTCCAGGCTTGGATACACTGCGCCTGCAGTAAACGCCTTCTACACTCACTTCTCATACTTTATCATGGATATCTCAGAAGGTGCATCCATATTTGACAGATACCTCAGCGACATTTTTGACGGTATTGGCAGATTCGTTGTCAGGTCTGGCTACCTTATAAGAAGGACCTCTGCAGGTCAGATAAATTATTATGCAGCTATATTTGCAATAGCATTAGTGCTCCTTGTGGCATATGTATACCTGGTGTGAAAAATCATGCAATATTACGAATACCTGACAATTCTTCTTCCTGCCATCCTTTTACTGGGAAACATGCTTATCCGCATGTTCAACAGCAAAAAAGCCCAATTAGGATTCAATACCACCATGCTCGCCATTATAGTAGCATACGCCGTAATTGCAACACTCTCAGGATATAACTTCTCAGTTCTAAGCACCTATCTTGTAAATCCCTACTCTCTGTTCTTTACCATACTGTTTGCAGTAGGTATGCTTCTCGTCAACATGCTTGCATACAGATATTCCGAAGACTATAATGATTTTGCCCTTATAGGCAGCTTTGCATTCATAGGCATGCTACTTGTCTCATCATCAAACTCAATAATAACAATATTCATAGGATTGGAGCTTGCAAGTATACCTTCAATATTCATAATACTTCTATCAAGAAAAGGCAGCATAGAATCTGCCGCAAAGTTCTTCATAACGGCATCAATATCGATAGCGGTATTCTCCTTTGCAGCAGTGCTCCTTTACGGAAGCACCTCAAGCCTGGCACTCTCCAGTTATTCACCATCGGTCATGATAACATTCGCAGCTGTGCTCTTCATAGCCTCCCTAGGCATGGACTCTTCAATATTCCCTTTCAACGTTCTGATACCTGACGTATATGAAGGAGCATCTGCATACGCCACTGCGATGCTTGGGGGCATAAACAAGAAGATGGGCTTCGCTGCTCTTATCCAGATAATGATACTGGTATTCATAACTAATTCGCAGGCCTTCCTGCTTCTAACCATACTTGCAGTACTGACGATGTTCTATGGCAATATAACCGCGATACTGCAGAAGGATATGAAGCGTATGCTTGCATACTCTTCTATCTCACAGGCAGGATATATTCTGATAGGCATAGTTGTTGCAACTCCCTCCGGACTTGCAGCAAGCCTTTTCCAGATCTTTGCGCATATGTTCCTATTCATAGGCACGCTTGCGATAATAGCATGGCTGGAGAGCAGGAACAGGAACAATACTGACGAAGTGATAGGGCTCCATGAGGATAATAAATTCGCAGCATTTGCACTGAGTCTTATGCTCCTCTCAATGATAGGCCTTCCTTTCACGACAGGCTTTGTAGGGAAGTTCCTGATCTTCCTCAGCGCAGTAAATGCAGGGCTTGCATGGCTTGCCATAATAGGAATAATAAACAGCGTAATATCTGTCTTCTATTACGCAAAGGTGATAATAGCTGCATACACCTCAAAAGCAGTTCCTAAGAAGACAAGTATGGATAGATATACTATGGCAGTCGTTATCATATGCGTTGCAGTGACTCTTGTCTTTGGCATATATCCTCAGCCACTTATAGCATTTGCAAATGGCGCAGCGTCATATCTCATTGCAATCCCTAAGGTATAACTAATAACTACGGGCCAATCAGATAATTCTACTGACTAGGACAGGAGAGCAAAAATCAGAACACTTCAGGTCTTGGCCAGTCTACGTGTCTGTACTCTTCGTCTACCAGTTCATTCACTGCTCTTACTGCGCTCATGTTTCCAAGCACCATTAGTATTATAGAAAGGAACGACACTACCATTGGCAGTATAAGGAAGTTTACTCCGCTGCTGTTCATGAACTCATAGCTGATAAGCATGAATATAAGGAAACCTATCACTATGCCTAAGCGTCTTCTGCCCTGGACAGCGGCTGCAATTCCAGCTGCAAATGAGGCTATAATGGCAACGAGATTGGCTATCGACGGATAGTAATAATAAGTAATCAGCTTAGTCATGCCTTTTACTGTAAGGGAGACCATTGCGCTATGGTAGAGGACAAGTGCCTGCGGATAGAATATGTATACGAGATAAATGCTGTTGAACAGCAGGAAGACTCCGCCAACTCCTGTGAAGAAGTTGTTCTTTGAGATATTTTTATGCACCTCCTCGGCCTCTACTGTAGATATGTCATCCAAGCAGTAATATTTGCCGTTTTTCTTGATTATATCTACGTAGCAGAATGGCAGACCGCACTTGCTGCACACTGCGTATGCTTCCCTCCATGGATGTATCGAGCATTTCAACCCTTTGGCTGAAACTACTACATTCGGATTGGGCGTATTTTCCTCTACTTCCTCAGAGACACCCTCTACTGCAGATCCAGCAGAGATTGGCTCAGACTCTTCAGTACTCTCTTCAAGTTCCTTCCCTTCCCTTAACTTGAATATCAATAGGTCAGAAGACTCATCATCACCCAAACCCTACACCTATCTATCATATCTGCTTGCAGCGCGCTGTGCCTGTTCCTTCTTCCTTTCGAAGACTCCTTTGTGCTTAGCGCAGCTTATGCAGTAGTAAACCTTTCTCCTTGTCATGTAATTCACGCTGTCTGCTCTGACGTCAGTGCTGAACCTTATCACTCTTTCGTCAGCTACGGCCTTGTTCCTAGGAACCATCCTGCCGCAGTTGGAGCAGTTTACTAGTTGCTCTTTGCCTCTCAGAAAATCACCTTTTTAGTATAATGTTATTATCCTGTCTCTATATTATATATATGCTGTAATATAAATATTAATCGGATATAATCAAACAGGTGTTTAAATAAAGATTCTGCTTGCTTCAAACGTTCCAGGAGCGATTGACGAACTCCTATCTGGCATTCCTGACGCATCAGGCATAATGGCAAAGGAAACAGAGACAGACACTGCCAAGCTTGTCGATTATGTAAGGAAGGCAGCCCTGGATAAAAGCTACTCCACATGCATAATTGTGCCTGCAGACCATATATGGGCTTCAATAAACCTAAACAGGGATAAAGGCATAAGGGCTGCCATATGCTTATCAAAAGAGGATATGGAACTTGCAAAAGAGAACGGTGCAAACATAATTATAATACCCAAAGGCAACGGCTCAATCGCTTCGGATGCACTTGGAGAATTATTTGCAGCTTCTGCGCAGCAAAATCCCAAGCGCGATACAATACCTGTAAATGAGAATAATGCTTCACAGAAGATGGATGATAATCAATGGCAGCAGCAAAAGCAGGAGCCCAAGCAGGAAGCAAGACAGGAATCCAGAACTACACAGACTTATGAAGGCAAAGGGATGCTCAAGAAGCTGAAGCACTCTTTAGGTATAGAAGAATAGGTAATTGAAGATGCAGGAAAAAAACAAATCTACTATGTTGAATCAGAAGAAGCACGGGCAGATGTATTGCATGCAGATAACCAATCTTATGCTTCCCGCGGTAAGGGCATCCGTAGCAGAGAAGCTTTCGGATATGGGATATGGGCAGGAGTCCATAGCTGCAGAACTGGGAATAGCCCAGGCAGCAGTAAGCAAGTACATGAATGGCAGGTATTCAGGAGATGTAGGCGAAGTGAAGAAACATATAGAAGAAGGAATGCTGTATAATGACATAATAGAAAGCATAGTGAAGAAGAAGGGAAGCGCTGCAGTTCAAAAGGATATAACCTCTCTTTGCGAGAGATTGGCAGAATACTATAATTCCTGATCAAGACACGACAATTAATCAATCTTAAATGCTTATTTCTGTTATATGTGATATTTAAGTGATAATATGGCTGAAGAACTAAATCCTTTCAAGATTTCACAGCTACAGCTGGATCAGGCTGCAGAGAAGATGCAACTTGACAAAACCGCACACGCTATACTACGAGAACCTATGAATACTCTCGAGACAACAATACCTGTGCGTATGGATGATGGTTCTGTCGAGGTATTCACTGGATTCAGAGTGAGATACAATACTGCAAGAGGTCCTGCAAAGGGAGGAGTAAGATATCATCCTCAGGAAAATATAGATACCGTAAAGGCGCTCTCAGCATGGATGACATGGAAGTGCTCCCTAGCAAATCTTCCTTTCGGAGGAGGCAAAGGCGGAATAATATGCGATACGAAGAAGATGAGTGATTCGGAGGTGGAGCGTATGTCAAGAGGTTACATACGTTCTGTACAGAGAGAGATAGGGCCTGAGACAGACATACTCGCGCCTGATGTGTATACTAATCCGCAGATAATGGCATGGATGATGGACGAGTACAGCACTCTGAAAGGATACAACTCATTCGGCGTACTGACAGGCAAGCCTGTAGAGGTATGGGGATCCGAAGGCAGGTTTGACTCAACTGCAATGGGCGGAATGTACGTAATGAGAGAAGCGGCAAACAAGCTTAAAATAAATCTTAAAGGAGCAAAAGTGATAATACAGGGATTTGGAAACGCGGGCAAATTCGCCTTCGAACTTGCCCATAATATAGGAGCTAATGTGATAGCGATAAGCGATTCAAAGGGCGGGATATACTCAGAAGACGGTCTTGACCTCGCAAAGCTTGAAGCTGCCAAGGAGAAGACCGGAAGCGTTCAGGGATATCAGGACAAGAATGCAGAGAAGGTCTCAAACGAGGAGCTGCTTGAGCTAAAGGCTGACGTGCTCATACCTGCAGCGATGGAAAACCAGATTACAGGAGACAATGCCGACAAGATAAATGTACCTCTGCTTCTGGAGCTTGCAAACGGTCCTGTAACTCCTGAAGCTGACGAGATACTCTTCGAGAAAGGTGTTGTCGACCTTCCAGACTTCCTTGTAAACTCAGGTGGCGTGATAGTTTCATACTTCGAATGGGTGCAGAACCTTCAGGGCTATTACTGGGACATAGACGAGGTATACTCAAAGCTTGATAAGATAGTGACAAAGTCATTCCACGACGTAATGAAGACACAGACAGAGTATGCGGCAAAAGGTAAGAAGATAACTCCGAGAGAGGCTGCATACATAATAGCGGTAAGCAGGGTAGCAGCTGCGATGAAGGCCCGTGGATGGTACTGACTAGAACTTCTTGAAGCGTTTGATGAGCTTCTCTAAAGGAAGTGCGTTAATCACATCTTCCTTGAGGAGCCATCCTCTTCTTGCAGTTCCTATTCCATACCTGAGTACGTTGAAGTGGTCTACGCTATGCGAATCACTGTCTATCGAGAATAGCAGGCCATGCTTTTTTGCCTTGATTATGTTTTCATCACCAAGGTCAAGCCTCTCAGGAAACGAGTCAATCTCCATAATGACTCCGTTGTCATGCGCGACCTCAAACACCTTATCAAGATCCATGTTTATAGGGTCTCTGCTTCCTATCAGCCTGTCTGTCGGATGTCCCATTATGTCTACATAGCCGCTTGATAGCGCCTTCACCACTCTCTCTGTCATCTCCTCCCTTGTCATCTTAAGATTAGTGTGCACGCTTGCAAGCCTGTAATCCATCATCTCCAAAGTCTTCCTCTCAAGGTCAAGGCTTCCGTCTTTCAGTATGTCTATCTCTGCGCCTTTCAGCAATCGTATCCCATCAAGCCTATCGTTTACCTTGTCTATCTCATCAAAATGCTTCACAAACTGCTTATCATTCATCCCGTTAGCTATCCTCTCGTTCTTTGTATGATCTGTTATCCCAAGATAGCTCAATCCGTATCTTTTAGCAGCTTCTGCCATATCAGCTATGCTGTATGTTCCATCGCTATGGTCTGTGTGCGAGTGCAGATCGCCTTTTATGTCGCTCAACTCAATGAGCCTTGGTATCTTCCCTTTAAGGCTCAGCTCTATCTCTCCTCGGTTCTCGCGCATCTCAGGAGGCATGTACTGCATGCCAAGCTTTGCATATACATCCTTCTCATCAGCTGCCGCTATGCTCTTCCCTTTTTTATCAAATAATCCGTATTCATTTAGCTTATACCCTTTCTTTATTGCAATCTCGCGCACCTTGACATTATGGTCCTTATTCCCTACAAAATACTGCATCGCAGCTCCGAAGCTCTCTGTACCAACGACTCTAAGGTCGCAATTTATACCTATCTTCAGCAGTACGGTTGTTTTTGTCGGCCCTCTTAAAATTACCCTGTCTATCTCCTTTAACGATCCAAAGAAATCAGTCATCTTCTCAGGATTCCTTGTAGTCACAAGTATATCAAGATCCCCTACGGTCTCGCGCATCCTTCTTGCAGAGCCTGCAAGCTCTGCCCTTTCAGCAAGACCTGATTCCCTAAGCTGTGATATTATCTTCTCAGCTTCAGGAAGCGCCCTTCCCAGCAGCATTCTCCCGCTATTAGATTCAAGCAGTGCAAGCCCCTTTCCTATCTCAAGCTCGCTCCTCTCCCCAAAGCCCTCAAGATCCC
Organism: Microcaldota archaeon; assembly: GCA_964501245.1. Classification (GTDB taxonomy): domain Archaea; phylum Micrarchaeota; class Micrarchaeia; order Micrarchaeales; family CABMGC01; genus JAKAUU01. Next base: position 5,531 of record CAZCSE010000003.1, on the reverse strand, counting down.
TTATCCTGTGCTCCTGCACAGCCTTCTTAAGATCATCGATATTCCTTATTCCCAGCTCCTTGTAAAGTCTATAGACCTTCTTTGCACCCAATCCCTGTATCTTTGTAAGCGTATTGAAATCTACGGGGAAGCTCTTCTTCAAAGTGTCATACTTCTTCATATGCCCTGTATCTATAAGTTCTGCTATTCCTCCAGCGATGCCTTTGCCTATTCCCTGAAGCTCCATCAATCCATCTATTCCGTCCTTTTTGTAGATATCTTCTGCTCTCTCCTGCAGTGTCTCTATTGTTGTTGCAGCCTTTCTATATGCGAGAACCTCAAACCTGCTCCTCTTTCCCTCTACCTCTAATATGTCCCCTATCTCCTCAAGTATCTCAGAAATCCTCTTATTGTCCACAATAACATCAGGTTTGCAAGAATAATAAAACTTACATAAATATGCACGCAGAAGAGAAAGCTATTTATTCTTAGATATAAAATACCTATAAGGGTAATGTTATGTTTGAATACGAAGTGGAAAAACAGAAACAGGAGCTTATGGCTGACTATGAGATGTTCAAGCCGAGAATATGCGTTGTCGGAGTAGGCGGCGGAGGAAACAATACGGTACACAGGATAAGCAGCATGGACATAAAGGGCGCAAGCCTGTTCGCATTCAATACAGATGCAAAACAGCTCAACACAATGAAGACAAACATAAAGACGCTTATGCTTGGAAACTCCCTTACTCATGGACTGGGAGCAGGAGGCTATCCTGATGTAGGGGAGAAGGCCGCTGAGATGTCAAGGATGGACATAGAGTTGTTGTTAAGGGACATGAACATGACCTTCCTCTGTGCAGGTATGGGAGGAGGAACAGGAACCGGAGCTGCCCCTATAGTCGGCAGGGTTGCAAAGGATGCAGGTTCTATAGTTGTCGGCATAGTAACGATACCATTCTCTCTAGAAAGAGTGAGACTTGACACTGCAAGAAAGGGTATAGACAAGCTCAAGAACAATGTGGACACGCTCATAGTAATAGACAACCAGAAACTGGTACAGCTATATCCGAACCTTCCTATAGAGAAGACCTTTGCTCTAGCAGACGAGATAACAGCGAAAGCCGTACGCGGAATAACAGAGGCAATAACCCAGCCAAGCCTGATAAATACCGATTATGCAGACGTAAGGACGATAATGACAGGAGGAGGGATGGCGGTCATAAGCGTAGGATCTGCTTCAGGTGCTCATCGCGTAGAGGAAGTGGTTCATAATACTCTGAAGAACAAGCTGCTCGACGTAGACTACAGCGATGCTACAGGCGTGCTTCTGCACATAACCGGAGGCAAGAGTCTGACTCTCGGAGAGGCTAACCAGATAGGCACAAAACTTACAGAGAGATCCGCACCAAATGCAAATGTGATATGGGGTGCAAGGCTTGATCCTGAGTACGGAGACATGATTGAGGTAATAGCGATATTCACAGGAGTGAAAGGCTCCTCAGTGGTAGGAAAGGATGAGCCAAGGCACAACGACATAGGTCTTGACATAATATAAAAAGAAATTGGCCTTGCATGTTCGCACTGTGTAACACATACCTGAAGTAATCAGACTGCAGCTATGCCTTTGAACCTCACCAACTGCATTCCTGCATCATCGCCAGAATTGAATATCTCTATCTTGACTCCATGGGCATCTGCGATATCCAGCACCTTCTTGACCTCTTTATCATTGAGCACATTGTCATTGACCATCACCAGTTTAATCTCATCTATCCTGCTCTCTATGTTGTCAGCTCCATAGACCGACCTCCCTGACACAAGGCCGCTGAGGAACATGTTCAGATACCAGAATTCCTTCTTAACGCGTTCATTCTCAAGTAGCTTTGCAACAGCCTCGCTCTGCATTATCTCCCTTATCCCAGAGCGCTCAGCATCGCTTGCCTGTACGTATGAGACTCTCTTCTCTATGCTCTTCCTGTTGCCATCCATATACTTCTTCATGTCGTCTTTGGTGAATCCAGGCCCTCCTATTACTACGACATCAACCAGCATATTATTCACTGTGCTTATTACAGCATCGAAGAAAGCTTCCTTCTGCTTCTTGTATTCCTTCTCATTCATCTTCTTGCTTAGCTTGCTGTATATCTCTGAGAAGATATCTATCCCGTATCCCTTTATGTATGCAAAAGATGCCTTTTCCTCATCCATGGCAACAATGCCAAGCCTGGCCTTCTTTGATTCTGCAACAGCCTCTTTCAGCCTTCTGATTATGTACTCCTTCCACTCTGCCTTATGGACGGATATCACGTCTCTGGGCTCTATATTCAAAGTGTGATAGCTTCCCATGCTTATGAATTCAAGCGGGCTTCCATCCATTATCTTCCCTGAGACCCTCAACCTGAAGGCGCTCCTGTCTATCTCGGCCTTCTCTACAGCTATCTTAACCCTTATGTCCTTCTGCTCTCCCTTATCCCCTTCGCTTGGCCTGAATCTGCGGGTACTCTTTCCTTCTACCTCATCTCCCTGGTTTATAATCACTGCAAGTAGGTACAAGTCGTCAAAACTCTCAGGTTCAAGACGCATAACATTAGATATGCTGTTGAATCCAAGTATCTTCATAGAGCATCAAAGAGAATTGAATCCAAATTAATAATAATTCATATATTATCAATCAGTCTCTTCAGTTCATCAGAATCGGAGAAGCTCTTATGACTTGAAGCCTTCCGAATCCTATTCATTGCAGCATATCCAAGTCCTTTCCCATTGAACTGCTCTATCACTGCAAATCTTACTCCCAAAGAGTCAAGCGCTATCAGCTTGTCAAAGAGCCTGTGCACCCTGATTCGCACACTTTTAGAGGTGCCTAGAGGGATGCTTCTTACTCCTGTACCTTTAAACATACTGCAACTCTCCACAGAACCTATGAACGCAGCGCTCTTCCCGAAAGGCCTCAATATACTGCAAACAGCTCTTCTGTCACCGGTATAAACAAACAAAGGCGTACTGGGCGCATAATGTCTGTACTTCGTACCCGGGCTTATCACTCTCTTTGCGCTCGTTGTTCCTTCGGCAAGCCTGCCAATTATCGGTTTTCTCCCAAAAGCCTTTGTTATCTGTTCCGGTGTGAATGCACCAGGCCTGAGTACCCTGAAGCTCCTGAGGTCAAGTATTGTCGACTCTATTCCATAATCTGCCTCTCCACCATCTATTATCATAGAAACCTTCCCCCTGAAGTAGCCTATCGCATGCTCCCCTTTTGTTGACGAAGGTTTTGTTGATATATTGGCGCTTGGAGCAGCTATAGGAACGCCTGCCCTCTTTATGATCGACCGTATAACTCTGCCCTTTGGACATCTTATAGCGACGCTGTCGAGACCTGCAGTTACAGTTTCAGGGAGTTTCCCTCTGCCATTTACTATTACGGTAAGGGGGCATGGCCATATCTTACTTAATGCTTCTGCATGCTCTCTGCTGAACCTTCCCAGCTTCATGGCATCTTCAATACTGTATACGTGTACGATAAGCGGATTATCAGAAGCCCTTCCTTTTACTCTGTATATCTCTCCGCACGCTCTCTCATCAAACGCATTTGCCCCTATGCCATATACTGTCTCTGTAGGAAAGACAACAAGCTTGCCTCGAAGTATCCTCTCTGCGGCAGCTTCTATGACCTTTGCAGAAGGTCTTTTAGGATTGGTCTTACAGACCAGAGTCTTCATTAGATCAGCCTTTGAAAAGTCTGTCATTTATGAAGTTGCCTGCTATTGTGGATGGATTTACCACAACTGCCCTGTTACCTGCAACTATCTTCAGATGGTGTTCGGCATCCTTATTAGGTGCCACCACTATTATCTCAGCATTACCTGCAAGCTCCTTCACGCTTACCAGCGCATAAAGCGAGGTCGAGTTATCAGCAACGTCTATCACTACTGCCTTTGCCTTATCCAGATTCATCTCACGCATGTCTCCATCAGAGGAGAGATCAGCCTGGAAGACCATGTAGCCGTATTTCTTAAGCCTCTCAAGGCTCTCCGGAGATTTTACTATGATTATGAATCTCTCTCCTGTCTCAGAGAGTTTGTTCGCTATGTAAAGGTTCGTAGGTCCGTCTCCTATAAGTACCATGTGCTTGTTCAGGGCTCTTCTCTCAAATGAAGATATCCTGCCGCTTATTCTCTCTATTCTTCTGTTCATGAATTCACCTGAAAATGTTGTGATTGCTGAAATGAATGTACCTAATCCAACAATTATCAGCGTTATTACAAATATCTTTGCGATCGGACTTACCGGATAGAAGTCCCCGTATCCAACTGTGCTGAGCGTTATCACTGTGAAGTAAAGCGCATTCAAAGGCGTTGCAACATTCTGGTTGAAGCCACCGCTGTTACCGATAAAATATGTGCCTACGACCCCATAGACAATCACTGAAAGGACTACTATTGCGTAGGCAACGACCTTTGTGTTATATCTCATCAATACCAGTCTTGACAATTAGCTAAACAAAGAGAGATGCTCAGCATTATAATAAATACCTTATGCTGCCTTCTTTGGCCTCTGCCTTATCCTCTCCCTAAACGAGACCAGCTTGCCAAGTATCGCGGAATTGCCCTTTGCAAGCTCCTTGCCGAACTCGACAAAGCCCCTGTTTACGTAATCACGAAAAAAATTCTCCAGCTCCTCTATCTCCTTCTTTTCAAGCTTGAAATCTAGAACCTTTGCATTCTCGCGCATGTGCTCCAGCCTGCCTGCCTTAGGTATCGCTATCGTATTATCCTTCGATGCCACCCAGTTAAGCGCTACCTGCGCTGCGCTCTTTCCATGCCTCTCTCCAATAACCCTGAGGAGATCCATGTTGCCATGGCTCTTTGCCAGCAGGCTTCCCCGTGCAAGCGGGCTATAAGCTATTATCGTTATGCCTTCCTTATTGCAGAACTTTGCAAGCTCCCTCTCTATCTCCCTCGCTGCAAGGCTGTACTGGACCTGATTTGAAACGATCTCATTATTCTTAAGGCAAGCATTCGCCTCATTTATGTCCTCTATGCTGAAGTTGCTCACTCCTATGTAGCGTATCTTCCCCTCCTTCACCAGCTCCTCCATGGCCTTCATAGTCTCGCTTATCGGCACTCTTCTATTTGGCCAGTGCAGCTGATACAGGTCTATCTGTTTTACTCCGAGGCGCTTAAGGCTATCATTGCAGGCTTTTTTCACATCTGCATATCTGAAGTGCTCAGGAGAGACCTTTGTCGCAAG
>CAZCSE010000003.1:0-290 GCA_964501245.1 Microcaldota archaeon | reverse complement strand
TCGCAAGGAAGACCTCTTCGCCCTTTATAGCCACTCCCACTATACCCTCTGTATGGTACATCTCAGCAGTGTCTATGAAGCGCATGCCAAGATGCATGCCTTCCTTGAGCGACTCTACTGCAGCAGCATGGTCGCTGCCAAGCTGCCACGTGCCAATGCCCAGTGCAGGCACTCTCTCTCCTGTCCTTCCAAGCTCTCTTTCTTCCATCCCATTCAAAAGAGTAATAAGGATTAAAAGTTTAATAACTATGCTTAATCATGGATTACAAGAATATGGAAGATGTGTACTT
>CAZCSE010000002.1:0-51139 GCA_964501245.1 Microcaldota archaeon | reverse complement strand
CTCTCTCAGGGTCTTCTCGCTCTCCCCAACATACTTGGAAAGTATCTCAGGACCTTTTATCGATATGAAGTTTGACTCTCTCTCAGTCGCTACTGCCTTTGCCAGTAATGTCTTTCCTGTGCCTGGCGGCCCTACGAGCAGTAATCCCTTTACAGGCCTTATTCCCATATCTTCGAAAGCCTTCGGATTCTTCAGAGGCAGCTCTATGCTGTCCCTCAATTCATCCTTGACCTTATCAAGTGCGCCTACATCATTCCAATGCACATTTGGTCTTTCTACAAATACCTCTCTCAATGCGCTTGGCTGTATGCTCTTCATTGCCTCAAGGAAATCCTCCCGTGACACCTTGAGATCCAGAAGAATCTCATTCGGAATTGATTGCTTGTCTGCGATCTTAGGCAATATGGTCCTTAGGGTTGCCATTGCAGCCTCCCTTACAAGTGCATTAAGGTCTGCTCCGGTATAACCGTGCGTCTTGTTTGCAAGTTCATCTATGTCAACATCTTTCATCGGCATATTCCTTGTATGTATCTGCAGTATCTCCTTTCTTGCATTTCTTCCAGGAACTCCTATTTCTATCTCCCTGTCAAATCTTCCCGGCCTTCTCAATGCAGGATCTATGGCATCAGGCCTGTTTGTAGCTGCTAGAACTATCACCTGTCCGCGCTGCCCCATACCATCCATGAGTGTGAGCATCTGGGAGACCATCCTTCGCTCGACCTCATTTGTAGACTCCTCCCTTCTTGGAGCTATCGCATCTATCTCATCCATGAATATTATAGAAGGCGCTTTCTCATTTGCGTTTTTGAATATCTCCCTGAGCTTCTCCTCGCTCTCTCCCACGAATTTCGATACGAGTTCAGGTCCTGATATGGATATGAAGTTCGCGTCGCTCTCGTTTGCTACAGCCTTTGCAAGAAGCGTCTTTCCCGTACCTGGTGAGCCGTAAAGGAGAACTCCTTTAGGAGGTTCTATTCCAAGCCTCTCGAAGAGCTCAGGATATCTTATCGGCAGTTCCACAAGCTCCCTTATCTTCTGCTTTGCATCCTCAAGACCTCCTATATCCTCGTAATGGACATTACCTACCTTGACTATTGACTCTGATACAGGCTCTTCTTTCACAACAAGGTTGGTGTCCCTAGTTATCTTCACAACTCCATGTGGCACTACCTGCACAACTATGAAGTTGAAGACTATCCCGAACATTGGTATCGGTATGGAATCCCCTTTCACAAGAGGCCTTCCATCAAGCCTTTTCTTCGCAAATTCAGGGAAATCAGGAGATAAAGGCATCTTCTGGCCTACAGGGGGCGCAAGAATAACCTTCTCTGCATCCTTTACCGCTGCCTTCGAAACAAATATCTTGTCTCCTATTCCAACGCCGAGGTTCTGCCTTATGTAACCGTCTATTCTTATGAAGCCAAGCCCTTCGTCGCTCGGATGGGACTGCCACGTAATCGCAGCCGTAGACTTTTTCTTGCCCTTTATCTCAATTATGTCCCCAGAAAGGACATCAAGCATCTTCCTTGATTTTGAATCTATCCTGGCTACGCTCCTCCCTGAATCGGTCACAAGCGCATCTGCCACAGTCAATTCTATGCCATCAGGCATCTATATCACCTAAGAAAAGAGTTAATTTTCCCGTTGGTATTTATACCATTAGATTGTATACTAAAAGTTATAAAACCTTTTATAAAGCGTAAGGCACTCTACAGCTCAACTCTCTAATTTCCGGCATTATTTGCTTTTTTAGCCCTTACCAACTCTACAGTGTAAGAGTTTAACCTTACGGAACGCACCCCAACATCATGCTCTCCTGTATTCCAATCGCTATTGCCACTTACTGCAAGAGGCACAAATCTGCCTGATTCTTTCTCATACATGCTGAAAGCCCCTGTTATCTCTTCAGCATGGAAGTAAGCCCCACCTCCCACGCCTGCTATAACAAGTCCTGTATCCTTTAGCTTACCGAACTCAATCTTCGCACTCTTTAATCCTTTTACCCTGTACGATACCTTATCAAACTTTACCTCTTTATTCCAGTCAAGTACATCTCCCTTCACAGGTACTATGCTGAAATTGATATATGCGATATCCTGTTTTTCTGTAACTCTTATGTCAACAGCAAACCTGATCCTGTTTGACGTATGCGTATCTCCTCCACGTATGCCCCATCTGCTGCCTTCCTTGTATACCTTATAATCGGAATAAACATAGGTTGGTATTGTACCTTCAGAATCTGTAAGGATTCCTCTGCCACTCATCCCATTTAATCTCAGTTTGTCAAAGTCTTTCTGCGTAAGTTTCTTTCCTTCTTCCGCCTTTACATCAAGCTTGAGGTTGTCCTTAAATATTTGTGATATGCTCCCATAGGTGTATGATGGTTTTTCCGATACTTTGTCTCCATGTATGAATATCTGAACTCCATTCTGCACCCAGATCCAGCTGCTCCCACCTCCACTGCTTACCAGATGCACATATGTATTTAGCTGAATAGAAGCTCCGTTTGCAGTTCTTCCTCCATCAAGCATTTGAGAGGAAATCCCTTTTAGCTTGTTTATGTTTACTACTCCTAAAATCTCATTTGTAGGCAAACCGTTTGTAATGCTCTCGCCTTTGGCAGAATATGCTGCCTCGCTCCTCATAAGTTTGTTCAGAGCTGCAATATCCTGCTTGCTGTATCCTGATTCGTGTAATGGCTGTCCTGCAGCAAATGCGATAGGTGCTGCTGCAATATACACAGCTGCAGCTGCTCCTGCAAGGTCCAAAAGCTTCCTATGTTTAAGTCTATCTGAGGTTCTTCCCACATGGGATATAAAATCCCGTGCGCTTTTTATCTCAGCTGCCTTGACCTTTTCTACATTCTCATTCTTCTCCACAGGAATTCTGGATTTATATCCTACCATCAACCCACTATGCTATGAACATATTGTGCTACTGCGCACTCTCACCGGAAAATACAAAAGGTGCGCTGAGATCCTGCCACAATCCTTCCCTTCCAACTGTGCCTCTCCCTTCCCACCTTAGCTGAACCCCTATTGCTGCTAGCTGTGTTATAACAAGTTCGGACATATCGGCATAATCATCTTCATATCCTTTCAGGACGGCCTTGTTCTTAGCGTTAAGCCGCTTCATTATCTCTTCGTAGTCCTCCCCAATCTGTTTTACTACCCTCTGGCTATTGTTTCCTTCATCAAAGAAGAGCGTATTCGCCCCAAGCCTCTCATAAATAGGCTTCCCTGATGAATCCCTGATACTATAAAGGTCTCTCTGCATGTCCCTTATCTCATGCAGAAACATTGGCACTCTGCTAACACTGAGTCCTTTCTCCTCTGCGATCTTAGCTATCCTTTTGTTGGAATACGCTCCGGCATCCCCTATCTTCTTCACAAGCGCGTCTATTGACTTCTCATGCGATTCGCGTGCTTCTTTATCATTAGGGAACGTTTTACTCAGATTATCTTTCATCTCAATAAGCAGGTCTTTATACGCTGTTATCTCTACAAAAAGCTTTATGTTGGTATCAGATACCTTTTCAAGATCTGCTTCTGTAATCTGATTCTTTTCCTTATTACCGATAATATTTAAGACGTGGTTAATCTGGTCCATTCTCTTGGTTATATTTGCCTCTATTATACTGCGCTGCTTTATTATCTTCTCAGGAGTATCAAGCTTTCTAAGATCCAATATCAGTGGCTGTTCCTCTCCAGCCTTGTGCTGTGAACCCGTATTTCTCTCAGCTCCGCCATTTTCCCTGCTGCCCTGATTCTCAGCTGCAGCTTCACTCTTTTCATCCCCTTCCCTTATCTTCATCTCAGGTGCTGTCTCAGCAGTTTTTGCAGTACTTTTATCTGCAGTTGACATTTTACTAGTCTTCTCCTCAGGATAAAGTACGCTCCTGAAAGGAGAGTCTTCCCTAAGTACAGGTCTCTTTCTAACAGGATTTACACTATCAGCATACCTTGCAAGATCTCTGCCCAGTTCCTCTATAATCGCAACCTTTCTTATCAGCTTCAGATCCTTAGTTATCTGTGGCTCATCATCCTTTTTACCATCTTTTTTCTTGCCTGACGCTTTGTTTTTTGAAGCAGCGCTGAAATCATGTATCGCAGTTTCAAGTGCATGATATGCTGCCTTTGAATCGGTGCTTGCAAGCTTTTGAAGGTCTCCTGTGAGCTTTGCCACCCTGCGCACTGCATCTTCATAAGACGGTCCCTTTATCTTTTCGACAAATCCAGAGAATGACGCCCTAAGCTTATCTGCAGGCATTCCTGAGAGTTTCTTTGCCTCTTCCTCACCCTTTTTTTCAAGTTCTATTCTCTCCTTTACGCTAAGTTCGCTTTTCCTGCTTGCAGCCCTGACGCGCGTCTGCAGTTCAGTTACCATCTCTGCATAATAATTGTGCTTTGCCGAGCCGCTGCTCTTCTCGGAGAGATTTTCGCTATCTATGCCATTTATAGAACGTGAAGCATGTGTGAAATTGTTAAGCAGGTCTGTCGCATTTACTTCCTGTCCTCCTGTCATTTTACTTGATCTTTTCTTTACAGTTGCCATAGTATCACTTCATATAAATATACTAATTTCTCGTATTTAAATATATCCTTATGGCCTATCCCACCTGCCATAATCTAAATTCAAAGCCTGCGCAGTACCTCTACGAGCGTAGTAGCCCTTGTCTTTTTTTCTTTGTCTATAGTGTACAGATAACTGACGGGCCTGTATCTGGTTATATCTGCGCGCAGTATCAGGCAGCTGTTGCCTTCAAAGTAGGCGTTGCTTGCAAGCACTATTCCATTTCCAGGCAGCCGCACAGACCTTTCTTGAGGAGACAAAGCAGAAAATTCATCCCTGCTAACCCTATAATTAACTGATCCATCACTGCCAAGCCTTCTGTATTCCATATTGTAAATTCCTATCTGTGCTGTCAATGCCCAACCCTGCCTATACATCATGCTTCTGAAAACCGCGTTACTCGCATAATTTACTTCCACCTCCTCAGCAGAAGCAAGTATGCGCCCTTTTTCTCGCAATGACCCAATCAACTCATCTATATCTACTGGCAGTACTTTCTCAGCAGATCTGAATACCTGCGGACACTCATTTTCACGTTTCTTTATACTGCTACTCATAACACCACAAAACAAGCCTGCCTATCTCTTTTCACGTTTAAATGCATATTTCTCATCATCTCTATCAAACATAACATAAACTGCACGCGCAATGTATAGCTCATTACCCGGAGGAAAATAATCTGCTCCAAATTTAACACATAGGTAACCATTGCTTTTCATAAATACTGCCAATCTTCTCTCTCCAGGTATCTTGCGCAGCATTGGACGCCTCACGTGCTCTGCAACTCCATTATCTATATGGTAATGCCAGTATAAATTTTCAGGGCAGTATCCTGCTCCTTTAGCGACGAGTACCCATCCGTCATGAGCGTTTTTGCTACTGCAATAATCTCTCAATTCATCCCTGAAGCCGGTTCCTTTTTTATGTTCACGGAGTAACTCATCAAAAGTTGCAATCCTTGAATTGTCAGGTATATGCGGTGAGAAATCCATTCTTGCAAGCGACGTATATCTGTCTGCAATTCTGATGTACGATGTCTCTTCTGCAACGGCGATACGACTTTCATTTACCATATGCATTATACCTTGCCTTGACTACATAAATTGGACATCTAACCAATGGCATTATCTTTAGAATAGGGCAGATCTGTCCTGACAATTGCCTTAAATATAGCTGAGCAATCCTTATCAACAAAAAAGCCCTTTCCATCTGAGGTATCAAAATGTGTCCCTCTCAACTCCTCCTTGAGCTTCGGGTAAAGCGAAATGACCTTCTCAGCCTCTTCTCTTCTGAGCATCCTTAGACCTGCACTGTCGAATACCTTATTGACTTCCTTAATATCAGGCGCGTTTATCGACTGGGCTATTACTACCCTGTTACTTCCTATCCGTACCTCCCTATACTCCATTATTTTTGTTATCATTGTCAACTACCTGCAGTTTTAACTCCAGATACTCTAAAATCTAGCTTGTATAAACAAGTAAAATCTGTGAATATCCTGATTTATAAATATAACTATAATATCCGGTCCTATTCGCCGTATGCCGACAATTTATTGGGCTGATGTTTTGAAGAATACCGTTACAGTGCAGATAACACAAGATTTTTAATATTACTCCTTCATAGTAGTGGTAGTATTAGGTTCTATTCTTAGATCCAAAAATCAAGTGCTTAGTATGGGAAAGTTTCCAATAGCAGACGCGCAGCTGTCCAAGACCTGGATATGCAGGAAGTGCAAAGGTAGAAACAGGGCTGGCGTAGAGAAATGCAAGAGATGCGGCTACAAGTACCTGCGCCCTAAGAGGAAGGAAAAGAGAGTAAAGAAGTGATGCTTTTCTGAGTTGAGATAATGGTAGATTTAAACCCTATAGAGAGCCTTGTCGTTCAATCCATGAAGGAGATAGGAGCGACGAGCGAGGAAAAGAAGAAGACGGCTGACGATATAGCAAAGAAATGCAACAGGCCAAAGTCGATGGTAAACAACGCACTGGTATCGCTAGCGGGAAAGGGCGTGGTGAAGCGTGTTGCAAGGGAGAAAGCTTCTGGATATTATGTAATACCTGGGACAGCGTAACAGCATGGCCGGCACTGATTCTATAGAATTCTTTGCAAACTATAATGGCTGGGTAGAATCCAGGAACCTTGAAGTAAGCGACTCTACAAAGCCAACAGAAATAGCACATGAGCTTGCATCGGTAAGGAGCCTGGTCAGCGACAAGGCATTCGAAGTTCTTGGAATAGACACAAAGACATTGGATGCATATGCAAAGAAGTTTGCCTCTTCTTTTGCAAAGAACGATTACAAATCACTGGCTGCAGCATACAAGGCTTTAGGTTCTGCAGATGCCGATTCTAACATAACAAAAGCAGCAAAGAACAGCGATCAGCTGAAGCCCTTTGCAAAGGTATACCTTCTAAGGGCAGCTGCAAAGAGATTAGGGCTCAACTGGTATGTACCTGCGGACAACAAGATACTGGAGAGCAAATCAAAAGCGAATAAGACAGGCACTCCTCCTTATGCAGGAGTGGCATTCATGGCAAAGTACAAGGACTGGATATCAATAAAGAAGCTCTCGATAGACAAAGAGACCAAGCCTGAGGAAGTGGCAGCCCATCTAACATCGATACGCATGGCAACTGACAGGAAACTTCCGCAGATCCTAGGAATCAACACCGAAGAGCTTGACCTTTATGCAAACGACTCCACAAACAACATGCGGAAGAGCGTTGCAAACTTAGAGAAGATTGTTGATATTCTATGCAGCGATAATACGAAGAAGACGGTAAGCAAAGCAATTCCTTCAGATTCGGTAAGGGGCATAGCAGTCATATACTTATTCGGAAAAATGCTGCAGAACATTAAGATGGACTTGGACGTAAGCTCAGATACGCTTGTGAGCATGTTCCCAGGGCTGAAGATACCCAAACCAAAAGGAAGGATGCCTGGGCAGAAGAAAAAGCAGAAGAAGTAAACAAGGAATAGGTAAAAAGTAAGTTATATAGATTACCCTGTTTTTAATATACTAAATCTAGGGGAGTTAGGCTAGCTTGGTAGGCTTCAAGCTTTGGGAGCTTGCGACCCGTGTTCAAATCACGGACTCCCCATTCTAGTGAGTATTAGTCTGCTTTCCGAGAAGTTATAAGGTTATATATAAGTACTTAAAAGGTCTGGATGAATCCCTAATATGCTGATGTTTTATCTGGCTTTGCTTAATAGTCTGTCTAATTTAGCATTATTTCTGGAAACTAGTTTTTTGTAGTCAATGCCTTGTAGTTTGTAGTACTCTTCGTCTGAAACTGCAATGCTTGGAACAATTTTTCCTCTTATCTTGAGTTTATCATATGTGTTTCTGACCTTTTTCTCCGTAGGTCCTTCTATCTCAAGCTGGTATGGTAAATACGGCCATTTATCTATGGTAATTGTCACATCTCCAGATTCATATACATCTCTTTTTGTAACCATGTAGCTTCGGGAAGAATCTGGCATTATTCTTGTCAGTATCTTTACTGTAGTTGCAAAATCGCTTACCTCTACTTCATATTCATATCTTTTCCTTATTCCAGTGCCGCGTTGTTCTTTTAGCGTTAGTGCGGTCTTCTTTCCATCGGTTCTCACGCGTGCCCACGAGGTGTGATAAAAATCATTGGCAGTACTTGACGAATAATCCTTGATCCGACCTGATCTTGTTCCTTGGAAAGTAACTCGCTGAAGTACAAAATGACCTCTAAATCTGGCATTAATTGCTTCCAATCTTTTCTTTGCTTCATTCCTGTTTATATCTACAATCTTAAGTTCTATCTCCTTTGCCATGTTATAACATAAGCATATGCCAACTTACCTTTTTATATCTCTACGAAAGCAAAATCGACATGTTACTACTCTTACAGGCGTACTATCCTCTTAAGTTCAAGGACTTTTTCAGATGCAAATGGTGAAGCCATCGCGATCTTTGCCGATTGGAGCATAGGTATATCGTGTACACTATCTCCAATTACCATGCAGTTCCACAGTTTCAGTCCATGCCTGTCCAGAACCTCTTCAGTAAGCGCAAGTTTGCTCTCTCCGCAGGTAATCCGCGCATCAAATCCTATCAGCTTCTTTGAATTATCAAATATCTCTACGTTAGATACGAAATCTGTAAGTCTGAAGTTATATTTTGCATACTCGGCAGTTGTAGATCCGGCCATAGTGGAAAGGAAGACAGGGATATCTCCTGTAACGTAGTAATCTGCTATTTTTGCAACCTTTTCAATTGCGTTTTTTCTAATATGCCTGCCTACGATACTGTTCATCTCCTCTTTCATACCTATGCTGTTCTCTATCATAATATCATAGAACTTCCTCTGACCGCTGGGTATTCCATCAGAATCTCTATAAGCATTTACTATGAGATTCACATATGCAATTCCAAAAGCGTAATTTGCCGCCTTGTATAAGTTAAGCTCCCTGATGGTCTTTAGGAGATATGCCTTTCCAAGAGCCCCTGTAGAAGATCCCTTCCAAAGAGTTCTGTCTCCATCAACCACTACTGCATCAATTACGCCCATAAAATCAGATAAAAGTTATACGTAGATATCAATCCAAAGATACACATATGATAAACATGTGACCGGCAAGGAATTGCGCCAGTTGCGCAGGGAAGACAAGCCGCTTTAATATGTTGGCCACAGATTGCCTTCCACTATTATAGTGAATTTTTAGGTATATACGCCTTTTCACGAGGAACGTTAAGTGTCAATATGCGCTATTTTACGGTTTGCGTTGGGATAAGCTTAAATATCATGCATAACCATACAAAATTATGGCGGAAGAATCAGTAACAAAAAAGCAGGAAGTATCAGAAGCTACTGGCATGAAGCGTCTTTTCAAGGCTGCAAGGCGCATTGCTGCTACCAGCACGGAAAAAACTGCTGTGCTTGCTCCGACAATGCAGAATAATCTTACAATACTGAGTACCTGCGGATGCGGGAGCTGCCCAAGGTGTGTTGTAAACGCAGCAGTAGTTACTGCCAATACTGCAATGGCGTTGATAGGGCTGAGAAGAAAGGAAAAAAAGCCAGTGAACGTTGAACATGACCACTCATCACATGGACATAAGCATGAGTAAGGCTCATACTGGCTTCAGAATTCTCCATAGTACTCAGATGCACGCATATCTGCTTCTTTTACACTATGACATTGCCTTTGATTTGTTTCCGTTCAGTACGTCATTAAGGCGCTTGTTCGCTTCCTGCCAGTTTATATTTTCAAGGAAGACCTTTACATAAGAGCCTTTGTCAGTTCCATAGTCTATAGCATATGCGTGTTCCCAGCAGTCAAGTGCAATTACCACATCCTGGGCTATTGCAGGGACGTTTATACTGTGCTCGTTTATGACCCAGTTGTGCAGCTGGTTCCTGTTCCTGTCGACCGCTACCAGTACCCATCCAGGGGTAGAGGCTGCGTCTGCCTTTGTCTCTGCCTTCCACTTGTCCACGCTTCCGAAAGAGCTCTTGAGCATCGACTTGAACTGGTCATCAGGCTCGTTGACAGGCTCAAGATTCTCAAAGTAAGCCTTGTGCAGGTAGCTTCCGTTGTATGCGACTATCTCCCTGCGCTTAAGCTCGCTATAGCTGCCGTAGCTGAAGTTCGCATTCTTGCTCAATATCTCAGGATCGGTATCCATCTGCTTCCTAAGCTCATCGAGTTTCTGCTCTATTTCGTTAAGCTTCTTAACATATCCTTCATAAAGGCCTATATGTGCCTTTATCTGCTTCGGGGTAAGTCCCTTTATTGCTCCTTCCTGCAAAAGTGCTGAAAAATCCTTTATCTTATGTTCTACTAACATTCCACTCACACTATACACTTACAACCAAGTTATATAAATTTTACAAATATTTTCAGGAACCTCTGGTATCCAAGAAGCGCATCGAAGCCTGAAGATAAGTCAATGCCTTAGCAGAATGGAGAACATCGTATCAAGCTTGCCATCATTCTTAATGCCGATTACCGTATGCTCTTTTACTGCAGGACTTGCATCTCCGTCTATATCAAAACGGTATCCCTTCAGCTTTGCAAAGCGGTCGCTGTACACGGAGAGTATCAAAGGCATATGCCCTTTGTATACAAAAACAGTGTCCTCGATTCCATAAACATTATCTGGAACCTCTCTGCCAATCTGCAGAAGCTCGCCATCCCTGTTGAACGTACAGCGCTCACTGAACTCATCTATGCCGAAGCCGTTAATATAGAAGCTGTCTCCTTTCAGATTGTTTCTGAACCTAAGCGCCCTTCTTGAGCTTCCATACGCCCTTGCCAATATCTCCTGATAACCTGCAGGTCTAAGGCCGTGCTCCACGAGCAGCTTCAAAGATTCTGCGCAGTTGGCATGGGCATGCATCCTGAATATTCCTGATTTTGATATCTCCTCAAATTCCAGATTCTTACTGCTATGATCATTCATCTTTATGCCATGCGTGTTAACCATGATAATCAGCCTCTTCTAAGACTTGCCAAGTCTGCTCCATCTCTGCACATTCCTCTATCAATTACATAAGCTATCCTCGCCTCTACCGCTGAAGGATTGTACCATGCACTTATGTTCAGACAGCCACCTCCGAACATGCCGTCTATGGTTACTGCACCCCCTCCTCTGTTATGGAAGGATCTCCTCTCTTCAGGAAGTTTGTAGAACTTATACCTTGATACGGTTCTGAATGAATAATCGTCAAGTATCTCCTTGTATCCTGCAGTGTCAAGACCATTGTGCCCTATCCACACGGTGCAATTATGCAGCATCTTCCTGAAAGGTCTGGAGTGCACATATACCTC
Organism: Microcaldota archaeon; assembly: GCA_964501245.1. Lineage (GTDB taxonomy): Archaea > Micrarchaeota > Micrarchaeia > Micrarchaeales > CABMGC01 > JAKAUU01. The sequence continues at coordinate 39,756 of CAZCSE010000002.1, read as the reverse complement.
TATTGCTTCTGGAAGGCTTATCTGCCTGCAATCATCAGGGATGAGGAATTTTACCATCCTACTGTCGACTGCCCTGCCAGTTATCCCTATCTTATAATTGCCATCTTCAATAACAAAGCTGCGCTCATTATCCTTATCCACAGTAAATCCAGGATACGCCTTAAACTGACCAGTAAACGTGTTCATTATCATCTACTATGTGGATGAAATGCCTGATTTATAAAATCAGCGCAATGCTCTCAGATACCTTTTATAAGATTCCCTGCTTTGTTATAATGGGGAATCGCAAATACAAGATATACATTGCTCATAGGGATCGCAATGATGGAAACATATCAGGTTTATCCTAATGGATTGCGGAAGCTGGATCAGGCAGGCATAACTACAAGGATCGAAGCACTAAGGTCCGATGAGCTTCAGAGGTATCGCGTACCTGCAGTCTCTCTAGATGATATAAGGCGTGCAGTTGGAAGGATGGAAGGTGAGGGCTACCTGAGAAACCTCGAGAAGCACGAGAGGAACGAGTACAAGCAACTTCTCTACAGGGCTGCAAGAGAGGAAGACTTCTACTGGACGACAAACAGGAAAGGAGGAAAGCAAAAGGAACGTGCAGTGGCAGAAGATTTCTATCTGTTGAGTGGCGTAAGGAATCTTGCAGTTCTTCAGGACAATGAGATATTTGATTATAAAAAATTTAATTTCGAGAGCCTTTTTGAGTTTACAGGCACGGTGGGTTCTGCACTCGAGATGGTGTCAAAGACAAACGGATGGCAGTATGGCCTTCCATGGAACACCGAGAGGGATAACAAGAGAACAATATCAAGCATAGTAACAAGCGACGGTGCAGGAGAGATGAGAATATTCCAGAGGGATATAACCCCATATGAAACTACGGATCCTTTCGGAAAGAGGGTATACTATAGAAGGCTAGGTATAGCTGACAAAAAGACTGTTGAAGCCTCACAATCTACAGAGAGTTACTTCCTCATATCAATATTGAAGTATGTAGAACAGCTTGGACTCAAGCCTGATATAGTGGAGAATGGTGCGATGACAACGAATCAGTACATAACAAATATTGGGGCTATGGAGATGATAGAACGCCACAAAAAAGCAACTAAGGATAATGAATCTATAAGGACGCTATTCAGGACATGGGAGGTACCACTGCCCAGAGTATATGGGGGAAAGGTAGATGATAGTAAATTCGCACACTTCATACCATCTACATTAGGCGGAGGTTATAACCTATGCATAAGTGAAAACAACGAGCTTGTAATAGGAAGGAAGATAAGAAAAGAGATAGATGTGGAGAATTCCGTCACCTTCCTTCCAGAGGATACTAACAATCTGATCAAGAGCCTTCTATATCAGGCTGCCAGAGGGCTTGGAAAGACTACGGAGCGGCAGCTGCTTGACATAATAGAGTATAGGTACTCTACAGAGATGAAAGATGGGTATAAAATCGCTGCACGAAAGTAAGAGAGACTAACGATAAATATTTTAACTTGCGCAGGGAATAAAATCCATATATAATTCGGTTGGTGTATCAGTGAGACTGTCATGGATGATTGGAGGGGCACAGGGTCTTGGAGTAGATACATCCGCAAACCTCTTCGGCTCAGCAGTTGCGAAGGCTGGGTACTACATCTACGGGAACAGGGAGTATTATTCAAACATAAAGGGAAGGCACAGCTACTTCAATGTAGTTGTCGGGAGCAAGCCATACAGGAGCATATCTGAAAAGGTAAACATACTCACTTCTTTTGATGCGGAGACCGTATTCCAGCACTTCACAAGCGTTACAGATTTCATGATTTATGATAAAGCCTCTGAGATGGTAAAAGCCGAGACAATACGCTCTATGGAGCCTGAGGTTACAGATAAAGTTGTCAAGGAACTCGAATCAAACGGATACGGTACAAGCATAGCTGATGTGGTGCAGTATCTTGAGAAAAAGAACGTCACATGCATACCTGTAAATTATGTCGATGACATAAATGCAGTGATAAACAACCTGAAGATACCTCCTCCTTTGGCATCGAAAGCGAAGAACACGATAGCTATAGGAACATCATACTCGTTGCTCGGTTTAAAGGAAGATTATCTGAGGACTGCAATAAAAGAGGCATTCGGTAAGAACGACCTTTTCCTAAATATGAACATGCTTGCAGCTGAAGCTGGTATGAAGTATGCAAAAGCCCATTACAATCTCGAGGAGCTTCCTATTAATGATGAGAGAGTGCAGATAGATGGAAACACCCTTTCTGCGATAGGGAAGATTGCAGGAGGACTCCGCTTCCAATCCTATTATCCCATAACTCCAGCTTCTGACGAGAGCACATATATAGAAGCAAATCAGGTAGTCCAGACAACTAATGGAGGCAGCGGAGGAGTAGTTGTTGTCCAGTCAGAAGACGAACTGGCTGCGATAAACATGGCTGTAGGTGCATCGCTTACAGGTTCAAGATCAGCAACCGCGACATCTGGACCAGGTTTCTCATTGATGTCAGAGGGAATAAGCTGGGCGGGAATGAACGAAGCTCCTGTCCTTATAACATATTATGTCAGAGGAGCTCCTGCTACGGGATTACCTACAAGGAGCGGTCAGGCAGATCTCAAATTTGCAATAAACGTGGGGCATGGGGAATTCCCTAAGATAATAATAGCCTCTGGAGATCACGAAGAGGTATTCTACGACGCAATATACGCGCTCAATCTTGCAGAGAGGTACCAGACTCCGGTAATACACTTAATAGAGAAGTGCCTTGCAAATGCATATTCTGTTCTAGACATGAAGACCTTCAAAGGTCCTAAGATTTCCATAGAACGCGGTCTACTATCAGAAGGAGGCGAAGGTTACAAACGTTTCGCGATTACAGAGAATGGAATATCTCCAAGAGCATTCATGGGAAAGGCAAGTATATTCTATACAGGTGATGAGCACAACGAATCCGGTCATATAACTGAGGAACCTTTAAACAGGCTTGCCATGTACGAGAAGAGACTTAAGAAGCTAGAAACTGCAGACAAGGAGATAATGGAAGAGTCGATGGCAAACGTTTACGGAGACGCAGAGAATGTGATTCTGCTCTGGGGAGCTTCAAAGGGTCCTGCGCTTGACGCTATGGCAGAACTTAAGGAAAAGGGCATAGATGTAGAGGTAGTGCAGGTCAGGATGTTCAATCCTTATCCAAAGAGATACATGAAGAAACTTCTTTCAGGCAAACGCAGGATAATAGCGCTGGAGAGCAATTACTATGCGCAAGGTGCCGAAGTCCTTACGGAAAACACTGGAATAATGCCAACGGCGCAGATACTTAAATGGACCGGCAGGCCGATACTGCTTGATGAACTTGTAAAAGCTGTAGAGGAAGTCATAGTACACGGAAAGACAAAGGTGGTTTTAGATGGAGGAGCATAACACTACTGAATTTAATGACTGGTGCATTGGGTGTGGGGACTTCGGGATACTCAGGTCAGAGGAGCTCCTTACAGATGAACTCAAACTCGATTACAAGAACTTCGTTGTTGTCTCAGGAATAGGGTGCTCAGGAAAAGCCCCTCACTTCTTCCCAAACAAGATATCAGGAGTACATACGCTGCATGGAAGGGCTCTTGCATTTGCCACTGGGATAAAGCTTTCAAATCCATCAATGGAGGTTCTTATCCAGGCTGGTGACGGAGACACATTCGGGATAGGTGCAGGCCATTTTGTCAATGCAGGAAGAAGGAACATAAACATGACTTTACTGGTCCATGACAACGGCGTTTACGGTCTTACAAAAGGACAGGCATCACCTACTCTGCACAGGGGAGAGAAGACCAAATCTCTTCCAAAACCAAACATAAATGATTCAATAAATCCAATAGCCCTTGCCCTTTCAGTAGGATACACTTTTGTTGCACGGGGCTTTGCATACGACGTCAATGGGACAAAGGAGCTGATTAAAAAAGCGATAAAGCATAAAGGGATGGCACTTGTTGACGTATTGCAGCCATGCCCGAGTTACAACGACATAAATACCAATGAGTGGTATAGGAAGCGCGTCTATAATCTGGATATAGACCCTGTAGTCAAGAGCATGGACGAAGTTCCGCAGAAGATAAACACTGCGATATCAAGGTCTTATGAATGGGAGGAGAAGATACCTCTCGGTGTATTCTACCAGAATGAACTAGTACCTACATTTGAGGAAAGGCTAAAAGAGAATATTCCCGACTATGAAGTTAATTATCCTGCAATACAGAAAATAGAAGAACAAGGGGAAGCTAACACAGTGTATGAAAAGCTCCTTAAAGCCAGAAAGGTTGCATGATTGATTATGAGTCTCCTGAGCCGCAGTTGCAATAACCTAACTCATCAACTCTGCCTTTGCAGATTGGGCACTTTATCTCAAGAAACTCTACTTCGTGGAATTCCTTTCCATACATCCTTACGTGCTCATCCTCCTTCATAGCTATCAATTAAAATATTAGATTTTACATATTTATTACTTTCTATTCATATAATCCATGCGGGTCCGTAACTCAGTTTGGCTAGAGTGGAAGGCTTTTAACCTTTAAGTCGTGGGTTCAAATCCCACCGGGCCCGTAGACATCCAACTTTCCTCCACAGACCAAAACAGGCAAGGTCTGCAGATTAACTTTATTAACACGATTAATCTACCTTTTAGAGATTAAATATGCAAGTGTTACTATGGATAATGCAAAAGTTTTCAGGGAGAGATCCAAAAAGCCGATGTTATCTGAAAAAGAGGTTCTCGTAGATGATATACAAAGAGTCATGCCTTCAGGTTACAGGCAGGTTTCATTAAAGGAAATCGCATCGTTATTCTTTAATGATGCTGACTTCAGGAACGAGCTTAGGAATGCAGGAAGCATATGGACCTCTGACAAAGGAAGCAAGAACAGCGGAATATTCAGGATAAACGAAGACGGACTATTCTTTCCGGCAACTCCTGAAGAGGCAAAAATGCTTCCCGATGGCCACTATTCTGCTCACTGCCCTGGAATCGGACAGGTGATAGTCAGATGCTCCAATAGTCCTGATAAAAGCGGACTTTACATAGACGCTGAGTATAAGTCATACAAAGTTGCTAAAGTTGCATATGTAAAAGATGAAAACGCTAAGTCAGGCAATCAAAACAAAACGACAGTAGCTATACCTGTGGAAGAGATAAATGCCGTAAAGGAATCCCTTAAGGCAGTCGAGACATCCATCAAAAGGATGCCTCATACAAGTGAACTGATTATATTCATAAGCAATGTAAAGGAACTTTTACGAGACAGAACCTAACAAAAACCTAACTTTTCAGAAAAGAGTTTAAATTTGAATTACTTATCCTTACTGTGATTATTTGGGAAAGACTCTTGAGACAAAGAAGAAGATACTTGGACTTCTTGAAAACAGGAAGATGACGATTACCGAGCTTAGCAAAGAACTGGGACTATCAAAAGCTACGGTCAGCCAGCATATAGATGAACTGATAAGAGTGCATGCAGTGCAGAAGGTCGATTCGGAATACTTCAAGAAACTGAAATATTACAAAACAACCAACAATTACTCTGCAATGTTTGCAAAGATCATCGGTGTAGTTATTATACTTGGAATAGTGGCATATGCTCTATACTCATATGCGGGTATCTCTCCATATTCCAATGCGCATAATACAAGCAGCAAAACAAGCTTAACGACAGCACCTGTAACAACAGTATCATATGTCAATTCATCTGCAAATGCTACAGTAACCCCTGGGCAGATATCTTCAGCATACTCGTGCATCTTCCTTAACTATCATATGAATGGGAGCATAGCCAGTGAAAGTGGCTTTTCAGCATACGCCCTGAACTATACTGTCGGCAACACTACAAAGAACATTACCGATTATGTCATCGGCAGGGGATCATCAGGAAGCTTCAGGCTTGCAGAGAGCATAACACAGACACTCTCAGAACCTCAAGGCTTCAACAGCACAAGGACGCATTACTATCTGTTAAGGTACAATGATAGTATAGCATCATTCCAACCGACAGGAGTGAACATAACCTTCAGCCCGAAGGTCTTCCAGGCAGCAAACGGCAGCATAAATACCACAGCATACGTAAGAATAGCTGCCAATGCCACTTACGGCACATACTGGATAAACTTTGACGGACCATGCGGAGGCGGAATAGGCCCAGAGCTGCTCACTGTAGGAAGCAAGCCATACAACGGCACATTGCATGAGCATGTCAACATATTCGGCTGAATCCATTCAGAAGCAAAATCTGCAGAATTCCATCAAAGCAGCAGCTAACAGCAAACATTAAATACTTTATTGTCTTAATTATGCTGTCAAACGGCCATAGGAACAGGGAAACGCCCGAACCCATCCCGAACTCGGAAGCTAAGCCTGTTCACGATATGAAATACTGCTCGGAAGAGTGGGAAAGCATATTGCTGTTTGGCATTATAATTAGACACTTAGCATAAGCTCCGCTTATCTATACCTATGATTAAGACAGATCAAAGAGCAGCCTAATCTAACTATAAAGGTGCAGTGGCTGATTACACCTTCACTTCGCCACTCTTTATCTTTGCAATCATCTCCTTTGCACTTATGCCTTCGCAAGTCACATTCATCGACTTGCAGGTGCCGAGTATCTGATTGACTCTCTCCTTCATGCTGTTGCCATACATCTTAGACTCCTTTGCCTTGGCAACATTCTTTACCTGCTCGAGCGTTATATTACCGGCTACCTCATCCTTGGTCTTAGCCCCTTTCTGTATCCCTATCTCCTTAAGTATAAGGGCGCTTGTGGGAGGAGCTCCAACTTCAACAGTGTACTTCTTTGTAGAAGGATTGACTATAACCTTTACAGGAACCTTTACTCCTTCAAATGCCTGTGTCTTCTTGTTTATCTCGTCTATTATCGCTGCAACATTGACCCCGAGAGGGCCAAGAGCTGGGCCGAAAGGCGCACCATTGGTAGCCTTTCCTCCTTCTATTAATCCATTTATTATAGCATCTGCCATTTTTACACCTTTTCTGCCTTCTCTATTACGCGAGCCATGTTAGATTTTGTCGTTACAGGTATTGGAACTGCAACATCCATAAGCTCTACTGTAATCTCATCTTTTGATGGGTCAGTATTTATTACCTTTGCCTTGTATCCCTTGAACGGCCCTGCAAAGAACTCCACAAGGTCGTTTGGCGCTATGTCCTGGGACTGCTGCTTCTTGGCGAGTACCTTGTCTATCTCTTCCTGAGTGAGAGGCTTGGGAAGCATACCTTTTACATGGGGTTCGTTAAGTATGAGGTCCCTGCATGCTATCTCGTCCTGCGCTTCTATTATTATGTAGCCGCGCATTCCCTGCGGTATTATTATCGAGTATACTCCATTTTCCTTTCCTTTTGACTTATTCTGCAGTATGTCTGCAGTTATCTTCTCCTGCGACGCGGTTACTCTTACTATAAAGTACATCTTCACATCCTTGATATTATATGCGCAAAGGCTGCGCAATAAACATACTTCAAATTAAGGGTATGTTTAACTGATTCATATTGTAAGGACTTATTTATATATTTTGCGTTTTGACCTTCATTACTATGAAGGGGTATGCTGAGAAGAAGAATCCTGGCGAGAAGCTAGTCTGCGTAGATATAACTTACTCAGACAAGATAGAGAAGCTCATCATAACCGGGGATTTCTTTATATATCCTGAAGGCTGCGTAATGGATATAGAGAGGGCGCTGGAGGGTGTGCCGCTTGCAATGAATAACATGGAGCTGAGGGACATAATAAACAACGTGGTCGAATCGCACAAGGCCAAGCTGGTAGGCATATCAGCAAACAGCATAGTCACTGCAATAAGGGATGCAACAGCGAGGGAGATATAAATGGAACTTAGAGTGATACCTTATTCATCAAATTCAGCATACCAGAACATGTCGATAGACCACGCGCTCCTTGAATCAGTTGCCATGGGTAATTCCGGCATGACGTTAAGGCTATACTCATGGAAGCCAAGCGCAGTCTCCATAGGCAGATTCCAGAGCATGCGGAAGGAGGTAAACCTTGAGCAGTGCAAATCCCTCGGAATAGATTTCGTAAGGAGGATTACCGGAGGGGGAGCAGTATACCATGATTCTGAAGGAGAGATAACGTACAGTCTTATAGCAAAGGAAGGTGAACTGCCCGATGGCATACAGAAGTGCTACAGGTTCTCCGCGTCAATGATAATAGATGCGCTGAAGAGCATAGGCATAAACGCAGAGTATGCTCCAATAAACGACATAACTGTAGACGGGAAGAAGATATCGGGGAACGCACAGACGAGGAGAGATGGAGCGGTACTTCTTCATGGAACGATACTCTACACTGCAGATGTGAAGAAGATGTTTTCTGTATTAAATGTAAGCAAGGAGAAGCTATCCGACAAGATGATAAAGAGTGCAGAAGATAGGATAACTGATGTAAGGTCAAACTGCCACGCGAGCATCGATGAACTAAGAGAAGCGCTGTTCAACAGCTTCACAAAAGGCAGAGCGTGGAAGGAATCGCCGCTTACAAAGGAAGAAACGGAGAGAAGCATAGAGCTTGAGGAAACTGTCTACAGGAACGCAGAGTGGAACTTTAACAGATAACCTATAAAAGTTAGGTGTATCTGTATAATCTGTATATAATGCATTTGAAGGGTTTAGATGGCAGAGGAAACAAAGGTCAAGAAAGTGGAAGCGCTGCTGGAGAAGGGCATAAATCCATACCCGTACTCCTACAAGCGTACAAAGACAGCATCAGAGATAATCTCAAATTTCAGCAGCAATGAAGGCAAGAGCGCAAGCATTGCAGGAAGGATAATACGGCTAAGGAAGATGGGCAAGATAATATTCATCGATCTCCTTGACGAGTCGGGCAAGATACAGATAATGGTCCGTGAGGACGTGGTAGACAAAGAAGCGGCAGAGATTCTTCAGTTCATAGACATCGGGGATATAATAGGAGTTGAGGGCAATGTCACAAAGAGCACACGCGGAGAGATAAGCATAGAGGTAAGGAAAGCTGTTCTTCTTTCAAAATCCCTTCGCACACTTCCTGACAAGTTCCATGGAATAAGTGATACTGAACTGAGATACAGGAAGCGCTATCTTGATCTAATAATGAACCCTGATGTAAGGAGGGTATTCAGGACAAGGACAAAGATAATGGATTATGTCAGGAACTTCTTCAATGCAAGAGGTTATCTTGAATTCGAGACACCTATACTTCAGCCAACATACGGAGGAGCGAATGCAAAGCCCTTTACTACATATTACAATTCATTGGAATCGGACTTCTATCTGAGAGTGGCGAATGAGCTTTACCTTAAAAGGCTGATAATAGGGGGATTCGAGAAGGTATATGAATTCTCAAAGGACTTCAGGAACGAGGACATAGATTCATCGCACAATCCAGAATTTACGATGCTTGAATTCTACGAGGCATACAAGGATTATGAGGACTTCATGGAACTCATGGAGGAGATGCTCTCAGGGCTCGCGAAGCATATTCACGGCTCATACACATTTACCTATCAGGATAAGGAGCTTAACTTCAAGCCAAAGTTCAAGAGGATATACTGGGTGGAGGAGCTGAAGAAACTTTCCGGAATAGACATATCAAAAATGACTGATGAAGAGGCAAAGAAAATAGCAAAGGAAGAGAAGCTCGATACAAAAATACTGAACAATTATCATGTTGCGGATTCGCTGTTTGACAAGTATATAAAGCCAACACTGATAGATCCTACATTTATACTTGATTTCCCTGCATATATGTGTCCTCTCACAAAGGACAAACGGGGAAACAAGCTTCTGAGCGAGAGGTTCGAGATGTATGTTAATGGGATGGAGGTTGCAAATTGCTATTCAGAGCTTACCAATCCTATAGAACAGAGGAAGAAGTTCGAGGAGCAGGAAGCGGAGAGGAAGAAGGGAGACGAGGAAGCGCCACCTTCCGACAAGGACTTCATAGAGGCTATAGAGTACGGAATGCCACCGACGGCAGGATGCGGAATAGGTATGGACAGGCTGATAATGCTGCTCACAAACGTTCCTTCGATGAAGGAGGTAATTCTCTTCCCAGCGGTAAGACCAGAGGAAAAGAGAAAACCGAATAAATAAACAGGAAGCATGGGAAAAGAATTATAAGGATAGCAAACTGAAGGTATAGCGTGCCAGGGTGGCAGAATCCGGTAACGCGCGCGCCTGGAAATGATACCCGCAAGCGCGTGGCCTCACGGCCTTTTGGGTTCAAATGAATCTTAGGAGAACCTAACTTTCTGAGAGTCCCAACCCTGGCGTATATTAATCGCTTGAAAGTGCATTACTAATGCGAAGAATAAAGGCTTTTAAATCATTCTGTATTAATATAATGCACTGCAGTCAGTTAACGGCAGCTATTTTAACTGCGATTTAACAACGTTTAATTGATGCATTCTTACTGTGGTCATTAGATGGCAAAAGAAGAACCTATGAAGAAAAAGGCGCATGAAGACGCAAAGCCCAAAGCGCAGGGAATGATAGTCAGACTTGCAGGCAGGGACATCAACGGAGACAAGAAGATAGCCCAGGCGATAGGAGAGATAAAGGGCATAGGGCACACGATGTCGCATGCACTCGCAGTGCACATAAAGAATGGTCTGGGAATAGACTGCAACCAGCAGATAGGCCACCTTGACGAGGACCACATGGCAAAGATAGAGCAGGCGGTAAAGGATGCAACGGATTCAAAGATACCATCATATTTATTCAACAGGCGCATGGAGATGCAGTCAGGAAAGGATATGCACCTTGTTGGCACAGACCTCGTAGTCAAGGTCAAGCAGGACATAGACGGCGATATAAAGCTGATGAGCTGGCGCGGAATAAGGCATAAGACAAACCAGAAGGTCCGCGGACAGAGGACAAGGTCCACTGGAAGAACCGGCACGACTATAGGGGTCATGAAGAAATCTGCAAAGCAGGCTCAGGCAGCTGCAGGAAAGCCTGCAGAGAAGAAGTGACTGAATGGGAGATCCGAAGCGTATAAGGAGAAAGTTTGACAAGCCAAAGACAATGTGGTCAAAGGACAGAATAGAGTCTGAGCATGCGCTTAAAGAGAAGTATGGGCTTAAGAATCTGAGAGAGCTCTGGCAGGCAACAACCGAAGTCAGCAGGATAAGGAGGAATGTCAGAAAGGTATTGTCTGGAGCATCTTCTGAAAAGGAAGGAAAGGAGATATCAGAGAGGCTCGCTAAGTACAGCATAGTGAGGCAGGGTGCGTCTATGGACGACCTTCTCGGAGTCACTCCGGAAGCTATACTTGAGCGCAGATTGCAATCAGTAGCATTCAAGAAAGGGCTCGGAAGGACTGCAAAGCAAGCAAGGCAGCTAATAACCCATGGTTTCATATCGGTAAACGGAAGACAGGTAAAGTCACCTGGGTATATGGTCATGGCTTCAGAAGAATCAAAGATAAATTACTACAAGCCTATAGACCTAAACTTCAATAAGGAAGCGGAACAGGCTCCTGCACCTAAGACTACAGAGGTCAAGAGTGCTGCTACCGAAGCTGAGAATAAAGAGAGTGCTTAATCATGGCTGGAAAGAAAAAGAAGATAGAGAAGAAGCAGACAAAGCAGCAACAGCAACAGCAGCAGAAGGCAAACAAGAAAGAAGCCCCATCCTTCGAGGCTGCGGTTCAGGAGGCACAGGAGAAGTTCAAGCCAAAGGCAGTAAGGTGGGGCGTAGCTCACATCTTCTCATCAAAGAATAATACTATAATAACACTTACGGATCTGTCAGGTTCAGAGACCATAGCTGTAGGAAGCGGAGGGATGGTCGTGGACGCTGACCACGAGGAAGGATCCCCTTATGCTGCAATGCACGCGACATACAAGGTAGCTGCAACTGCAATAGAGAAGGGAGTGACTCACATAAACATAAAGATAAGGGCTCCCGGAGGCCATAACTCAAAGATTCCTGGGCCAGGAGCACAGGCTGTCGTAAGAGCTCTCGCAAGGAGCGGCTTCAAGATAGGCAGTATAGAGGACGTAACCCCAATACCTACTGATACTACCAAGAGGCCAGGGGGCAGAAGAGGACGCAGAGTATAAATATCCCAAGCACGTATACTCATCGGTGTTAAACTGCCTGAACAAGAAGACATCTTCAGGGCAAATGATATACGGGGGATATACCCGGATACTCTGAACGAGAAAATTGCCGAAGAGATAGGGATGGCATTCGGCACATTTATCGGAAAAAAGAAGCGCTTAGCATTGAGCATGGATATAAGGGAGAGCAGTCCGGTTCTAAAGGAAAGCTTCGTAAAGGGACTGAAGAGAGCAGGGGCAGAGGTATTATATATAGGCAGGGTTCCAACTCCGCTACTCTATTTTGCTATAGCGCATTACAAGCTAGACGGAGGTGCAGCTGTAAGTGCAAGCCACAATCCTCCTAAATGGAACGGCCTGAAGCTATGCGGGCCTATGGGAAGGACTTACGGAGCAGGATTCGGGCAGGAAGAGATAAAGGAGATATACCTTAAGAAGAGATTTGCATACAGGGAAGGGGGAAGAGTAAGGGACATAAGCAAGAAACTGATGAAAGACTATGAAGACTTTCTGCTTAAGAGGGCAAAGATAAGGAAGCCTATAAAGATAGGGATAGATCCTGGCAACGGAGCTGACTCGCTGATAGCTGCGAATATACTTAGAAAAGCAGGCATATCTACTGTCGCTATAAATGACAAGCCAGACGGCAACTTCCCATCAAGATCTCCGGAACCGAAACCTGATAACATAACCGAATTAAGCGATCTTGTCAAGAGCAAGAAGCTCGATTTCGGAGTAGCGTTCGACGGGGATGGCGACAGGGCAATGTTCGTGGACGACAAGGGCAGGGCGTTCTTCGGCGACATGACCCTTGCCATGATGGTCAAGAATACGATAAACAAAGGGGAAGGAGTAGTATACGAATTAAGCTCTTCAAAAGCCGTAGAGGACATGATAAAGCTGAAGAGGGCAAAGGGCATAAAGGCAAAGACAGGAAGGGCATTCATAATAGACAAGATGCTGCAGAACGACGCAAAGCTCGGCGGAGAGCATTCTACTCATTTCTATTTCAGTGACATATACGGTTTTGACGATGCAATATTTGCCGTAATAAAGATGGCAGAGCTGACATCAGAAAGCAAAAAGAAGATGTCGGAACTGATGGACGAGCTCCCCAGATATGAGCGCATAGTCAGCGAATTCGAAGTGAAGGAGAGCGAGAAGTTCAGGATAATATCAAGGATGAAGCAGAGCATGAAGAAAATGAAAGGTGCAAGGATAGTGACTACCGAAGGGGTGAAGATGATAGCAAAAGACGGTTGGTTGATGGCAAGGGCTTCAAACACAACTCCAAAGGTAAAGATAATCGCAGAATCCGCTGACAAAAGATCCCTGGACAGATTGTATACGCTTGGATTATCGGAATTCGAGAAGGCAAAAGGAGCATAACCTATTTCTATTATCAGCGTATCTCTACAGCATGTTTAAATAGCGGGATAAACTCAGTAACATTAGTGGTATTCATGACAGAGAAAGTGGTATCTATAAACAAACTCAAGGAAGAAAAAAGAAGACCAGGAGAGATATCAGATGTACTGCGCAAGGAAGTGATGATTGCCCTGGATCCGAATAGGCCAGCTCCTTTTGGCAGGTCTGATATAAAACGTTCCAAGTATGAATGCACAAGATATGATCCTGTAGAGAATGAACTGGACCATCTGAATAGAGTTTAGTGGTCAGGGAGATAAAGGCTGCTTTCCTGTCAGTGCAAGAGAGGCCAGCATAGCCTCTATCTGTATCCTGTCATTTGCGCCCTCTACTATCCTGAAATTGTACTCACCTATGGCACTTATAAGTTTCAGTTTTGCTTTGTCATCCAGATCAAGGTTAATCGCCTCCCTATAGCACTGTATAAGCACATCCTCGCCGCTCATTCCATATACCAAAAGGAGTTTGTCAAGTTCGTTCCTCGCCCTTATGAAATCTCCATTGAATGCGAAGTTTAACATAGAGACAATCTCTTTAGGTCGTGCCCTTGAGGCTATGTCATATACTGATTTTTCAGTTATCTTCTTGTTGGATATCGCAGCGCTTTGAAGTACATTAGTAAGCTTCCTCAAGTCGCCTTCGCTCACATAAATAAGTGCCTTCTCAGCATCCTCTGATATCTCTATATTCTCATTCTTCCTTATCCTCTCTATGTATCCGAGCATCTCCTCTTCTTTCAGAGGCTTGAACCTGAGCACTACGCATCTGCTCTGTATTGGTTCTATTATCTTGCTAGCATAATTGGCGCTGAGTATGAATCTTGTGCTTGCAGAGTACTTCTCCATGGTTCTCCTAAGCGCATGCTGTGCCTCTGGTGTCAGTGCATCGGCCTCATCCAGGAAGATTATCTTTACAAGACCAGTAGACAACGAAAGAGTCTTGGCAAACTCCTTGACCCTGCCGCGTATTATCTCTATACCTCTAGTATCGCTCGCATTGAGCTCAAGGAATGCCTGATTTATGCTCTCTCCGTAGAGCTCCTTTGCCATCGCTATGGCTGATGTGGTCTTTCCTATGCCTGCGCTACCTGCGAATATCATATTGGGGAAGCTCTTTGCCTTGACAAAAGCCTCTAATCTCTCGACTATGGCCTTCTGGCCTATTATATCGTTTAGCTTGGAAGGCCTGTACTTCTCCGTCCATGCATTGTCAAGTATCTCTGCCAATAAATTCCCCTCTGAAACAGCAGTATATGCTGCATTGATAAGCAACAATACAATACTATTTAATTTAATAAATGCTTACCAAAAATCCGCTTATTCCGTGCCAAGAAACATAAGGTGGCACTAAAAGCTTTAAATATGAGAAATTGCCCATCTAAAGATGTTGGGTTATCTTATGCAGAGGACAAATCAATTTGTCGTTGAAAGCAGCGGTTCTCAGGATCAAAAGATATCTATAGCTTATACTAAGGTTGCAGGATTGCATATAAGGTATGCGGAAGTGGGAAGGGACAATGATAAAAAGGTACTTATGATACATGGTGGCGGTGTGTCATCAGGTGCAGTATCATGGTCCAAGATAATGCCTGTAATAGGCGCAGAGCATCATGTCATAGCTCCGGATCTGCCTGGCTACGGCAAGAGCCAGAAGAGCAGGGAGAAGGCCACTCTTGCTTATTATGTGGATTTCACAGAGAGCTTCATGAAGCACATGCACATAAAGCGGGCAAATATAATAGCAGAGTCGTTCGGTGGCGGGATAGCTCTGGGTTTTACGCTTGAGCACAAAGAACGAGTAAACAGTCTTGCGCTTATAGATGCATATGGCTTCTTCGACAAAAAGTTCCCGCTTGCAGCATACCTTCTAACAAGGATTCCTGCTGACATACAGCAGTCGCTTATCAAGAACCTTGCAAAGAGCGATGCGGCTTTCTCAGCAGTACTTAAGATTCTGCTGAAAGGACATAACGGAAGCGGCCCTAGCAACGGAGAAGCCAAGATTGTGCAGGAATATGTGCAGCGCCGCAATCTAACAGAAGCCTGTCTGGAATTCGTCCAGAGCGAGGTAACACTGCACGGCATAAGGAGCAACTTCACAAACAGGATACCTGAACTGAACAGCACTGGCATACCTGTCCTGTTCCTGCATGGAACAAGGGACGGTCTCTTCCCGATAGAGAATCAGAAGAAGATATCGGAGAAGATAAACAACTCAAGATTCGTATCGATAGATGCAGCGCACCAGCCTGAAGAGACAAATCCTGAAGAGGTATGCAGGGAGATTCTCGCCCTACTGAAAAGAGCAAGCTGAATCTGCTTTAATTTATTCCTGCATGCAGGGGGAGAGATTTGAACTCTCGCATCCACAAAGGAAACGGGTCCTAAGCCCGTCGCATTTGGCCAAACTCTGCCACCCCTGCAGGCACATAATAAATAAATATGCGAGTATATATTAGTTGCCTATTCTTAGTTTATAGAAATGAAGAATAAGCAAGAATAAAGAGTTGCATATTATGCTGACAAGCAAGTATCTTAGGGACAACATCGAAGCGATAAAGGAGTCGATGGCGAAGCGGAGGTCCGACTATCCTGTAGATGAGATGCTGAAGCTGGATGAAAAGCTGAGAAAGGCAAACATGGAGGTTCAGCAGCTGAGGGCAGAGAGGAACAGACTTAGCCTGGAGATAGCTGACAAAAAGAAAAAGGAGAATGTGGTAGATAAGGATATCACTGCCAAGGTTTCTGATATAAAGAAAAGACTGGACACTCTGGAAAAGGAGCTGCCTGAAGACGAGAAAAGACTAAACAATTTACTCTGGAACATGCCAAACATACTTGACAAGAGCGTTCCATATGGTACAGATGATTCGCAGAATGTAGAGATAAAAGTTCATGGTAAAGCGGTTGCAAAGAACCTGCCAGGACACGAGGAGATACTTACCAAATTAGGATTGCTTGATCTTGAAGCTGCTGCAAAGGTATCAGGTGCAAGATTCTACTACCTTAAAGGCGATCTCGCTCTTATTGAACAGGCACTTATAAGATTTGCAATAGACGAGCTGGTCGCAAAGGGCTACATGCTCATATCCCCTCCATTGATGATGCGCAAGGAGTATTACAGAGGTGTAACTGCGCTAGGGGATTTCGAGGAACTGCTCTACATGGTTACGGATCCCAAGGAAGCAGAGAACAAAAAGGATTTCGAGAAGACAGATGAAGACCTGTATATGATAGGGACATCGGAGCACACTATAGCTGCCATGTATTCTGATCATGTATTCTCTGCGAAGGAGCTCCCTCTAAGGTTCATAGGCATAAGTCCGTGCTTCAGAAGAGAGGCAGGTTCACACGGCAAGGATACCAAGGGCATATTCCGCGTGCACCAGTTCTACAAGGTCGAACAGTTCATATTTGCAGAACAGGAAAATTCCTATGCATTATTCGATGAGTTGATTGCAAACAGTGAGGAGCTATTCAAGAAACTAGGCATACCTTATCATATAGTTAATATCTGTACGGGCGATATCGGCACAGTTGCTGCAAAGAAGTACGACCTGGAAGCATTCATGCCTGTCCAGAAAAAGTACCGTGAGATGGTCTCATGTTCCAACTGCACCGATTGGCAGTCGATAAGACTTGATATAAAGTATGACAAGGCTGGTGAGAGGAAGTACGTACATACTCTCAATTCTACTGCTCTTGCGATAGAGAGGGCGATAGTTGCGATAGTTGAGAACTATGCAGATGATGATGGCACTATAAGAGTGCCAGATGCACTGGTCAAGTACATGGGCAAGGATAGGATAAGAAAGCAGTAAAAACAAAACGGTCTTTGAAATGAAGAATGAGTACAGCATAAACAAGGAGATAAGGAAGCTGAAGGGTGTAAGAGGTTATGGTACGGAACTCATCAGCGTATACATACCTGCAGGTTTCCAGCTTTCTGAAGAGACAGCAAAGCTCCGTGAGGAGTACAGTCAATCATCTAATATAAAGTCAAAATCAGTAAGGACAAATGTCCAGAGTGCTCTTGACAAGATAATACAATACCTAAAACTATTCCGTGAGACTCCACCTAACGGCATAGCCATATTTGCCGGAAACATATCTGACAATCCTGGAAGGAGCGAGATAGAGCTATTCTCAATGGAGCCTCCATCCCCGCTAAAGGTGAACATATACCGATGCGATTCGACATTCCTGCTTGAACCTCTTGAGGCGATGATGTCAAACAAGGATGTCTATGTGCTTGTGGTAATGGATGGTCGTGAGGCTACGATAGCCAGCCTGAAGGGTCATCACATACAGGTAATAAAGAAGTTAAACTCAATGGTCCATGCAAAGGTTAGGAAGGGAGGGCAATCTGCAGGCAGATATGCACGCGGAATAGAGGAGAGCATAGGCGATTACCATACAAGAGTTGCAGAGGTAATAAACAGCTACTGCGAGCAGAACGGATTTACCCCTAAGGGAGTGATTCTTGGCGGCCCTGGACCGACAAAGGAAGGTTTTGCGAAGGCAAACAAGCTCAACTATCAGGTAAAGCTGCTTGGAGTCTATGATACTGGTTACACTGACGAATTTGGGCTTCATGAACTGGTTGAGAAAGCCTCAGATCTGCTTAAGGAGCAGGAAGCTGCACAGGAGCGCACTATCATAGAACGTTTCATAAAGGAAACTGCGGTGAACGGACTAGCCGTTCATGGTTATGCTAATACCAGGGCTGCAGTGGAATCGGACCAGGCATCAAAGCTGATAATAAGCGAGGCTCTTGAGATAACACGGGTAACATACAGGTGCACGAATGACGGAACTATGATAGAAGCCATGGAGATCGGCAAGGAGCGCCAGCAGAAGCATAATTGCGGAGGCAAGCTGGAGATAGTCAAGGAAGAGGATGCCATAGAGGAGCTTATAGAAGAAGCGGACCATAAGGGCACCGAGACAATATTCGTATCCGAAGAGAGCTCTTACGGAAAGCAATTTATGATGGGATTCGGAGGAATAGGTGCACTTTTGAGATACAAATAAGCCGTGTTATGCCACTATTCATGCCCTATTATAACCCTTTTAAAGCTTGCTACAAACTATATACCACTTTACTTTTGGTGAGTGATTGGGAAAGGCGGGAAATAGAAAATTCAGTCTGTATGATGTGGAGCAGTTCATAAGGGAAGCTGGTGCGGAGCGGATCTCAGAGGATGCGGTTCTTGATCTTGAGATGGAGCTGGAGAACTTTGCAGACTCGATAGCCCAGGAAGCTATAAAGTATGCGGAACATGCCGGAAGGAAGCTGATAAAAAGCGAGGATATACTGCTTGCATTATTTGATGATAAGGAGCTTGATGACAGTATATCTGAGAATATGGCGCTGCTTAAGGGAAGCCTGCCAGACAAAAGTACCTCTGCTTATTAATAAGACTAAAGAGTCACAGCAGGCCTGAAAGCTTCATCGCAAATGCCAATACTACGAACGCTACCTCAAGTGCTGTTAAATAGTAAGCAACATCTGTCTCAGTAGCCTTTTTCTTAAGATTCATTACAACATGGGTAAGGCTGTATATATTCCTGCCATAAGGGGCCTTGAAGCTTCCATCCCTCTGCCTTATTCCAAGATCGGTAACCTTGAACTTCTTCCTCGCATGCAGCAGGAACTCTATTATCCAAGGTATGAATATTATTATTCCAAAGGCCTCTGAATTGCCCATGACCATTATTGCCACAAGCGTTGCCCCTACTGCATAAGTGAAGCTGTCTCCAGGAACCACCTTTGCCTTGTAAAGATTGAAAGGGAGCATTGCAAGGAGCGCTGCACTCAGAAGCGCTGAGAGGAATGCACCCATATATGTGCCGAACATTATGTTATATGCAAGAAGTCCCAGGGCAGCAGCAAGAGCCATCAAAGGCTGCAATCCGTCAAAGCCACCTAGAAGATTAACAGAATTAGATACGAATATTACTGCAAGAGGGAGAAGTATGATCGGGTATACGAGACCAAGGCTTACCACTCCCACAAAAGGAAGCTCTACCGTATGTACCCCTGCGTCTATAGCCATCAGCGGAAGTGCTCCTAATACGGTCAGTATGGGTTTCTGCCACTGTTTAAGCCCCTCCCTTATATCCATCATCCCTGTGCTCTTAACGCGCTCCTGTTTTACGTTTATGTCGTCAAGGAATCCGACCAATGTTATCAGTATTATGGACAGTGCAACAGAAAGTAGTATAGAGAGGTTTATTACAGGCTTGAAGACGAATGATCCTCCAAATGTATATGCAAGTATGCCTATTACTATGCCTAAGGCGAAACCTAGTCCTGCGCTGCTCGGCAGCTTAACCACCTTTGCCTTGTTCCGGTCTTCTGCAACTATACCTGCAGAATAGAGATACCTCATAAGGAAACTTATCCCTAAGTATGCGGCAACAAATGCCAGTACTCCAGGTATTATTATCGTCTGGAAAGTGTTGTACATCCAAACAGCTTAAAATAGTATAATAAATTATCTTAATTAAGGTATCTCCATGCCAGATCTACTCTTGGAAGCATTGGAATTGCTTGCAGTTCTTGCTGCCATAATGCTATTATCAATAGACTCTGCAAGATTATTCAGGAAGAAGGAGTTGTATGAGAAAAAGTATGCCCCTAAAACCCTGGTAATAGTTCCATGCAAAGGGATTGACATAAGCCTTTATCAGAATCTACTTGCGTTGAAAAACCAGAGTTACAAAAAGTACAAAGTAATTGCAGTTGTTGACTCAGAGAATGACGAGGCCACGCATCTGATAAAAAAGGCAGGCATATCCTACATCATATCAAACGTTAAAAGCAGAAGGGCGAGTGGCAAGGTAAAAGCAATAGCATCTGCCCTGAAGTGTTTTAGGAACTACGAGGCTTATGTAATTGCTGATTCTGACATAACGGTAAACAGGTCTTGGCTTAGCAGTATTATCGCACCGTTATCCCAGAAGAACATTGGCATATCAACAACATATCCGCGCTTTCAGCCACTGGGTGGATTCTGGCCTAAGGTCAAGATGGTATGGAATTTTGTCGGAGAGAATCTTCTTGAAAATCCGTCAAGCAGATTTGCATGGGGAGGCACGATGGCTTTCAGGAAGGATCTGGTGGGACGGAAGGAGCAGCTCTATTTCATCAATTCAAAGTACTCGGTTTCAGATGATATAACTATTACAAAGATATGCAAAAGGAAGAGAATGGGGATTGCTTATGTTAAGGAAGCTCAGCCTGTTGTAAAGACAAATGACAGCTTTGAACAATTCATAGAGTGGTCTAACAGGCAGACAGCTTTGACTCTTCTGGGCTACAGCAACAATTTCAAGAGAGGAATGTTCTTCTACTGCTCAGAGATATTCGTTATGGTATCTGCCGCTTTGCTCTCCGTATACATCTCTCCAATATTCCTGCTGCTCTTTGCGCATCTTGCCGTAAGCTGGAAAAGGTCTTATGAAAGGGCAAAGAGTTCAGATCCTACGATAGCATTGATAGTAATACTGATTCCGTTCATATATACCTATAATCTGATCTCTGCACGAATGATGAAGAGGATAACCTGGAGGGGTGCAACATACCTGTTGGATCAATGAGCGCTATCCGCTTTCACAACATTCGATATAAAGTGCTCTCCTGCCCTGTAAGAGCTCCTTACAAAAGGACCTGAGGCAACGTACCTGAAGCCGAGCTCTATGCCCTTCTTCCTGTACTCATCGAAAATTTCCGGTTTTATGAACTCCTTAACCTCAAGATGATGGCCTTTTGGCTTGAGGTACTGTCCTATCGCAACAAAATCAACCTCTGCAGCTCTTAAGTCACGCATGCTCTGTACGACTTCTTCAGGTCTTTCTCCTATCCCAAGCATCATTGCAGATTTTGTGTATATCCTCTTGTCAAGTAATTTTACTCTTTTCAAGAGCTCTATGCTCTGCCAGTAATCAGCTCTCCTGTCCCTTACCTCTTTGCTCAGCCTCTCAACTGTCTCTATATTGTTTCCTATTACATCCGGCCTTGCATCAACGACATTCTTCAGAAATCCTTCATTTCCTTGGAAATCTGGTATCAGTACCTCTATCATAGTATCAGGGCATATCTCTTTTATCGCCTTTATGCAAGCTGCAAAGTGCAGCGATCCCTGGTCTTCAAGATCATCCCTAGCTACGGATGTTATTACCACATAGCTTAATCCCCACTCCTTGATTACCTGGGCAAGTTTGTCCGGCTCATCTTTGTCAATAGCGTTGCCGATTGCGCTCTTGGTAACCGCACAGAACCTACAGCCGCGTGTGCATCTGCTTCCAAGTACCATAAAGGTGGCCGTGCCTCCTGACCAGCACTCTGTTATGTTTGGGCACTGTGCTTCGACGCAAACTGTATGCAAAGAGAGCTCTCTAACCCTATCCTTGATATGCGCATATCTCTCAGTAGTTGCGGGCCTTACGCTCAACCATTCGGGCAGCATCCAACCTATATATGATAGGTACAAAGGATAAAAAGCACTTCTTATCAGCTAAGGCCGACAAGTGCAGTGCCTACGGCTATTATCAGAACGCCTATCCACCTTGTTATGCCTACAGGTTCAAGCAGTACAAAGTATGCGAGCAGCTCAGCTACAATATAGCTTATCCCTCCAAAGCCATAAGCCCAGCTGAGATGTGTTCTTGCCAGAGTATAGAAGTATATGGCCGTAGATATCACATAGACGAGTACGCCTATTGCTATTATCAATACCTCAAGATAAATGGCAGGCTGTAGCAACCCTTCCTTAAATAGGAACTGACCGATGCCTCCCAATGACGTGCTGAATACGAGAAGAACAATATAAAACAGCTTGCTATCCTTTTCCATAATACCATCTAAGTGAGTGCTATAACAACTATGCCTATTATTATCAGCGCCAGACCCAAGATCCTCTTAACCCCCAGTCTTTCCTTGAACTTCACCATGCCTATCAGCGCGACAAAGACAAATATTATAGAAAAGACCGGATATACGAAAGAGAGCTCTCCAGACTTAAGTGCATAGAGGTAGAAGCCCAATCCTATCAGATAAACTATTATACCTGTAATCACTCCTTTATTCCTGAAAAGTCCTAGCATCTCCTTAAGATTGAAACCAAACTTGGGCAGGGCTCCCTTGAAGAAGTACTGCGCAAGAGCTGCAAAGAAAGCGGCTATGAAGGTTATTAATACTATTAAAAGAGTGTCCATTCCAATACCTGCCGAATATCTTCATAGCATAAACTATTATAACTTTTAACAGTATCTTGGAATTGATAAGTATATGAAATCTTACACGAACGGCGAACAGCAACTTATGGCAGTATCGTTAATAGTAGTGGCACTGGGAATAGTGGCGATAATATCATCGCCATTCATACTAAATTCTCCGGTAGTTTTCTATATATGTGTAGTCCTTACAATAATAGCAGGTCTTTATCTTTCAAAGAATATAAGTTATAAAGAAAGCACTCCTCAAAGACAAAAGGGACGTACAAAGCAAAAAAGGCCTAAAAGAAGATAGAAGGTAGGTAGAATAAACAAACTGATAATAGCAGAAAAACCAAGCGTAGCGATAAGGATAGCTTACTCATTGGCAGATGATGGCAAGCCGCTCTCATATGTTACTAACGGTGTGAGATACTATGAAATAAAGAAAGGCGGCGACACTCTATATATAGTAGCAGCTGCAGGCCATCTTTTTACAATAAAGCAGCGCAGCGATTCCGACGTTCCAGTCTTTGATGTGGAATGGGTAGAGTCGTACAAGGTTAACAAATCAGCTTACTTCACTAAGAAATACATAGATACGATATACGCGGTAGGCAAAAAGTGCTCGTTCTACATAAACGCGTGCGACTACGATATAGAGGGTACGGTAATAGGCAGCAACCTGATAAAGTATGTGGTAAATTCCAATGTCAATTCAGAGCTGCCAAAGGCAAACGTAAAGAGAATGAAATTCTCGACGACTACAAAACCAGATCTTGTCAAGTCATATGAGAACGTATCCGATTTCGATTTCGAGAACTTCTATGCAGGTGAGGCACGCCACAAGCTTGACTGGATGTGGGGGATAAACCTCTCAAGGTCATTGATGAGGGCGATATCAACTCAAGGAGTGAAGAAGATACTCAGCATAGGAAGGGTACAAGGGCCTGCATTAGGTCTTCTTGCTGAGAGAGAACTTGCAATAAAGAACTTCTCCCCAAAAGATTACTGGAAGATATTCGCATTTGTAAACGGAACTGAATTCGAATGCATAAAGGGTTCTATATTCGATGCAAAGGAAGCAGAATCAATAATCAAGAATGCAGGAAAGGAGGCAAAGGTCGAATCAGTAGAGAAGAACATAAAGGAGCATTGGCCGTTCCCTCCATTTGATCTTACCTCTCTGCAGCTTGAAGCGAGCAGGGTATTCAAGATGGACCCTTCCAGGACACTTGCTGTTGCACAGTCTCTTTACGAACGTTCATACATCTCATATCCAAGAACAAGTTCGCAGAAGCTTCCGTTCACACTGAACTTCAGGAACATACTCAACATGCTCTCAAAGATTGAGGGATACAAGGAAGACGCATTGCTGCTGATTAATGGCAACAGGTTCAAGCCTATAGAGGGAAAGAAGGCAGATGAAGCCC
Source organism: Microcaldota archaeon (assembly GCA_964501245.1). Taxonomy (GTDB): domain Archaea; phylum Micrarchaeota; class Micrarchaeia; order Micrarchaeales; family CABMGC01; genus JAKAUU01. The sequence continues at coordinate 15,559 of CAZCSE010000002.1, read as the reverse complement.
ATCCTGCAATATATCCTACTGGCGAAGAGCCAAAGAAGCTGACTGCAGAGGAGCAAAAGCTTTACGACCTGATAACAAGAAGGTTCCTTGCATGCTTTGCGGAGAGTGCATCCACGGAGAATAACGAGGTGGTAATAGGCATAAGCGACGAGAAGTACAGGGCTTCAGGTTCAAGGCTTCTCAAGAAAGGATGGATAGAGATATATAAATATTATAATCCAAAGACAAGAGAGCTTCCTGAATTTGGCAAAGGAGACCTATATCCTGTTGAAAAGATAGAATCAAGGGCGCTTAAGACCGAGCCTCCAAGGAGATACAACAAGGCAAGCCTCATATCCACTCTAGAGGAGAAGGAGCTGGGGACAAAGGCAACAAGGGCAGAGATTATAGACACGCTTTTCAGGAGGGAGTACATAAGGAACTCACAGATAGAGGTTACTGGATTCGGAATGAGCATATACGACGCACTTCACTCATACTGCCCTGATATACTAGACGAACAGCTGACAAGGAAGCTGGAAGAGGACATGGATAGCATATCAAAAGGAACTCTCGAAAGCGAGACGGTGATAAAGGAAGGGAAGGACATAATAACAAAAATAACAAACATATTCAAGGAGAAGCAGACTGAGATAGGGAAGAGGCTGTCAATGGGCCTGGAAAAGAGCGAGATGGAAGCAAGCATAGGCAAGTGCAAGTGCGGTGGTGATCTGATAGTAAGAAGGTCTACTGCAGGCAAGTCATTCGTGCAGTGCAACAACTGCCAGCTCTCTTACCCGCTGCCACAGTATTCGTTTGTAAAGCCTACGGGAAAGACATGCGAATTTTGCGGTACGCCTATAGTAAAGGTATTCAGGAGAGGGAAGCGCGTCTTCCAGATGTGCCTCGATCCAAACTGCGAGACTAAGAAAGACTGGGGGAAGCCTAAGACAGCAGCGCAGATAAAGAGCGAGCAGGAAGGAACAGAGAAAAAAGCAGATACTCCCGCTGTTAAGAAAACAACTAAGAAAGCTCCTGTGCGCAAGACCCAGAAAAAAGCAGATTCAAAAAAGAGAAAGGTTAAGAAGGCCGCAAAAGCAAGTGAATAACATGTTCATATACCCGAAGATGTACCGAAAGCTAAAACGGGGTCCACAGGTGATGCTGCCAAAGGACATAGGTATAATCATCGCATATTCCGGAATAAGCAAAGAAAGCACATGCATGGACGCAGGCACAGGGAGCGGATGGCTCGCCGTCTCGCTTGCAAGGATCTGCGGCAAGGTCTACAGCTATGATCTAAGAAAGGAATTCATTGCTATAGCGGAGAGGAATGCAAATATGCTGGGACTCACAAACATAGAGTTCAGGAATGAAGACGTATTCAAAAAAATATACGAAAAGAATCTTGACCTTATAGTTCTGGATCTGCCTTCTTCCGAAAAAGCGCTGGCAAATGCAAAGAAGGCACTAGCAGAAGGGGGTACGGTTGTCGGCTATCTGCCGCATATGGAGCAGGTACAGAGATTCGCTTCCAAGCTTGAGAAGCTGAAGTTCTCAGACATTCATACTGTAGAGGTAATAGTCAGGGATATGCTGGTAAGGAAAGAGGGCATGCGCCCATCTACAAAAGGGCTATGGCATACTGCATACCTTGTCTTTGCAAGAAAGCCAGATGCAAAGCAACTGCATAAACCTATTTAATGTTTGCACATCATAAAATTTCTGTAATTTTAATTACTTTTCCAAAGACTTAAAGGAGTAAGACATGGGAATAAAAGAGGCTTTAGAATCAAGGAGAGTGCAATTTCTCGTCTTCCTTGTAATAACGATAGCAATCATATACTTGACGATAATATACAGAACGACTATGCTGGGAGATGCAGGCTTTTATGAGCCTGACGGCTTCTACCACTTCTCTGTAATAAGGGCAGCTGTAAACAACAATTTCATAGTGCCCCATGTGCTTCACATATCAGGCTATCCATCTCCTACAGTGGTCCTTGAGCCTGAAGGTCTTTACTGGGTGACCCTATTCCCATACTTCTTCCTTCAGTTCTTTGGAATAAGCTACTACGATGTAATGCGCCTAGTTCCTGTATTATTCGGAATATTCGACGTTATAGGCGCATACCTCCTTGCAAGAATGATAACGAAAGACAAACTCTTCGGCATATTATCAATGCTCTTTGTTGCGCTTAGCATGGGAGATGCCGCAAGAACAAGTGCGCTTATATACAGGGGAGACGGCTTTGTCACAATCTTTCTGATAATAGCGTTGATATTTGCAGCTCTTATAATGAAAGAGCCTTCAGAGGAAAAGCACAGGCATAAGATATCAAAAATACAATTTGACAAAAAGAAAATGGCATATGCGATACTCTCTGCGGTCTTCCTGAGTTTATCCAATTATGTCTGGAACGGAGCGGCATTTGCAACTGCGGTTTATATGGTAATGCTGATGCTCGTGATATTCGTATCATTCATATTTGATAAGAAGGATCTTCTAGAGGATTCCAAATATCTTGTAGCTTCATTTATCTTATGGTACATACTTGTAAACATATACATCGCGTTTGGGTTCTTTGTCCACCAGACATTTACCGGATTAAATACTATATCTCTGATAGTGCTCGCAGTTATAGGGTGGTTTATCGCTAAATATCTATCTGACAATGCAAGCAAATACAAATCATTTGTCGGATCACCAGTTACAAGGACCATAATCACGGTGCTTGTGTTTCTTGTAGCATTAGCAATCATATATTTTGTTGATAACCAGTTCATATACGAGATATTTGTGGGGAACGGCTTCATCATAACGAGCAATTTTGCAGCTACAATACAGGAGCTCCAGCCTCCTACGCAAGCGTTCCTTTATGCAAGCTTTGGAAATGTTCTCTTCATAACCCCAATGACCATAATAATGTATCTCGGCACAGCAGCAACAACTGTCTCAAGGGCAGCAATCTGGATTATAATGATGGTCCTTATGCTTCCCTACCTGTTCATGCAGGTCTTTGATTCCGGAGGATATATGAAAGGAAAGGCAAAGGCAGTGTTCGGCATAAATCCAGGAATGCTTATACTGATGGCATACTTTGCCGTAACAGCTTACCTTCAGATAAATGCAATAAGGTTCAACTCATTGATATCTGTTCCTCTTGCAATATTTGCAGCATATACTGTATACTGGCTTCTATCGTTTGTGAGAAGCTCATCAAAGACACAATTTAAGTATATCATGGCATTTCTAGAGATACTTCTCATAACAGGTCTAATTCTCTCCGCTGTAAACTCGATTGACATGTATTCTTACATCTCCACATTCGGTTTAATTCCTACCATTGCGCTCTTCCTGGTACTTACATTTGCATATCCTGCATATCTCTATTACGAAACAAACCATCACGACAAGCATGAGATACATGCCAAATATGCAACATTGGCTGTTGGGTCTGTACTGCTAATATCATTCATAATAGTGCTGATGTATGTGGGCGGCATATACGCTAATAATCTATCTCAGGCAGACAACGTAAATCCTCAGTTCCTGAGCGCAATGACATGGCTGAAGGCAAACTCACCTGCAAACGCTACTGTTCTTACCCTATGGCCTGATGGTAGCGTAGTTGAAGGCTGGGCTAACAGGACAAGCGTTACGGACAGTGTAGGTTCACAGAATTCAAGCAAGGCAGACCCATTTGCAGCATGGCTATTCAATTCAAGTTCAGATCCCCAGTTCCTCTCCAGCAAGATAAACGGGAAACCGGAATATTTTGTTGCAAGATATACATGGATGGTAGAAACACAGGGCATATATATAGAATCAAACCTCACTACAAATGCTTCATTATACGGATCTGTTCTACTGGACCAGTTTGCAGAGAACTTCAATTCTACAACCGAACTCTTCCAGCTTTCGAATCCACAAGGAATAGATGTAGTGATGTCAATCCCAAGGAACAATTCTATCACTGACTTTAAGGCATATATATTATACAAGACATTGCAGACAGGACAGGAGGAGATATCTCCATTTTCAACCGTAGTGCTATACAATCAGGACAATGCAAACTTCAGTGTGGTGAAGCCTACATACTTCAATCAGACAAGTGGAAACATGCTTGTATTAATGTACTCAAATGTCCCTAGACAGGGATACCCTGTAAATATAACCGGTGCATACATACTCAGCAGCTATCTTGCGGATACCAACCTGGCAAAGTTCCTGTTCTTATGCTCAAGCTATTCATGCGCATGGAACAACAGGAATGTCTCTATGCAATTGATATATGCAAATCCAGATACAAAGATATTCAAGATTCTTTACAATACGAACAGCACGCCTGCCATTACTAACAGTTCAAGCAGCATACCTGTAAGTTCTGTATCCAATAACAGTACATCTACAAAGGTCTCATCCGCTAATAGCATAAACTCGAATACTGTTACTGTTAACAGCATATCATCTACAACAACCAATAACACAAAGTCCAGTGCCTCGAACAGCATTGCTAAAAATCAGACAAACGCTACGGTCAGCAAAAAGTAGACTGTCATACTTGCTATTAAGTACTGATTATCAGCAAAGTAAATAAGGAAAAGACAAAAAATAAAATTAAAAAATAAAATCTGTAAGAGTCTTATCTTGTGAAGATGCCTCCTATCACTGCTATTATGAATCCTACTACTGCAGCCCAGAAATAGCTTGCTGAACCGTATGTCAGAGCAGTAAGGCATATTCCTGCAACAGCAGCAAGCTGCATTCCTCCATATCTGTATATCCCTCCTGGACTAGCTATGTTAGCTATACTTACAAAGAAGAGAGCTACAGACGCTACTACTGCAAGAGAGAAGAATACGGGGAGCCAGACTCCTCCGCCAAGCGCATTCCACGAATTCATGTTATATTGCGCACCTACTCCTCCCCAGAAGATCAATCCTAGGAAGATCAAGCTGCCTATAAACTGCAGAACGTGTGCAGCGGCATTGCCAGATACTGGCTTAGCCAATGTACTTCTTGTATCACGTGCATTTCTTGCATTTCTTGCCATCTTACCAACAATGTATACTTAAAAGAATGAATCCTTTTAAAGCTGACGCATGCCATATGCCAAACAAAGAAACCGTTTATCCTGTCATAGGCTCAGCATTCACAATTCCTAACCCAAGAACAGCCATATTCTTGAAAACACTATTATTATAAATCTCTCTCGTGTTAGATAATGAGGTTGCGCTGATAAGATGGATAAGAAGAACATGTTATTCATTGTAATCCTGCTATATTCTTCATATTCATTAATCGTGCACACAGCATATGCGTCATCAGGCGCATCAAGTTTTGTAGGCACTGCAGCCTATCAGTTCTGCAAAGCTATAAGCATTCCGGATGCCCACATACAGTCTACTGGTACAGGCGCGTCAGTAACTGTAACTTATACTTGTCCATTTGCTACTCTGTATAATCCAATCACTGCAGGCGTTGGGGCAAACAGCCATATCCCAATACCTTATGCTGGAAATCCTTACGTATCTCCTGCTTCCCAAGTGGCTTCATACAATCAGCAGAACGCTGCGTACATGGAAACATGCCCTAAGAGTCCACCAACAAATCCTACAGATAACATCTACTTTGTAACCGGTGCGGAGCCATTCATAGCAGGTGACGGTTGCCAGATTGCTTCAGCTGGCGTCAAATCAGTATTCTTATTATCAGATCTGGTGTACACGCAGCATTATGATTTTTCATTATTCGATCTTGCGCATGGCTATTCTAATGTGTCTGCAGAGAATACTGCATATATGGTGCTTAAGGCTGTCGCTTACTCTCCCCAGCTAGAATCAGGTGCAATATCTACTGCATACAGTTCAAATTCCAATATATTTTCAGGAGTGTCTCCCCAACCGCAGCATGGCTTATGGTCATGGTTTGCAGAGTATGCGAATTTCGCAGGTGCTCCTGCAGTTACAAAGACTACTTCCGTGCTTGCAGGATTGCCGATACCTAGCTTTTTCGGTCTCAGTGTACCTGCAGGATATCTTCCTTATGTTGCTCCAGGGATAGGATACACTCCGCCATTTGAAGTATATCCTATAGCTTGTATATACACTTACAAATATACTATATCCACCACACTCCAGAGTATACAGAATGCTGAAATACCCTATGTATACCAGACAGCTCCTCCAAATGGCAAGACGCCAGGTACAAATGCAACATTCGATACTAATTTCCTACCATATATACTATATAACTTTCAGGTAAAAAATCCATCTCTTGGAAACAATCTTTATACGCTTGACCAGCTCTCTTATGCTGCATATAGCCCTTTCAATTACAATAACCCTAAGACAAGTGAGATACCTATAAACATAAGCACGCCTCAGCTCTTCATGGTTTCTTACAATACCAATAAGTACCAGCAGAACTGCAATTCTGGAAATACTGGCTTCTTCGGTTCCATAGGATGTTTCTTTTCCGATCATTTTGGAAGCGGGCTGAACAGCAAAACAATCCTTGTACCTTATGCGATGCCAAACATGGTAGTAAATACAATGCAGAGCGAAGCGATAGTGTATCCTAACATCGGAGAGCCGATAATGTACGGTTACGGGGCAACCCAGCAGCAGTTAGCTACTGCCGGAGCAAATACAGTAAATGCAATGGTTTCTATAAAGGACCCGTTGTCAATAGCTGCAATTCCTAATGATTATGTCTTTGTACTTGCAAATACGATAACAGTTCCTCCAATCAAGGCAGTAACTTCATCATCATGTACTATAACACAACCATCTTCTGGAAGCAACTTAGACAACTTTATACAATCTACGCTCTCGGATCTTGGCGTATCTGATACAACAAACAATGAGGCATTTATCGCTGCCATAGCACAATCATACAGCAACGGTGCTGATTTCATATACAATAACCCGCTAGGTATAAATCCTATTCAAGGAAGTGGATCTAACCAGGGCCTGAAAGTAAATATCAAAACTCCGTCATCTCCTTGCACTGCATCTGATGGTACTCCTGAATACTCTTCACCAAGCCAGGGAGCTACTGCATCTGCAGATGCAATAAAGCAGACAGTATCCGCTAACGGAGCAACATTGGCTACTTATAATGCCATAATCTACGGGTTGAAAAATAATGAACCTCTAAGTTATTACACGACCAACTCCGAAGCATCTTCAGAGCTGTCAGAGTTTCCTCTGTTGCAGTCCGTTTCATCAAGCTCTATCTTAGCATCATCTACAATATCAGGGACCATCAGTGACCAGATATCAACATCGGGCAGTGACTCTGCAGCAGCTTCAGCTTTAGTATCCTGGGCTCAGGGCATAACTGCATCATCACAAACAGGGACGCAAAGTGCTGCAAGTTTTGCAGGCGCAACAAATAGTATATATGTAATGAGGGTAATGAACCAGGGTTACTACAACAATTCCATAATGCCTCCTGGGTCTATTCCAAATATAGTTGATACTATAACTACAAGCGATACTGCTCTAGGGTCATCTACAAAGCCTGCATCAAGCCTTTGTGCCGGGGCTGTATCCTGCCAAAATGTCTGGAATACCGACTGGGAGAACTACTGGACAAGCCTGATAAAACTGCAGAGCGCAAATACCTATGTTATAAATCAGATACCAATAACACAAACGTTCGTAGAATCAACATGGATAGGAAGCACTCTCCTAGAAGCAGGAGGATACGGCAACAAATGCTCCTACAATGATTTCTGGGACAGCATAAGGAAAAAATGCATTGGAAATGGCATATACCATGGACCTGCAATAAGTTTTACGCCTATGAACATATCTGCAGATTCTGTTGGCGATGTTTATGTAGTCGGTACGCTTACAATAGCAGGTACTCCATCTCCATGGATAATAAGAATAAGCAACGCAGAAAATGGCAGACCTCCAATAACCGGTGCGATGCTTACGCTTGCAAATGGGAAGGTCCCAGAAGACAATTCCGGTAAACCTATCGCACCTACGGAGATAGCAGCATCTCCTGATGGAAAGCTTATATTCATAGCAAGTCAGCAGAGCAGTAACATATATGTATTCTCAGGAACCACCCTGAAGTATCTGAGCACATACAATCTGGCATATTCATCAGATGTGGCTCCTCTGGGCATAACCTATCAAGGCGCTACAAGTTCGTTATCAAGCGTATCTGGAACTTCTGTTACTAACCCTACTCCATCAGTAAACATAACAGAATTCATAGCCAACGGTGGCTTCTACGGTCTTAATACGATAAACAATAACGAGATCTCAGCAATAGTTAACAAGTTTAAGAGTGCAGGGATAACTCAGCTTGATCAGGCATCCTATCATCATCCAGTAGCTATACAGGATGTAAACGGCTACCTATATGTGCTTGACAATTGGTATGGCGGTTTAGGGCAGACATGCAACTTCCACATAAACATAATTGTTAAAAAATGGTGCTGGACATCCACAGATACTGCAAATTTCGATACCCTTATGTTAAGGGTTATAAACTCAACAGGACAGGATGTGCCTATAAATCCTACAAAGTATAACGACGTATGGTTCCAGACCGGCACAAATCCAAATGGTCAGGATGTATACCAGCAATATACTGGATACCAGAGTGGGGGCATGTATCCTCCGTTCGGATGGATGATAGCAGGAAGCCTGTCAGATGGTACCTCTTCAGGTGTAGTAAATCTATGCGGATTAGACTCATGGAGCAATCCTTGCACAATGCCCTCAAGCACTTACACTCAAAACAGCAATTACTGGCCTCTTGGCCCAGCTCTAAGCGGGCTAGATTGCAGTTCAAGTATACTGGTAACACTCACGAGCGGAACATATGGATGCGCCTTCCTTCCGTTGTCAGGAGTAGGATTTTCAGTAAGCTTCAACAATACAGTCGGCATATTATTCCCGTCTCCGCAGAACCTAAACGGCGGTTCAGCCAAGATTGCAAACCAGTATGCAGAACTGCTATTCACAAGGTTTGATCTTGAGAACTATACGCAGTTCCTGAGCCCGAAAGGTCCACCAGTGCTTGCACAGTCTGTATGCTACATGGATGCAAATGGCAATAGTGCAATATCCCTTCCATCTGGAGACAATTATCCGAACCTCTGCATAAAGGACAATAACGTAAACTCATTTGAAAGCCCTATGCTCCTGCTGTCAAGCCCATTCAACTATACTGAGAATATCGGATCACTTAAGACACTTACGTACAGCGAGTATCTTTACTCTACATTTTCAGGTGCAACTAGCATAACAAGTTCAACATCGCCTACTACAAATTATGGTTCTACAGAGAGCAAATACGAATCATTACTTGGAAACCCTAATTTCGTAAACCAGGGAGAGACTATCCCTACTTCTACAGGCGCAGTATCTCCCTCACAGGTTGCTTCTGCAGAGCAGACAAAACTGCAAAGCTTACTTTCCGGTTATGCTGTAGTTCCATACGAAGAAACCTTCCAGACCCAACAGCAGATTCAGCAGCAGACATTTAAGATTCTTCCAACAGCTACAGTATATTGGTGCTTTACAAAGCCTGCAACTGCTCCGCCTTTTGACATAAGCAGGACATGGGATACTCTCACAACGCTCTTCTCGACAGGAGTCAGCAAGACGTACACCTCCCCAACTCTATCTGCTCCTATAGAAGGCGGCCCATCATATGCACAATACATATTGAACGGTACGTTCTACCAGCAGATGCTTAATGCTACGATAGTGCCAAAACAGATACTATTCAATCTATTTACAAACAGGATATTCGGAACAGTATATGTGAATGACTCCTTGGCATACCAAACAAACAAGCAGATTACGGTAAATGCGATACGCACCATGGCATACGGCATAGAAGATAACAGGCAAGGTGTAGGTAATCCTGGATCAGTCCTAGGTTATCCTTACTATGAATCCATACATCTTATAACCGGTCCTGTAAGCTTAGGAGGTACGTCATTGCTTCCATGCGTTGGTGCAGTATGCATGACTCAAACCTCTTTATCATCGGTACTCTCATCTGCCTTGTCAATTTCTGGGAATGGTGATCAGAATACATTTACATACACTGCGTCAAAAACCTTCCCTAATGCCGTAACGTTATTCAACTTCTATCAGGATATGATATACGCAAATGATACATTCATCAACTTCACAGGAAACGGAGTCGGGACACCAGGCACTCTTACAGACCCTTATGGCTATCATAGAATAGTTGTAGTCTTAAATGACAGATTCAACAACAACATATACCTTCCTATGGACGTAGATGTTGCAAATGCGACACAGCTTGGCGTATCTGTAGCATCCTCTGTCAGCGGAAGCAATTCAAACCAGACCACACTTACGATAACAGGAAACCTAAATTACACCCCTCCATTCAGCACTCAGCAGATCCCTATGAGCGGAGGCACTGTATACCTATACTACGATACAAACCTCGGCTTCCAGAACTACAATCCATATACGGATCCTGCTAATGTACAGCTCTGTGCATTCGGCTTTGGCGCAAACGTTCCACAGAACTGCCAGCTTGCAATTCCTGGATGGTTATACGGAGGAACGACTCCTAATCCAAACGCAGAAATCCCAACATATCACGCATCAACAAGCGCATCGGGATCCTGCCTTGCAGCGCCAAATAGCCTGCTGCAGCCCATACAGTACAACTGCAATATATATGGTACTGACGGGAAGACCAAGATACCTAATACCTGCCCTGTAAACTCAGGAGGAAATAACCAGTGGTGCGATCCTGTATTCTCAAATGGTACTGGATTATGCACATCACAGCTAGGTCTGATAGGAAGTGCAACTACAAATGCAAACGGTGCATTCTCAAAGACGATAACCGCTTGCGGATACGGATATGCAAATATAAAAGCTGTATTCTACGGCGCCCCTTCGGCAGGCTCGAGTTCTCCTGGCATCTCTACAGTAACCCCTGAACCTATCAAGGTTACACAGTCTCCTATAGAATATGCTTATAACCCTAGCTACAGCGGTCCACAGGACACCTTCTACACGACTGATTATTCATGGGCTCCTGCACAATCATTAACAAACTTCCCTATAGGCGCTTTATTGCTCTCCTATGGAAACATAGGATATATTTACATATTAGCCGGAGGAATAATAGTAGGTCTTCTGCTTTTTGTAACAAGGAAGACAGGAAAGAAATGAGGCGCAAAAATGCCTGTAAAAAAAGAAGAAGAAAAATTAAGAACTAAGCTCAATGCTTCATCAAGCATAGTTGTAGCAGTAGCGGCCTTATTTGCAATAATATATCTTTATTTCAGCGGGATAAGCCCGATAATCAGCTGGCCTGCAGCTATAATCATACTGCTTATAACCGGATACATAATAAGCAGTGCGAATGGGTTCATGGGCTTCTTTGGAATGTATATGCTCGGAAGCAAGAGAGGGACCTGGATAATAGACAGACTGGCAAGCAGGGGAAAACCCTACTGGGAGTTTATGGCAGACTGGGGACTAGCGACAGGTTTTGGCCTATTCTCCTATTTCATGTTCAAAAAACGGATAAGCGCCAAGATGGCGATATTCGGGGCTATCTCAGCCGTATTGATAATGTTCTTCGTAGTTCCATTCATGGCAGAAGCATTCACATTCATAAGCATACCTCAGATAAGTTCAAGGCTTGGATCAGCTCCTGCTTCTTCATCAGTAGATCTTCTTGCATATGCGATATATGCTGTCAATTTCATCGGCGGATTTACATTGTTCATAATATACTCGATAGTTTACAATGCGGCCAGCATACTATATGGAATAGGCACATACTTGCTTTCCTTATCGACTGCCGTTCCCAATTCAGCAGCACTCTCAAGCCAGGTTCCTGGGGTAGCGCCGCTTATACCAGGGATAACTATACCTATATTTGCAGGACTTTTATCGCTTATACTGATACTGGTCGTGCATGAGTTCTCGCACGGTGTCCTCTCAAAGCTTTCAAAGATAAAGATAAAATCAATAGGCCTGGTGGTATTCGGAATAATACCAATGGGAGCTTTTGTCGAACCGGATGAGAAAAAGGTATTGAAACTAAAAGCTCACGAACAGAACAGAATCTTTGCAGCTGGGATATCTGCAAACATACTTCTATCAATAATATTCACGGCTTTACTTGTCATCATGCTCATTTACGTGCTTCCACACTATGTTACAAGTTTTGTTACAGTCACTGCTGTGCTTAACGGTACTCCTGCATATAATGTTATCGCTCCAGGAAGCATAATATACTCGTGGAACGGCCACACTGTAAACAACATAACCTCTCTGGAAGCAGCAGCTGCACAGGACAAAGCTTTCTCAAAGGTAAACGTTGTTACCAACAAAGGCTCATACTCTATCATAGCTGCATCTGATGGGAAGATAGGTGTGGATCTTGCACAGGAGAGCGGCCCTATACCTGGCAATCTTCCTTCCCAGAGCATATACTTTATATACACCTTTGTTGCACTCTCAGCGATACTTAACTTCCTTGTAGGCGTGGTCAATCTGCTTCCAATACCTGGGTTTGATGGATGGCGTATCTTCCAGACCAGCATAAAGAACAAGAAGATAGTGACCGCAATAGCGCTTATAGCAGTTATAGCCATACTGATAAACATACTTCCATGGATCTGGGAGGCGTAAAGAACCAGCTACCAAGGAACATTCTTCAGCTTCATTATATATGCTGCTATATTTGTTCCTTTGTGCAGTACTCCAGTCAATACTATTATGAATATTATCCCGTACCATGCTGGAAGGTTGCCTAACGGGAATGCAAATATGAATGCAAAAAGCAGGAAGAGGTATTGGTCCATGAATGGCATGCTCACTCCTTCCTTAGTCCCTATCCTTCTCTTGACGAAGCTTCCGAAAAGGTCTCCGAAATGGGTGCCTACGCTCAGCAATAAACCTATCGCAAGCAGATAAGGCATCTGGAATGCAATAGACTCTGCATATGCGATTATAATTCCGGAGAGAAGGCCTGCTACAAGCCCTCTGATGGTCTTATGGCTGCCGAATATCGGCTTGCCTCCAAGCTTTCTATTGAAGTCGAGAGGCATTCCTCCCCCGAATATCACCGGAGCCCCATTTGAAACATATGCGGGAAAGATATAGATTAGAGGATAAAGTATAAGCTGGTATAAAATATCTGACATGCACTCACTAGTCTACTCTTCCTTCAGCATAATCTCTGCTTCCTCCTCCCTTGAACTTGGCACCGAATCGCTTCTTCAACGCGTCTATTGCAGCAATATCTGATTCTGAGCCGCGTGACGCAAGAACCTCTCCTGAGCTGCCAACCATTATAACAGTAAGTCTCTTGAACTTTGACGTCAGGTCTCCTATAGACTTCCTCATTATCTGCTTGTTGTAATTGAGCTTCACTTCAGCGATGCTCTCTTTATTAGAGAGAGCTGCATCAATCGCGTCAATAACCTCTTTCGAGTCTGCAACAGCAGCTGCAATCTCCTCAAGCCTCTTTGCATTCTCCTTATCCAATGCCAGTTTCTCCTCAAGCAGTGTCTGGACTCTTGCTCCCGTGCTGGAAAGATCCGAATTAAGTGTCTGTGATATCGTCTTCAGCTGTTTGTATGACTCTTGGAAGTATCTGAGTGCTGCCTTTCCTGCGACAAAGTCAACCCTGTCAACTCCGTCAGAAACTCTTGATGTACCTATTACCTTTATCATTCCTATCATGTACTCCATGCCAACAACATGAAGGCCGCCGCATGCCTCTGCATCTATCAGCTTACCATCCTTTGATTCTATAGTAACTATGCGCATTATCTTTGATGGCACGCCGTGTCCCTGATAAATCGTAAAGCCATACTTTGTCTCGGCCTCTCCGCGTTCCATATCCTTTACCGTTACCTTAATGCCATCTGCAAGGGCGCCATTTGCGAAATCCTCTATCCTTTCAACATCTTTGTCATACAGTTTATCATAATGCGTTATGTCTATGTGCGCCTTCTCCTCTTCCTTCCTTGTTCCCTCCTGCCATGCGTGCTTTCCAAGCACATTCCTCAATGTTGCATTCATAAGATGTGTGGCTGTGTGGTGCACCATCAGCCTCTGCCTTCTCTCATGGTTCACTACGCATTTCACCTTTGTATCTTTCTTTATGTTACCTCCCTCTATAAAATGCACAATCACATCTCCATACTTCTGAACGTCGTGCACCTTTGCACCATCAATTGTTCCATGATCTGCTTCCTGTCCTCCTCCTTCAGGATAGAACGGAGTCTTATCAAGTATCACATGACTCTTGTCAGCATAAAGTACCTTTGAATCGGACTCTTCAGCAAGTTTATAGTATAACTGTTCGGTCTTGGGGAACTTGCTCATATCTATGTCTATGTGCTTCTTGGTCTCACGCTCTCTTGTGAAGTCTCCCTTCATTATTCCTTCATAAGCATCTCTCGGTATCTCAAGATGTACTCCCTTCTTCGCAGCTACAGACGATATCATCTCAGGGGTTATCCCATTGCTCTCATACATTGTCCGCAGCTCCTTCACATCTACAGCGCTCTTCCTTGCAATTATCCTGTCTACTATCTTTGTGCTGTTCTCCTTGGTAGCCGCATACCTCTTCTTTTCAATATCAATTACCTTTGAGAATATGTCAAGGCTCTCCTTGAGCTCAGGATATAATCCCTTCAGTTCATCGGCATGCATATCTGCAATCTCCTCTATGCTAACTCCGAGATCGTACTCCTCTATGAAGCTCAGCGCCCTTCTCAGTATAACCCTAAGATTGTATCCTCCCCCTATATTGGATGGCAGGGCCCCATCAGATACAGCAAAAAGAAGTGTTCGTGAATGATCAAGAACGGCATATAGCGCCTGCAGCGGCTTTACCCCTTTGTCATAATCCTCCTTCGAGATTCCCAGTTTCTTCAGTATCTCATCCTCTACCTTCCCTCCTGCCTTCTCAGAGAAGTCTATCTTGCTCGAATGCTTTGCAAACTTGTTGAACAGCTTCTTGTTGAATTCAATGCTACTCTTCTTCTCTATCTTTTTCAGTATGTCCTTGAATACGGCTTCATAAGCCGTGTCATATCCTGTGTAGTACCATACGAGCCTCTCGAAGCCCCATCCGACATCCACTACCTTTCCTTTGAATTCCTTGATAGAGCCGTTGGAATTCTCAAACTGGGTGAATACGCTGTTTACAAGTTCGCATCCGTTTGCAAAGCTCTCAAGAGAGGGTCCGAACTCTGAGAAATCTCCCATGGCCCAGACATCCTCGTTATAAACAAGATCCTCTTTCTTTACCCCTATCTCATCTGTCAGGAATTTGTAGTTTAACTCGATGCACCTATCTCTCCAATAACCTTCCTTAGGCCAGTTAAACGCATGCTGACCTGCCATCATGAAACTTGTAAAGTGCCTTCCAGTAACACCGGTATTCTCAACATCTCCAAAACGTAAGCATATCTGAGGTACGACAAGAGGATTGGCATTATATTCAAAGCCCATAACCCCATTCTCTATTCGCTGGAAATCCTGTATGCTTGCTATAGTGAAGAATAAATCCCTTCTC
>CAZCSE010000001.1:0-99151 GCA_964501245.1 Microcaldota archaeon | reverse complement strand
GAGCGCTTGTTTTGTAAACAAGATGTCGGGGGTTCAATTCCCTCTCAGGGCTGATCCTTATCATTTGTTGGCAATACCAGGCATTATTATATACTCTAATTGCAATTATCATTTGATTAACTTGGAACTGCTAACTAAAGAAGATATAATTGAGATAAACAAAAAAGTGGGAGAAAAAGGCATTGTCATCAATGATGGTAATTTGGAGTTTGCAGTGCATAAATTAAGCAGAAACGCTCCATTAGAAAAGAAAGCCTCTGCATTATTGCATGACTTGGTATCTGGTCACATATTTCTTGATGGAAACAAAAGAACTGCATTTGTCAGTACTGCTACGTTACTTAAGATAAATGGCAAGAATCTAGAAATTAAAGATGAAGGTGTCATTGATCTGGTCTACGGTGTGGCAAACGGCAAGTATAATATATCTGAAGTTGAATCTATAATGAAGAAGTGTATAAAATGAAGGCATTTGTGGAGAAGGTAGTAAATAAAATAATAAAGGAAAGAAAGAACCTGCTTAATGAACTGGCTAGCGAGACTTATGCCCAAAAACTACGCAAAAGCGGAAGTAACAAACAATCTTAGCAAATACTAACATTCAATATACTACTGGCTACGCTTTTTACGACGGCAGAACTCTCAGGGCTCTCTTTTTATACCTAAGGTCTTCCACAAGAAATATTTACCGGAACCATGCCCTTCTGAGATAATACTATATTCACCAATCCTTATACTCACACCTATACGTCAATAGCATGCGCGCGGAATATGCTTTAAATTCCTACTATCACTGCATATCTGCAATTCTTACAATGATTTTATGGGAATCCTTAACTTCCTCTGTTCAGGAAGTGCCTGTATTCTTCCCTGCTGTCTTGTATTGTTCTATTCCTCCATGAAGCACGAAGGTATTGACCCCGTGTTTTTCCCACATATAATCCGATACCGAAGATGAGAAAGCTCCGTTATTGCATACGAATATGCATCCATCAAACTTTTCAGCTGTGCCCTTATCCAGTTTTTCTATCTCTCCCATATCTACCCTTGTCACGCTGTTCTTGTCAACTTCAAGAGCATCTGAGACATAGTCCAGAGGCTGTGGACCGAGCCAGACGAATTTTGCACCTCTGTTCTTTACCATCTCCTTTGATCTCTTGATATCAACCTCATTCCTCTTCTTCTTTGAACTTTTATGGGCAGCAGGTGCGGGATTATTGCCCTGCTTTCTCAACGATTCTGTCACCTTCTCCATGAATATGAACATCGCCTTCGCATCCTTTGTCTTAAGCCCCTCGATGCTGCCGTCCCAGTTTGGAGATCCTGTAGTCAGGAAAACTGAGATGCTTGAAAATGAGATGCCTGTAAGCAGTGTTATATTTGCCACATTGCTGTAAGGAATTACTTCGTATCTGGTCGGAGTGAATAAGTTATAACCGAGCCACAACGATGAGAATGAGGGATTGACAAGTATTATTCGTTTATTTGTTGCCACTATCCTTATCGGAGAGAGAGACTTGACAAGGCTCTGCTTCGCTTCAAGCACTGTATACTCATCATCATAGAGTATGTGCTGCAAAACCCTGTAGCATCTCTTGCTATGCTCGTGCCTAGGAGTAAAATGTTTAGGCAAAAACTGTACTGCTTCGTTTATTGCGTTCTCTATATCCTTCGCATCATACGTGACCGTGTGTGTATCTTCTGGCATCTGTTCACCCTATCCCCACTATTAAATGTACTTCAAACAATATAAACCTGCCTGTGCCAAAGTGGCATCTCAGGTACACCACTCCAAAACAGCAAAAATCACGCAATTCTGCCTAGGGTACGAGAAGATCCGGAGTCCTAGGGAAGAGAACGGCTTCGCGTATGTTCTGTATTTCCAGTATCTTCATGGTGAGCCTCTCTATGCCTATGCTGAAACCTCCATGTGGCGGAGCCCCGTACTTGAAGAATTCGCTGAACCACTTAAGGTTATCAACATTCAAGCCTTTGCCCTTGGCCTGCTCTATTATCTTTTCATACCTGTGCTCCCTCTGCCCTCCGCTGCTTATCTCAAGCCCCTTGTACATAAGGTCTACGCTCCTGGCCCACTGCGGCTCGTCATCAAAGCGCATAACGTAGAAGGGTTTTATCGCATAAGGGAACCTGTTTACGAAGAAGAAATCCGAATTGTACCTCTCTTTTACATACTTTCCAAGGGCTGCTTCTCCCTGCTTGTTGTAATCCTCTTCCCCTCTTTTAGGCTTGAAGCCGAGCTCCTCAAGAATGTCATATACTCCGGGGAATTCCAGGACGGGGAAGTGCTCAGGTATGCGTATATCCGCTTCAAACAGCGCCAGCTCCTCCTTGCATTCATCTGAAACTGTTTTCATTGCGCTCTTTACCAGCCCTTCCTCAAGTTCCATGACATCCTTCTCGCTCTCTATGTATGACATCTCAGCTGCGCATGTCCTGTGCTCTGTAAGGTGCATCGGCGTATTGCTCAGCTCTGCGCGCCAGCTCGGCCCTATCTCATAGACGCGTTCGAAGCCAGCTACCATTAGGAGCTGCCTGTGCAGCTGCGGATCCTGCCTAAGAAATGCATTCTTGCCGAAATGCTTCAGCTGGAATACCTCAGAACCTCCTTCAGAGGAGGCGCCCATCAGGCTGGGAGTGAAGGTCTGCATGAACTTCTGCGAATAAAGATACCTCTGCATCCCTTCCATCAGCTTTGACTGCACAAGGAAGACGGCAGTATTCTTCTGGTTCCTAAGGTCAAGAGCCCTCCAGCTCAGCCTCTTGTCAACGCTGCTCTCATTTATACCTTCAATGTCTATCGGGGAAGGCCCACTGGTCTTGCTGACTATCTCTATCTTAGTAGGAAGAAGCTCCTTTCCAAGCGAGGTCTTTATCTCCTTTGGTATAGTGCCCTCTACAATCACAAAATCATTTGGCATGAGCTGTTCTGCAACCTTGAGCAGTTCTGGATCTACGCTGTTCTTCAATATCGTTACCTGTGCTGCTCCAGTTATATCCCTGACCCATATGAAAATGGCGCTCTTGAGATTGTTTACCTTTACCACTCTTCCGCCTACTCTCGCCCTGCTTCCATGCTCCAGCTTCATGTCCTTTATATACTCTATTCTAAGCACAATATCACTCTGACGTATTGCTTTATACAGGGAATTTTATTAAAACGTTATGTATAATATTAGAGGCGATCCAATGTGCAAAGTCTGTCAAACTATGATAGGGTGCAGTTGCTACTGCAAGGATATATGGCGTGCAACAGAGTATAATCATACGACGAAGAAGGAGGAGCAGTACTGCTCAAAGTGCAACCATGCGACTCCCTCATGATACGCGTAGATATTTATGGAATTGAATACTCTTTCCGATTATGAGAGCGCGTATCCGCACCTGCGGAAAGTGACTTTATGCTATCTTATTGACAAAGAGGGCATGGTCCTCATAGCAATGAAGAAAAGAGGCTTCGGCGTAGGCAAATGGAACGGAGTAGGTGGCAAGCTTGCCGAAGGAGAGTCTGTTGAAGATGCATTATTGAGAGAGACAAAAGAAGAGATAGCTGTTGATCTCAAGTCATTTAGGAAGACAGGTGTGATAAGATTCTATTTTAGCGGAGAGGATAGTTCCAAGTTTAACCAGGAGGTGCATGTATTCATAGCCGATTCATGGGAGGGCGTGCCCAAGGAAAGCGAGGAGATGAAGCCCAAATGGTGCCACCCGAAAGACCTTCCTTTGGAAGAGATGTGGCCTGATGACAGGTACTGGCTGAAAGATGCGCTGAATGGCAATTACATCACAGCGTCCTTCCTATTTGACGAAGATGGCAATGTCAAGGAGAGCGATATAACGATAAAACCGAAGGCGAATGTAAGATGAAACTCAACAAGTTAACCAAGGAGGAAGAGAAGGTAATAGTGCATAAGGGCACAGAACGCCCTTTCTCTGGAGAATACGATGACTTCTACGAAAAGGGCACATACGTCTGCAGGCGCTGCGAAGCCCCTTTATACAGGTCAGAAGACAAGTTCGATGCCCACTGTGGCTGGCCAAGCTTCGATAAGGAGATTCCAGGAGCTGTAAAAAGGCTGCCTGATCCTGATGGGAGAAGGATGGAGATAGAGTGCGCAAGATGCGGAGCTCACCTTGGACATGTCTTTATCGGAGAAGGGCTTACTCCAAAGAATACAAGATACTGTGTAAATTCAATATCTATGAAGTTTATTCCTGATGCAAAGGATAAACATAAGGCATGATAGGCAAAATGCAATTCTGCCCACAGCATCGATTTAAATAGGTAATATGCAAATTATGCAGTATCCTATTTACCAAGTGCTTACTGCACATGATGGATATTTACGATGATACGATGGCTGAGAAAAACGTCAATCCTGCAGCTGAGAAAAAACCTGTCCACGAGAACATAATACTCGGAGTCATACTGATAGCTGTGCTCATGGCAGCAATAGACTCTACCATAGTTCTTCTCGCCTTCCCTGCGATTGTAAGCTCGCTCCATTCGAACCTTGCAACGATAATCTGGGTCATACTAATCTACATGCTTGTCAGCGCAGTTGCAACTACGCAGTTCGGAAAGGTCGGGGACATGTTTGGCAGGAGCAGGGTCTTCATAGCAGGTTTGGCTGTATTCACGATATCCTCATTTCTCTGCGGGATAGCTCCAACCGACGTACTGCTCATAGTCTTCAGGGCGATACAAGGACTAGGCGGAGCTATGGTCTCAGCGACAAGCGGAGCCATAATAGCCGATACTTTCGAAAGGCACAGGATAGGCAGGGCATTCGGCTTCACATCAATGGCATACAATGTAGGAGCAATACTCGGAATAGTTCTTGGCGGAGTAATAACCACCTTTATAGGATGGCAGTACATATTCTTCATAAATGTGCCTATAGGGATAGTGGCATTGATTCTAGGTGTGAAGTACATAAAGGACAAGCAGATCTTTGGAGCGAAGCTTGACATAGCTGGCATGGTGACGCTCGCAGTCTCTCTTTCACTGCTTCTTTACGGAGGCATAGGCTTTGCATCTACTGGAACTAATACTGTTAATATTGCAACTGTACTTGTAGGCATATTGCTAATTATCGCATTTTATTTCATAGAGAAGAGAGCTGAGAGCCCTACCATACCGTTCGACATGTTCGACAACAAGGTATTCAGGAACTCTGTGCTTGCAGCACTTCTGCAGGGACTGGGCTTCCTAGGAGTGGTATTCATGCTTATAATGTATATGCAGGGAGTAAGGGGCTTCACCCCATTCTATGCCTCTCTTCTTCTTGTACCAGGTTATGTAATAAGCGGGATAGTCGCTCCTTACATGGGAAGGTTATCAGACAACCACGGTGCAAGAATAGTTGCAACTCTGGGGATAGTACTGCAGCTTCTTGGAGTAGTCGTATACCTATTCATAGCGCAGAACACCACTATCTACCTAATAATACTAGGTTCATTGATAATGGGAATAGGGGGAGCAATGTTCTGGCCTGCAAACAGCAGCGCCATAATGGCGCATGCTGAACAGAGACGTTTTGGAATCGCTTCAGGCTTGTCAAGACTCTTCTCTACAATGGGCATGATGGGAAGCTTCATAGTCGTCTTCGTAGTCGCTGCACTATCGATTCCGCGCGCTCAGGCCTTTGAGATATTCGTAGGCACATCTACAATATCTGGAAGCATAGCAGGAGCTTTCATAACAGGGATGCGCTACTCATTCGTAGCGATGATATTCATACTTGCAATTGCCGGTGCAATCTCTCTTGTAAGAGGAAAAGAGGACAGAGCTGCAAGCCACAACGCAGAACAGCAAAAGCCTCATGTTGCCACTGACAAGAAAAACAGATCAAAAAAGCAGTAAACAAGAAAGAAAATATGAGTACGCTTCCTCAACATCTTGGTATATGTTATTTATTCTCTTCCTGATAATCTTAAAGTATGGCAGAAGAGAGTATCGTATTAGGTGCAGGCTGTTTCTGGTGCACAGAAGCTGTATTCAAGATGTTTCCCGAGATAAAGAGTATAACGGTAGGATATGCCGGAGGCACGACTGAGAATCCCACATATGAGCAGGTATGCTATGGGCATACGGGCCACATAGAGGTTGCCAGGATAGCTTACGATCCTGCAAAGATAAAACTCGAGACCATTCTGGAAGTATTCTTCAAGATGCACGACCCGACGTCAAAGGACAAACAGGGTGCGGATTCGGGATCCCAGTACAGGTCAGCAATATTCTACAACAACGCAGAACAGAGGTCTGTCATAGAAAAGTGCATAAATGAGGAGCAGAAGAACCATGAGAAGAAGATAGTGACAGAGGTGAGAAAGCTGGAGAAGTTCTATCCTGCCGAGGACTATCACAAGGACTACTACAAGCTCAACCCTCTTCAGCCTTATTGCATGCTTGTCATCAGACCGAAGGTTGGAAAGATAAAGAAGGAATTCGGCCTGAAGTGAAGAATTATTACTTCCTGTTCATCTTTACGGAAGATACTGCATGATGTCCTGTATCGCGTATAAGTCGTATTATACGTTTATGGTAGTTGGAAGCGAAGACGAATATGACAAAGACAATTACGGTCATTACCACTATCAGGGTTAACGCGTAGTTCAGCCATCTTATAACATAATCTATATTCGAGGAGTAAGCGTGCAAAGATATCAAAGTAGCTATTGCTATCGATACGTCTGCAAAAAGCGAGACGTACGCGAGCCTGTCAAGCATGCGCTTGTAGAATTCCGCCTTTTCAAGGCTTTTAAGCTTCTCCTTATTCAAGTCCACCAATTAGATCTCCGGATAGATTTAACTGGAAACAATTAAAATCATTTTAGATGGACAAAGTCATTGAAGGTAATGAGCCGCCATCTTCCATCAGGCTGCACATCACATTCCGTTATGCCTGTATTCTCGGTCCGCATGAATTTGACTATCTTGTCGAAGCTCTCAGGATTAAGGGAATCCCCGAAAAGCCCTACTGCAAGTATCATTCGTATAAGCCCGCTATGGGTGCATACCAGCACGTGCTCCTCCTTCCTGCCTTCTATATACCTTACTACCTTCTTCCCTCTGGCTATCCTGTCGAATATATTCTCTTCATCAGAGTAGTGCCATCTCGGATCTTCCAGATGTTCGATCACAGCCTTCTTTACCCTGAGAGAATAAGCTGAATCATGCTTCTTCCCCTCAACTTCAGAAGGATTCTTGAATTCATTAAGAAGACTGGTATAAAATATCGGCCTGTCTATCCTTTTAGATATTATCCTTGCAGTATGCGCAGCACGTTCATACCTGCTTGAAAGTATTATATCTACGTCTACTCCAACAAACCTCTCTGCTATCTTCTCTGCCTGTTTTATTCCTGTCTCAGATAGCTTGGTATCAGGTGGCTGATGTATTCCCTTACCATTTAGCCTGCTATGGCCATGCCTTACTAAAAATACCTTCATGATAGGACCGCAAGATAATAGAGTTAAAACTGGTTAATAAATGCAATGCAATCAGTAGAGCTCCTTGTTCTCCAGATGTATCAGTGCCATATGCACGGCCTGCTTTGTATAATCCTTCCTTGTGATTCTGCCGTTTGTCAAAAGGCCTATCGCACCCTCTGCAGACCCGAGCTTCTTATTCTCAGTAAGGCCCAGCTTGTAAAAAGCATCGTTTGCGGTTATCCCAAGCTCATTTATCATATCAGTTACCTTCTTGGGAAACTCGAAAGCGCATGAAAGGCCAAGGCTGTGCTTCTTCCCATCGTATATAGAGCATGCGCAGAAATCCATGCTCCCGCTCTTTGTATGCGGCACCTTCATCAGCCCGGATTCTATGCCTATGCTGTAATCGCAGCCCTTAAATGCAGCTTCAGCCCTATTCACTGCACCCTGAACGGTCTCTTCCAAGGACTTAGGCTGTTCTGAGACTCCTGTATCAACTGCAACACCCTCCACGTCTGCCTCTTTCAGTACAGGATAATCTCCAAGAGCCTCCCTGACTGCAGATACCTTTACCGTATTTGTAGAAGCTACTACTATCTTCATATAATCATCAGGATTTACAGTATTGGTGCATATTATTATTTGTTATCCTACGTCTGAAAAACATACGCATATGTTTATAATGTTTGTCAGAAATTTAATACTGGTTATATGGACAAGAAACCATTCGTTATAATGGTAGCATCGCAGAAAGGAGGAGTTGGAAAGACCACAGTCGCTATAAACCTTGCAGCTGCATTGATATATCAGGATTATAAGGTTCTGCTAGTTGATACGGACGTTGACTCATTTAGCATAATGGAGCATCTGGGGATACAAGGAGTGGGCAACGGATTCAAGGAGATAGTCACAGGGAAGGCTGAGATAGAGGATTCTCTCTTTGTATACCAGAACATAGACCTTGCAATAATACTCGGCTCTCCTGCCGATGAAGCGATGACCTTCAAGCCAGAGCAGCTTGTAAAATTCTATTCACAGCTTGTAAAGCAGCCCTATGACTTCATAATACTGGATACAAAGCCAGGCATGTTCCCAAGCGCAATAGCAAGATATCTGAATGATGTCATAATAGTGGCTACTCCTGATTCTCCTTCAATTGCAAGCAGCGCAAAGCTTGCCGCGTACTGCGAGAAGCTCAAAGTCTCGCGCAGGCTTGTAATCAACAGATCAGGGTACAGCAAATTCGAGATGAGCAAGGAGGACACCGAGAAGATGTTCGGTGACGTAGCCTTTGTCTCTATACCTGAAGACAAGATAGTCCCTGAAAGCCTGGCAAAGCAAAAACCTGTCTATCTGATAGACAGAGGTTCGCCTTTTGCAGCTGCTATAGACCAGATTGCAAGAGTATATAGCCTTAAGGCAGGGGACACTGAGAACAGCGCTGCAAAGTCCAAGAGGAGAGGCTTCTTCGAGAAGATCGCCTGGTGGGGCACAAAAGACGGGAATAAATAATCCTTATTGCCAATGAACGGACACTAAAAGAATGGCAGTAAGACTATTGCTATACTATAAACTTGGTGTAACTGTACATCTGATTCTGCTATCCTTAAAGTAAATCGCGATAATACTTAACGAAGCCTTCAATCAGAGTTGTTTCCTCCGCAGCAACCGCTGTTACCATTGTTATTGTCGTCTCCGTTGCCTCCTGTTCCTTTCCAATGCTGGCTGTGAGTGCTCGCTTCATAGTCACCATGTGAATCTGCGTTGTCATCACAATCATCATGGTGGTGATTCATACCATGGTTATTATTCATATGGTTGTACCACATCCAGGTATTCAATGGTGCAAATACAAAATTACCTCCCCATGTTCCTCTAAACATACTAATATACTCGGAATAATTTCCTGTTGAATTACCTGTCCAGTTTCCAGACCACGTTGAGTTTGAAGGGCTTGTATTCCAGTTATTGTAGTTCCAGTTGCCCCATCCCCAATAACTCCAGCCCCATCTGTATCCATAGTTCTGAGTATCATTCTCAGTTATGTTGCACTGCTGAATTGTAGTTGTTGGTGCAGTGGTTGAAAGAGATGTTGATGTAGACGTACTGGAAGAAGTTGATGATGTTGAGCTAGACGTGGATGTGCTTGTCGAAGTAGATGTACTGGAAGACGTTGACGAAGTCGATGTGGAAGTTGAAGTAGAAGTGCTAGTGGAAGTTGAAGTAGAAGTGCTAGTGGAAGTTGAAGTAGAAGTGCTTGTAGATGTAGATGTGCTTGTCGGAACTGTTGTGCTTACTGATGTGGATATGCTTGTAGATGTTGATGAAGTTGATGTTATGCTTGTCGTGCTGGTGGTGCTGGTAGCTCCGCCTATACCACTCGCATGGACTACGAATGACAACCCAATCATTGCAAGAACAGCAATGCTAAATACAATTCCAACCTTACTAATAGACATGTATGCACCTTTAATAATGCTAAGTGGCGCTGTCAAGATATTAAAATGTTGCTGTCACATTCAAGCAGGCCAAAACAAGAAAGGAAGATAGATAAACTATTTATTAGTTAGGTTTCTCTATATAGCCATAACAGAATCTTACGATTATCATGTTTTCAATAGGGTTGGCATTCATATTCATAGCAGGCATCTCCTTTCTAGGGTTTGCTATAAATGCGCTTTTTGACAAGATAAAGATAACCAGCGTGCTTCCCTTAATGCTGATAGGGCTATTAATCGGTCCTGTCTTCGGTCTTGTAAACGTAGGTTCAAACAGCATAATAACAGAGCTTAATCCTTACATAACTGCAATAGCCATAGCATTCGTCCTGTTCGATATAGGAATGAATATGCGCATAAAGACCCTCAGCAAGGTCATATTGGCGTCTACCCAGTTCATCCTGCTCACCCAGATAATAATAGGTGCTGCAGTTGGCCTATTTGTATATTATATAATGGGTTGGTCCTGGCCCGTTGCGCTCATATTCAGTTTTGCCATATCCGGACCAAGTTCAATAACTGCGCCTACGCTTGCAAAGAGCATGAAGGCACCAGAAAACCTGCGCACCTTCATAGTATACGAAGGTGTGTTCTCCGATATACTGCAGCTTGTAGTGCCGTTGGTGCTGATAAGCATGTACATCCTCCCTAATGCTCAATCTGCAATAGCTGCTGCTCTTGGCCCAACAATATTCTACCAGCTAATGGGTGCAGCATCCCTGGGCGTAGTCTCAGCCTTATTCTGGCTTTACATGCTCAACAGATTTCCAGAAGCCAGCAAGAACTATAGCTGGATGCTCACGATAGCCATGGTAATAGCCGCATATGGGATAGCTGCCCAGCTAGGCCTCAACACCGCTATAGCAGTATTCATATTCGGAATCGTGTTTGCAAACATAGGCTCGATAAACAAGGCGAAAGAAGGAGAGGAAGAGAGCTTTGTACAGAAGTACTTTTCAGTAAATGACTATGTGGATCATACAAGAGAGTACCAGCGTGAGATTGTCTTCTTTGTAAGCACCTTCTTCTTCGTATACATAGGATTGCTTTTCAGCCTTTCACAAGTGACATTCAATATAGTTGGATTGGGAATCGCTGTAACTGCGCTTGTAATTCTGGCAAGGATAATAGCCATGCCTATACTCTCCAAGGTCTTCTCCAAAGATCCTGAGACTCAGAAGATAGAACGCGGCGTGGCATACTTCAATATAGCCAGAGGCCTATCTCCTGCAATCATAGCCATATACATACTTACCTCAGGAGCATATGTGCAAGGATTTACTGATGCCATCTTCATGGTTATACTGATAACAAAC
Organism: Microcaldota archaeon; assembly: GCA_964501245.1. Taxonomy (GTDB): domain Archaea; phylum Micrarchaeota; class Micrarchaeia; order Micrarchaeales; family CABMGC01; genus JAKAUU01. The sequence continues at coordinate 87,882 of CAZCSE010000001.1, read as the reverse complement.
CTGATATTCACTGCGGGGGTATTCATCTCATACAAGCCGATACTGGAAGCTCCTGCAGCTGAAAAAGCTGCAGCTAAATGACACTGCTCAGCGCAAGCCTTTCCTTTAAGAAAAGGTGCAATAGATGCATGAAGTAAAAGGAGCTAAGATAGAGGAGAGAAAGGGTGTATACGAACCAGCTGAAGATACTCTTCTTGCCGCAGAAATACTTCTGAGAAATATTAACGGAGATAGATTAGAGGTAGCGGAAATAGGTACTGGGACAGGTGCTCTGGGGATAATAGCTGCGATGGATAGCAGAGTTTCTCATGTTCTAATGTCAGATCTATCAGAAGAAGCTCTCGAATGTGCAAAAGAGAATGTAATATTAAATGGAGTAGAGGGAAAGTGTACCTTCATCAAGAGCGATCTCTTCGATAAAATAAAGGGCAATTTCGATATAATAATCTTCAATCCTCCTTATCTGCCAGATGACGATGAAGTAAAATCAGGAAAGAACTGGTGGTCAGGAGGACCCACTGGCATAGAGATTACAAAGCTCTTCATAGAGCAGGCAGAAGCCCACCTAAAAAGCAATGGCATTATAATAACTGTGGAGAGCTCACTTGCAGACAGCAAAGCCCTGCATGATTTCATAGAAGCGAAAGGCTTCAGGATCGCAGACTCTGAAAAAATACATATCTTTTTCGAGGACATTGTCGCACTTGCGCTGAGGAGGAAAGGTTAGTGTATCTTCAGGACCTTCTTAACCTTTGCCAGTGCATCTATCGCAGCATCTACATCTTCTTTCTTATTGTAGATATAGAAGCTCATCCTTGAAACAGAATCCTCGTTAAGTATCTGGTTAACGAGAGGCATAGCGCAGTGGTGTCCTGCCCTTATGGCTATGTTTTCGCTGTCGAATATCTGTGCTACATCATGCGGGTGCGCACCGCTTACCTTGAAAGACACTGCTCCGCCTCTTCTCTCAATCTGGTCTTCAAGAGGCCCGTAGACTGTAACTCCTACCTCCCTGAGTCTCTTTATCGCATATGCTGTAAGCTCCTTCTCATGCTCTCTTACATTCTGCATGCCTATCTTGTCAAGATACTCTATCGCAGCTCCGAATCCTATTCCGCCCTCTATGTTCGAGGTTCCTGATTCAAATTTCCATGGCAGTTCATTGTATGAGCAAGAATCGAAATCAACACTCTTTATCATGTCTCCTCCGCCGAGAAGCGGCTCCATCTCCTCAAGGAGCTCCTCCTTGCCGTAAAGGACTCCTATGCCTGCAGGGCCGAGCATCTTGTGGCTCGAGAAGGCCATGAAATCGCAGTCTATCTTCTTGACATCTATGGGCATGTGCGGAACAGCCTGTGCTCCGTCTATTATGACTATCGCCCCTGCGTCATGCGCCATCTTGGTCATCTTCTCCATCTCTGTTATAGTTCCAAGGACATTCGAAGCTGCAGTGAACGAGACTATCTTGGGCTTTGCCTCAAGCTTCATCTCAAAGTCTTCCATGTCTATTAATCTCTTCCTCTCATCAAGCGCTATGTAATCCATTACCGTGTTCTTCCTCTCCTTGAGCATCTGCCATGGCACTATGTTGCTGTGGTGCTCCATCTCCGTAAGCAGTATGCCGTCTCCGCCCCTGAGCTTCCTGCCTGCCCATGAGAGCGCAAGAAGGTTTATCGACTCTGTCGTATTCCTGGTATAGACTATGCTCCTGTAGGAGTCTGCGTTTATCAGCTTCGCAGCAAGCTCCTTAGAGCGTATGTACTCGTCAGTAGCCCTTACCGATATCTTATAGATTCCGCGGTGTATGTTGGCGTTGTACTCTTTGTAGTATTCATCTATCTTGCCTATTACCTGCTGCGGCTTCTGTGATGTAGAGGCACTGTCAAGATAGACCAATCTCTTGCCATCCCTTTCCTGCGAGAGTATTGGAAAATCCTCTATTATCTTTTCAGAATCAAGCATCTACTCACCATTCTCGTATCCTTCCTTCTCTATCTTCTGGACAAGTTCATCTCCGCCTTCCATTATTATCTTGCCGTTTTTCATTACATGTATCTGGTTCGGTTTGAGGTATTCCAGGATTCTGCTGTAGTGCGTTATCAGGATTACTCCTGCTCCTGTCTCCTTCATGAATTTGCTTATGTTCTCTGCAACTATCTTGACAGCGTCGACGTCAAGGCCCGAATCAGGCTCGTCGAGTATCGCTATCCCTGGCTTAAGTATCTGCATCTGCAGTATCTCCACCTTCTTCTTCTCCCCTCCTGAGAAGCCTGCGTTGAGAGATCTGCCGACAAGATCTTCCTTGAGCTTCAGCCCTGAAGAACGCTCCTTAACCTCATTCATGAACTCGCGGACACTCTTCGTATCTCTCTTCATCGAGTTTCTTGCAGCGTTAAGGAAGTTGAGTATCCCTAGTCCCTCTATCTCTACAGGCTCCTGAAACTGCAGGAAGAGCCCGAGCTTCGCGCGTTCGTTTGCAGGTAGCTCATTTATCTCCTTCCCATCAACAAGGACCTTTCCGCTCTTTATCTTGTAATCAGGGTGTCCCATTACCCCCTTTGCAAGGCTGGACTTCCCGCAGCCATTAGGCCCCATTAGCACATGCAGCTCTCCACTGTTGACATTCAGATCCGTTCCGTCAACTACCTTCTTGCCGCCAATCTCTATACAAACGTCTTTTATCTCAAGTTTCATACTCTCACCAATTTGCATTCCATACATTCTTCATGCTTATTCCAGGTATCTTCCCAAAAGATCCGCTCTCAGCCTTTTCAAGTAGCAGTGATGTGGCAAGCTCCCTTGCCAGTGGATTTGTTATGCCCGAAAGATATTTGGACATGAACGCTCCGACGAAGAGCCTTCTGCTCTCAACATTGTCTATCCCTCTGGACATTATGTAGAATAAGGCATCCTTGTCTATAGGCGCTGTTGCAGCAGAGTGCGTTGCCGATACGCCATCGCTGTAATCAATAGCCATGTCTGGCAGCGCATCTATATGCGCAGCTTCGCTCAGCAGTATTCCATGCTCCTCGACTCTCGATATGGCTCCTTTCGCAAGCTTCTCCACCTTCGCATAGCCCTTCAGCATGCACATTGAGCTGCCATCAAGCACAGCTCCGCTCTCAAGCTTTGCATAAGTATTCGGCTTGGCATTTGTCATGAATGTATTGATATCAAACTTCTGGTCCGATGCGCCCACTATTATCTCCTTTGCATCTATTCTGCTCCCTTCCTCATTTGCATAGAACTCGCTCTTCATCTTTGTTACAGATGAGCCGCTATAGACGAAGTTAGCCTTCAGCTCGGCGCCCCTATAGACCTCTGCCTTTGCAAAACCCATCATGCATGAGCCGCTTGTCTTGTTGTTGACAAGGCTGAACTCCGCATGCGCATTGCTTGCTATCCTGAATTCATGGAGAGGCGCTACAGAATAAATATCCTGATTTGCAGAGCAGTAATATTCGAACAGGTTCAGCCTTGATCCTGATCTGCATCCGACAAGGATCTGGAAGGGCATATGCCCTGAATTTATTACAATTATTCCGATCTTCGCACTCTCATTTTCAGGTATGTCTATGCTTATTATACTCTTAGAATTGGCATTTATGTAAGCTGATATCTTGTCTTCGCTTCCATCGGTCATCTTCCTATCCATTATCTCAACAGGAAGTTCCTCAGCAGAGAATACCTTTACGAATTTACTATTATTCCTCACTTCAGTATCAGAGATTATCACATCAAACTTTGAGTCAAGCTGCTTTTCTATCTCAGAAGCGCGCTCCATCACGGAAGGTCCTGAAACTATGCTCTTCGGATATTCAAGCTTTACACTGTTCCTGCTGTAAAGCTCATTAATCTCATCCGGCATCTTGGCATAGTGACTATGCGCGTTTTTTGCAAACTCATTATAATCCAGAAAAACACCTTCAGCCTACTCCTTTGCTTGTGTCCAGTTTTATCAGTCTCTTCAGTTCGAGCGAGTACTCCATAGGGAGCACCTTTGTAAGATCGTCAAGGAAGCCGAGCACTATCATCGCTACAGCATCATCTTCGCTTATGCCTCTTGACATCAAGTAGAATATCTCATCATTGCTTATCTTTCCTACCTTCGCTTCATGGCTTATCATCGCGTCATTTCTTTCTATATTGTTGTATGGGAAGGTATTGGTCTTTGCATCTGAATCGAGAAGCAGCGCATCGCATGATACATGAGACTTAACATTTGCTGCACTCTTTGTAACGCGTATCTGTCCTCTAAATGTCGTGACTCCGGAACCTTTAGAGACGCTCTTTGATATTATCTTAGAGGTCGTATTCGGGGCTATGTGGATTATCTTGCCTCCTGAATCCTGTATCTGCCCATCCCCTGCTATAGCTACTGAAAGAACCTCTCCTGAAGCTCCCTCTCCGCGCAGGAATATCGATGGATATTTCATATTCACCTTGCTGCCTATATTCGCGTCAATCCAGGACACATGCGCATCCTTTTCAGCGTGGGCCCTCTGTGTTACCAGATTGTAAACATTCTTGGACCAGTTCTGTATCGTCACATACCTTATGCGCGCTCCCTTCAGCGCTACCATCTCTACAACTGCTGAGTGCAGAGAGTCAACCGCATACACCGGCGCAGTACAGCCCTCTACGTATACCACGTCTGAGCCTTCATCAGCTATTATGAGCGTGCGTTCGAACTGCCCCGATTTCTGTGCGTTTATCCTGAAATAAGCATTCAGGGGCATAGGTACCTTCACTCCCTTGGGCACGTATATGAATGTGCCTCCGGACCATGTGGCCGTATTAAGAGCCGCAAATTTATTGTCAGTAGGTGGTATTATAGTTCCGAAGTACTTCTGCATAAGCTCAGGATACTTCTTTACCGCATTATCCGTGTCAGTGAATATTATGCCGAGCTTGTCAAGCTCCTCGTTTATATGCGAGTACACCACTCCGCTGTCGAATTGCGCTTCCGCACCTGAAAAGAACTTCCTCTCTGCTTCAGGCACGCCGAGCTTGTCAAAAGTATTCTTTATGTCCTCAGGCACATCCTCCCACTTGTTTGATTCCTTGCCCTTCGGCTTTACGTAATAATAGAAGTCGCTGAAGTCTATCTTGCTCAGATCCGCTCCCCATTTTGGCATGGGCTTGGATTCGAATACCTTGTATCCTGTCAGCCTCTTCTGCAGCATCCACTCTGGCTCTCCTTTAAGCTCTGATATCTTACGGACCACTCTTTCCGATAAGCCCTTCTCAAAATCCTCGTACTCGACGTTCTTTTCGCTGAATCCGTAGGCTTCGTTATAATCAAGCTTCTCTACTATCTCTTCCAAACCTTCATTCGACATATTCAGCCCTTTGCAACCTTATCTGCATATGAAAATCTGCACTCTGCGTTGGTAAGCGCCCTGCATATTGTGCATATGCACAGCTCAACATAGTGCTCCTTCTTCTCATGTATCATCTCTATGTAATAGTTGAACCTCTCATCCTTCATTATCGTCTCCTTTATCTCTGCTATCCTTGCTGAGCTCTTGCCGTTCAGATACTTGCTTACCGCTGCCTGTGCAACTCCAAGCCTGTCCGCTATATCCTGCTCTGTCATGTTATATCTTTTCTTAAGCACCGTTGCTATGAAGAGTCTTGCAGCAGGTATTATCTCCTTGTCTGCTTTCTCATAATCAACGTGAATCCCTTCCATATAACTCAGTTATATTTATGCAAGACAAGGGTTTTTATATATACCTATAAGATTTCGCCTTTAAGTATTATGCTCCATGCAAAATCGGCTCCTTCTCCTATTATCTTAGCGTACCTGCGCACATACTTTGTCTCTTCAGGGCTGCATTCAAGGGCCTTGTTTGTCCCTATCCTCTTAATCTCAAGCAGATCCTCTCCATGTATCTCTCTGCCATTCTCGGTCTCATTCCTGCTCAGCCATCTGAGCTCATGCATCACGAATCCCGAATCTACAGGAGTAAGCAGCAGGTCTATGGAGTTTATTCCCTCTATCCTTCCTCTCACAAGAAGATGATCAAGCCTTCTGTCAAGCGCAGTTATGTAGCTGCTCCTCGTCCTGCAGAAGTTCATTATCCTTCTGTAGTTGGCATTAGGGGACGGACAGACAAGAAGGTCCGCTCCGTATCCCTTTGCACCGCTCTCCGCAACAAAGGCAACATCATGCTTGCTCTTCATGCACTTCCTGATAAAAGCGCCTCCATCCCTTCTGCCTATCTCCTTGCAGACAATCGCAATCTTCGAGAATCTGGGTGCACATGCCGCAACGCTTCCTACAACTGATAGCTGGTCAAAGCCAGCGGCGCTCTCGACGGCAATGTTGGAGCAGGAAAGGAAGGCAGCCAGCAGAAGCCTTCTCACTTCATCAGAGATCTCAATAACAGAGTGCTCTCCCTTATCTGCGAAGATAGCTGCATTTAAATGAACTGCGCCTATGTTCAACTCTTCCAATAGTATGTTACGCACTGCAAATATCCTTGCCCTAGTGTTCAAAGCCTCCATATGCAATTCTATATCCTTTTACCTTAATATATGTTTCTATATTTAAATAAAAGAAAATGTAAAAGCATGTATCTAATTATAGAACCGTTTCTGCTCATATGTATTTATATAATTTATCCGAGATTACCAATAGGATAGGTGATATTTATGCCAAAGAGAGAGCGAGATAACGACAGTATATGGGCAATAAGAAAGCTGATGTCAAAGCCCAATTACGCTGTACTGAAACTACTTTTAGTCAAATCCCCAAGAACGACAAGGGAGCTGTACGTTCTTCTTGGGAAGAAGTTTACAAGAAAGACGCTTATAATAACGCTAAGGAGCCTTTCTATGGATCTCAATGTTCTTCAGCCTACGCACATAAGGACTGAGAGGGGTTATGATCTCGGATACAACATAAACCCGAAACTGAAGGAAATGATAAAGTCCATAGAGAAGTTCGAGAAGGTCATCGAGTCGATAACGAACTCGAGATCCTGATTTTATTTTCTAAAGTGAAATTATGGTAGTGCTAAAGCCAGTCGTGGTAAACAAGCCATATGTTCTTACAAGCATAGAGAAATCCACAAGGGATGTCACGACATTCAGGTTTGAATCGAAGGAGAAGACAAGCGTACACTTCATACCTGGCATGTTCGCAATGCTTACATACAAAGATCCTGAAACAGGAAAGTCGATAAGCAGGGCATTCTCCATAGCAAACTCCCCTCCTTCAGATTACTTCGAGTTCTTCATAGCGATGATAAACGGACAGCTTACATCAAAGCTTGCAGATGCAAAGGTTAACGACGTATACTATATCTCTGCACCATATGGGCAGTTCCAGTTCGACATAAACGCAGGGACGAAGTTCCTCTTCCTTGCAGGAGGGACAGGAGTCGCTCCGTTCTTCTCAATGCTGAGACAGGCGGAGAGCATGAACAAGAAGCTTGACTGTTCAATGATATACAGCGTAAAGTATCCTTATGATATAATAGAGAAGGAGGAGATTGCAAAGTTCGAGAGGGACATGAACCTAAAGAATCTTGTTACTGTCACAAGGCCTGCCGAAGGCGACGGATGGACAGGGCAGACAGGCAGGGTAAATGGAGAGATGATAAAGAAGTTCGTACCTGATTTCCTCGATAGGATAACATACATCTGCGGGCCTCCCGCATTTGTGACTGCACTCAAGAACGACATGATAGCGATGGGTGCAAATGACAGGGAGATAAGAGCAGAGATGTGGGGAGAGTAAAAGGCAAGCCTGCTCTTCTGCTTCTACTTATTCGCTTTAAGGAACTTTATGTTCGCTTCGATCCTTTCTAGAGTATCATTCAGTACCGGTACTGTATCCTTCCTGAAATTATCTTTCTTTGCAAAGAATGCTTTCATCTCCTTCATTGTAGCAGCATCAGACACCACTCTGAGGTTTTCAACATACTTCCTTACCATATGGTCTCCTACCTCGAATCTTTTGATAATGCTCCTCCAGTTCTTCTTCGTCCAGTCCCATATCAGCGTTTTTCCAATCTGGCTCTCAGAAACATAACGTGATATCATATACCTGTCCTGGTCCCTTACATTCTCACTCATGCTGAAAGCTAACGCATCCATGATAATCTTCTTGTCCTTGAAGATGCCTAAGCAGTCCATGTACTCGCTCTTAACCGCAGGATCCCTCTCTCTAATGTAGCTTCTCTTGAACCACTCATAGAGCTTTGCCGATCCATTCCTTGCAGCTATGCCTAACACGCTGCTCCTTATCCCAGGGTCTATCTCAATCCCCTTTTTCTGGAAATCAGAGAAGAGCTTTGTAGCTTTTTCTATCGTCTCTCTGTCACCAGCATATCCTGCAACGCTTATTGAAGCGCTCCTCATGATCGCATCTATGCTGCTCTCATCTCTCTTTGACCTCCATCCAAGCTTTCGTATATGGTATTTAGCGTAATCTATGCATATGCTCTCTATCCTCTTGCGGAGTGCATGCCCTTCCGGAAGCATATCATGCATGAAGAGCATATCTGCCATCATAGAGTTCGCCATAGGATATTCGCATCTGTCCCTGAATAAGTCTGCAAAGTTCAGGTAATCATCGACCCTTATGTCCCCTGCCCTTGCAAGTGCAAAGAGGTCATTCGCCATGCCCCATCCGTCAGCCCAGCCCAGCCTTCCCTCTTTTACAAGAGTGCCGAGCTTCATCAGCTCACCCTTTTCATAGAAGACCCTGTACAATCCTCTCTGCCCGTAGTTTAGCTTTATCCAGCCGCTCGTCCCCTTTATCCTTCCTCTTTTTCTGTCGAACAGCGTCATCAGGCTCTTCCCAGATCCTGTAGCGTATATTATCGGTATCGGCCATATGGTCTTGTCCTTGTTTTTAAGCATGCCCAGTATGAACCTTGACTGCTCCATGCTGAAGTCGCTGCCTACCTTTACATAAGGATAGCCTTTCTGCGTTATCCACGCGTTTGCAACCCTCTTCACCTGCAGCTTTCTTCCTGCAACAGAGTCTATCGCATTCCACAAGTCATCCCTTACAGAATTTGAATACATGTGCTTCCTCAGATACCTCTGCAGCCCCTTCCTGAACTTCTCCTTGCCCGTATACTCCTCTACCATCCCAAGGATGCTCCCTCCCTTCCTATAGCTTATATTATCAAACGCCCTGTCCATATCCGTCGGATCCCTCACCTCTGCTTCCACAGGATGAGTGCTCTTTATGCCATCAGAGTCAAGCCCTACGTTTACAGTATCTATCAGGAACTCCTTGTCCATGTTGAACTCTGGGAAGACCTCAGAGGTAGCCTTGTATGCCATGAACTCTGCAAAGCTCTCATTCAGCCATATGTCGTTCCACCATCTCATTGTCACAAGGTCGCCGAACCACTGGTGGGCAAGCTCGTGTGCTATCACCATAGCAGTATACTGCTTGTCAGGCATCGGGCTGTCATCCTTTACAAGGAGAGTGTGCTCCCTGAAGGTTATCGCCCCCCAGTTCTCCATTGCCGATGCCGAGAAATCCGGCACGGCTATGACATCAAGCTTCGGAAGCGGATACCTTATCCCAAAATACTTCTCATAAAATGCAAGCAGTTTTATCGTATACTCCATGGGCAGCTCAAGGTACTCCTTGTGTGCAGGAGTGGCGTGCGAGCTCACTGTAATATTCCTGTACTTTCCGCTCATAGATACATGCTTGAGCACTCCAATGTAGAGCAGATACGTCGACATTATCGGCGTTCTCATGAAGACCGAGCACTTCCTGCCCTTCTTTACGGCTGTACTCTTAGCAGGCATGTTGGAGACAAGGTTGTAATCCTTGTCTGCGCTTAGCGTAAGTTCAAATGCGGCTTTTAGCTCAGGCTCGTCAAAGCATGGGAATGCCTGCCTTGCATAAAGCGCCTCGAACTGCGTAGTCAGTATGTTTACCGTCTTTCCATTCTCCTTGTAGCTGCTCCTGTACAGCCCTGCCATCTTCTCCCCTGCCTTACCATCGAACCTTATGCATATCTCCACCTTCCCTATTACCTTCCTGTCCAGCAAAAGGGTCAGCCTCTGCTTCTTATCGTCAGTTATAGGCTTTGCATCTATCCTCGAATTCCTGCTTATCACATATGCCTCCTTTATCTTCAGCATATACGAATTCATCACTATCCTGTCGCTGCTCTCAGTAACCTTTGCATATATCGACTCGTTTCCAGAGAACAGGAAACTCTTCATGTCTGCGTCTATGCTAAGCTTATACAATTCAGGTACGACTCTCCTCCCCAGCCTGTAATCCTCGCTCTTGTCCATTCCAAAACCTGCTAATCCAGAGAGGACAATGCTTCGAGTATCTCGTCTTCATGGCCCTTCGGATTTACCTTCTCAAACACCTTCGCTATCTTTCCCTTCTTGTCTATTATGTACGTGTTCCTCAGGGTTCCCATTCCGAATATCCCTCTGTCCCCATATGCGCCGTATGCCTTTATCGCCTTGGACTCAGGATCCGAAAGCAGCAGGAATTCAAGACTGTATTTGCTGCAGAACTTGTCATGCGACTTGAGGTCGTCCTTGCTCACTCCTACGATCTCTGCGCCCTTCTTCCTTATCTCCTCAAGCTTCTTGTTGAAGCCCTTTGCCTCTATCGTGCATCCCGGAGTATCATCCTTAGGATAGAAGTACAGTACAAGATACTTGCCCTTGAATTCGCTCAGAGTGTGTTCCTTCCCGTCAGACCCCTTCAGCCTGAAATCAGGCGCCTTCGAATTAGCCTCAACCATATTATCACATCTATTAACACAATGATATAATATAAATTGATTATGCAGATATGCTTTACCTAAAAACTTACTCCCTCTGAGAACATTAATCGCATTTGCTTCCTCTGCTGCCATCAAGTGCAATAACCTTAAATATTCGTAAGTGCATAAATCATTTATGGCAATAAGTAAAACAGAAATTAATGAAGTTATGGTAAAACTAGAATCTGTAGAGATACAGATAATGAAGCTTAAGGCTATGCTACTGACAAAATCAAAACCCACCAAGTCTGAGATAAAAGCGATAGAAGAGGCTAAGAAGGAGATAGCAAAAGGGAAATGGGTAACCGGCAACAGGCTATTCGATAAACAAGGCTGATTGGTTGTTTTTTATTAAAGTAGCCAAAAAGGCACAGAAATCACTATTCAAAATGCCAATTCATTATCAAAAACGCGTAAAGGAACTCATCAACACACTGGGTTCTGACGCAATACCTGCAGAATTTTATGATATTTAGAAGCTGCAGGGCCGCGAAGACGAATACCGTATACGCATAGGTGATATACGTGTTCTTTATGCTGTATTATGGGATGAAGAGCAGATAGAAATCTATGATATAACATGGCGCGGGAAAGCTTATTGACACGCTGAATGGTTATTATTATGAACCTAAAGATTCCGTTCCTTCCGAAGAAGAAGGGCTATAAGGTAACAATCACAAACATCAGCCTAAGGTTTATGGGAGCCGTGCATGGCATACCTGGCATAACCTCCGAGAAGCGGGTCTTCTACGTAAACATACCCTTCCAGAACAAGATGGGCTCAAACCTGCTCCCAGAAGATCTCAAAGGCCCGAGCATGAAGATAAAGGAGATCAAGGTGGGCATGCCCTTCAAGCTCCTCGAGGTCAACCCGCAGCTCCCTGCAGAGATCCCGTTCATGACCAAGACTGTATTCAGGCTCAAGGTCGAGGGCCCTGCTGTCAATTACGAAGGCCCGATGAGCATAACGATGAACGATGAACCTGCCGAGAATATAGGCCTCAACATAAAGGCCATATCCATATCAAAAGGAGAGCAGAGGGTGGAGCTGCAGAATTCCTCCATGCGCCTCTCCATCCAGAAAGGGCAGATCTTCAAGACAGAGCTGCAGATGTACAACGTTCTGAAGTACAATGACAAAATATCAAGGGTAAGAGTCGCGCCTCCTTTCACCGTAGAATCTACGGATCCTGCCTTTCCGACAATGGTGGACAAGAAGGACAGCTACGTGATGAAGATATACATAAGGGCCCCTGATTCTAACTACACTGGCGACCTTGACATAATAGTAGAGTAAGAAGGATGCTATTGCAGACAGGACAACGGCGTAGACTAATGCGGGAATGCCAGTCCCTTAATTAACAGCACCTAAATGAAGGCATCTCAAGATCCGGAAAAAGGTTAAACTGTAGTTTAACTTTAGTACGACTAAAATTAAAGTGTAGTTTAATTATAGTAGGGTTATTTAAATACTCGGCCTGATATAACCTTATGTACGTTGAACGCAGCATACACAGAGAATTTCTCTCTGCATCAAAACTTACTAACATCGTAGCGATAGTCGGACCGCGCCAGGCGGGGAAGACAACTTTTCTAAAGGAACAGCATGGAGCTGCAGGTTACCTCCTGTTCGATGATCCTGACATAAGGGAGATGTTCGATGAAGATGTCAAAAAGTTTGAGAGCCAATACTTGAAGGGAAACGCGCCTGTAGTCCTTGATGAGGTACAGAACGGAAAGGACGCAGGCAGGAAGCTTAAATATCTGGCTGATACAGGAAAGAGGCTATGGGTGACATCCTCGTCCCAGACTATGCTCGGGAAGGATGTGCTCGGCTGGCTTGTAGGAAGGGTATCGGTGCTGACGCTGTATCCATTCTCATTTGCTGAATTTCTTACGGCCAAAGGGCAGCGCCAGCTTACTCCGAGTATAGCAAGCAGATTGATGGAAGAGCACATGCTGTACGGAGGTTATCCTAAGGTGGTGCTTGAAGGCGATGCGCAGAACAAGGAAATGCTGCTCAAGGACCTCTATAAAACAATGGTCCTGCGCGACGTTGCCCGTACGTTCAGCATAAACGATGCGGATGCTATAGAGCGCCTTGCAGTATACCTCTCGCATTCTACCGGAAGCGCCGTAGTATACAACAACATATGCAGAGACCTCGGGCTCTCCTTTCAATCCGTCAAGAAATATCTGGATGCAATGGAAAAGAGCTACATCATAGCAAGGGCCATGCCTTTTTACAAGAACAGATTCAAAGAGATAACCAAACAGCCCAAGATATATTTTCTTGATACTGGCTTAAGGAATGCCGTTGCAAATGACTTCGTAATCGGCGCTGAATCAGCCGGAAAGTTGTTCGAGAATTATCTATTCTCTGAATTGCTAAAATCCGGCTTTGACGTAAAATTCTGGCAGTCAAAAAGCAGGGCCGAGGTGGATTTCATTATCAGGAAAGGGCCCGAGATAATACCTATAGAGGTCAAGCTAAAGGCGGAAGGGCAGCACGTGGAGAGGAGCCTGCATTCATTCATAGAGTCCTATAAGCCGAAGAGAGCCTTTGTTGTGTTTAAAAGCGGTGACATGGCGAGTAAGAGCGTAGGAAGGTGCACCGTAAACTTCACGGATCCTGTAGGCCTTCTAAAGGCTCTCGGAGGGACAAAAAGGCATTCGACAAGCCGCCTAAGCTGAAGCATGGGCCGTTTCACCAGCAGGCGGCGTGCTCTTACAGTCAGGACAACAGCATACTGCCCATTCACTATTAAGTACTCCCTTTTAATCAGTCTCAGTGGGTCTGGCTGGCTTTTGTATCCCGCACTCCAGCTCAACTTCATCAAGAAAGGTCCTTATCCTGTAAATATGCGTTTCTTCAAATAAAGAGACGAAGAAACTCTGGGCTGCTTTCTCAGACTCCTTTATCCTTTTTATGTTCTCAGGACTCAAGGCCTTGTTGGTGCCGTGCACAGATTCTATATAGCCTATCCTGAACCACAGTTCATCAACCATCTTATCAGGAAGCGCCATTATCCTCTTTACTAATTCAGACTGCTCCTCCTTCGTTATGCTCTCATTATAGAAATTCCTTATCTCTACTTTACTATCCTTAATCTTAACACCCTTTTATCTAATCTCTTTATGGTAACAACCCAACCTTCGATCCGAACCATCATAAATATACAAAAATGCTATTTTGCCTAATTCCTCAAAAACATGAGCCAGTAGAGCAGCCCATCCCTTGTAGAAAGGTCAAATATCTTCCCATCCTTAAGCATTCTCTTTATCTCATCTGCCTTGAACGGAACGGTCTCCATCAGCTCATCCTCATCAAGTCTCTTCCTGCTTTTGACAAGGCCCTTTGCAACGAACATGCTGTCACCTCCGTCAGAAGACCACGGTGTAATCACTCTTGTATAAAGAAACTTCATGCTCTTTGCAGTATATCCTATCTCCTCTTCAGTCTCCCTGCGGGCTGCCTTGGCAGGGCTCTCCCCCTTCTCAACATGCCCTCCTGGCAGTTCATATATGAATCCGCTCCTGCTGAAACCGGTGTTGCGCATAGCAGGCCTGTACTGCCTTACCAGCAGGATAGTATCATCCTTGAGCAGCGGCAGCACTGTTACAGTGTAAGGTCCATCAACCCTCCTGAACTGCTTATCTATCCGTCTGCCATTTACCAGGTCAACGGCCTTTACATACTCCTCTTTTCTGTAAACCTTCTTCTCAGAAAGCCTTTTGCTGGCCATAAATATCCCTAAGCGTTAACTGATTATTAATCTTTTTGACCAGGATTTTGCTTACTGCGCTCTTCCACTCCTCTGCGGCCCTCTTATTATTACATAGTAGCTCATGCAAACCTCCAGAATCCATTCATATTCAATACCTGATCTCCTTGTTAATGCAAACCCTCATACCTAGATTCTCATATCTTTCCAGTAAGACATCCTTACATTGCCAAAATTCTCTTTTAATTCCTTATGCAGAGCTTCTCTCGCACGAATAACATGGACATTCCCAGAAATAACAATCACTGAATCATGCTTTTTAAGTTGCGAAACACATACGTTTATCATATTTGCTTCCCTGAATGCATTCCAGTACAGAAACTTCTCTCCAATTTTATATTTTGGCGGCATATTTATTCCAAGAAGATTGACCCTGACAACAGTACTCATTACCTTGCTTAATTCAACGCCACTTTTAACATTCTCTCCGTACATTCTGAATATTATATCATCAAGGCATTCCTCAACACTACCCTGTTTTCTTGCAGCGCACATCTCCTTCAACCATGCTCCTAATACAGAGAGCCAACCATCTGAAAGGATATCTGATAAAAACATGCTACGATACGCTTCGTATCTGCTTATCCCTCTATACCTTTTATTTTTACTCCGTTTCCTGTATTCTTGCTGTGTTAATATCAAAAACCATGCAAAAAGTGCCAGCTCTTTACTGCCTTCTATATACTTATCAGTAAACACACCGATATTCTTGGATCTTTCAATATCCATGCCATATATTTTATAACCGAATTCACGTGCTAAGGAAAAAACGAGTTACTTCTCAGAAAAAAGACTTTTAGGAAAATGCTTGCAATTTTTTGATATCTCATAAATATGCTCATTGTCATATTCTATCATGGCCAAAGCAGGCTCTGTACCTCCGATCACATCTTTTATAAACTTAATAAAATCTTTACTGTGACCGTCTTTATGCGAGCACCCTATCAAAACCAATCTCTTATTTCCAAACGTATAAATTGTTGTACAGTCCCAATTTTGTTTTGTCCTATTTCTCTTAACGCCAGAATTCAAGTACTTTCTATAAAGTTTTTTAGGAACTATCGTGCTCTCACTTCAAATTGATATTTGCTTCTTTTACGGCCCTGTATAGACCTTCTATTTATAATATGGCCTGGATGGTATTGTCCTTCCATGCGCGCATATTCAATTACGAAGAGCCATAAGCTTATTATCTCACAAACAGAGCTATATACCCTGCCGATTAGTTACATTACTGTGACAGTTGCTATCTATCTGTCCAAACTGTATATTATCTCATTCATCCTATGGAAATCAGATGCCTCATGACCAAGCTTATCCCCTTTATATGAAATCACGTGAATACCCAAAGCCATCGCACCTTCAAGCTCGTCAAGGTCATGACCGACAAAGACCGTCTCTGAAGGCTTCACTTTAAATGCATCCATGACAGTTTCGTATGTTTCTTTATCCGGTTTCTTATGGCCTATGTCAGATGATACAAATACTCTATCAAATATTCCATCAAGTCCGATTATTTTCAATATAAGTGCTTTAGTATCTGCTGTATTAACCCCATCAGACAGAACAGCAAGCTTGTAATTCTTCTTTTTAAGATCCTTCAGGTACCTCTCTTCTCCATTCTCCATCGGCTTTGCATAATCGAATGACTCTCTATCAAATTTTTCATATTCATCAATAAGTTCGGGGCGAATCCCCATTCTTGAGATAAACTCCTTGTGGGCTTGAAGTATGGACATCTTGCCTACCACTACTGCCTTTCCAAGGTCTTTCCACATGGCTCCCGTCTCCTCTAAGCTGATACTGCTATTATTCTTTACAAATTCGGCAAGCTTTGAGTTGAAGTACTTGATTTGATCTTCAGCATTGTAAAGCACATGCTCCGCATCAAATATTATGAGTTTTATCATAAAAACCCGCCAATTCCTTATTACGGTACACCATAATACCAATATCTGAATTATATTTATTCTTTACTATAATCCTTTGCTTATAAGCGATTTCGAGTCAGTGTCCATCAGTCTTTCCCAATAAGCACTACACAATATTGCTCTTCGCTCATTCCAAAACTATTTCCTATACCTGTAATAACTAACTGCAGTTCCACAGCTTCCAGAAGAAACTTCGGATATGGACTTTGCAAGCTCCTTCTGCTCCTCTAAGGATCCGATCCTTGCCCTTACTATGAAGCCATAGTCCCCTTCGGTAAGCAGTACCTCATCTACACTCTCAAAGCCTGCAAATCTCTCCGCAAGCTCATCTGCGTTCGTATTCTCCTTTGGCCTCACAAAGAACAATCTGTGAAGCTTCGCTATTTTCTTTGCCATTTTAACCCACCAAGGTTAAGTGTGATTGCAGCTAAGCGTGATATATTGCGAAAAGAAGTAGATGAGATGGAGTTATGTAGGGTTGGGTTGGGAAAAAAGAATTCGACCATATAAATGGTTCATTCTTCGTATCCATCTCATCCACCTGTCCATACATATGAATCTACTTTTATTTATTAATGAGCTAAATACAAGGCTGTATAGATAGCTATTTTGAAATTTAACCTGTATTTATCCTGTATTAAATCTAATGTTATACTACTTGATAATCGCTTTACCCATATAATTCCCCGTTCAGGACAACAAAACTGTAAAACATGCAACTTTAAATATCAGGTATTACACATACAATACAGGTGGAGTTGTGCCAAAAAGGCTTCCTGAGAATATAGAAAGGGCAGTACAGACAATAAGGAAGGGGTATGGCCATTACGTCCAGGCAAAATTTATGCATGGGAAGTACAGGCTCTTTGAGGCAACAAGCATCTACGATCCTGAGAAGAAGAAGCCGAAGAAGGTTACAAGATACTTGGGATGGCTCACAGAGGAAGGCCAGCTGATACCTGCAAGGCATAATGACCTAAAGACAAAGATCTTCAACAAACTTGAAGAGGATACTGAGAAGAAGATAAAGGAATTGGAGGAATCACTGAAGGAAGCGGAGAAGAAGAATTACGAAGAGAGTATAAGGAAGAAGAATACGGAGAAACATGAACGCGACATTCTAAGGGCGCTCTCGATGAATGCAAGAATAACAGTTCCTGAACTTGCGAAGATAACAGGACTCAGCAACACTGCAGTTAACTATCATCTTAGGAATCTTGAAAGGAAGTATGACATAAAGTACATACTTGAATTGGACATAGAGAAGTTCGGATACATAAACTACATTGCCTTTGTCAAGTTCAAGGACAAAAGACCGACATACGAGGAGATGAAGACGCAGCTGGAAGCGATTCCATATGTCCAGGTAGCCATGACAACAAAAGGAACATATGATATAGTCATATTCTTAGTAGTGAAGAGTACGAATGATGCTAGAATAACCATATATGAGATTATGGAACATTTCCTTACCTCTTATGATCTTGAATGGACAGTAACTCCTGCATTTCAATACACTTTCGGCTTCATCCCGCTTCGTAAACAATTCTTCGAAGTACTCAAAGAGAAGATCTGGACAAGAACAAAGGAAAAACCAAGACCTGCGCATGATGAGATAACAGAGATGGAGTATAATGTGCTAAAAGCAATGAATAACAACGCTGCAGCTGATTTTACATCTATAGACAAAGAGATAGGAGCAGACACTGGCAGATCTAACTACGCATATCATCAGTTAACTAAAAGAGGGATAATTAAAAGGTCTACTATTTCTATTTCAGATGCAAAATCAAAATCAGATGTATTGTTTATAATAAATCATGTGAATTTTGATAAATGGGCTCCCAGTAGAAAAAATCTATTACTTGAAATAATAAAAGAAGACAAACGGAAATTCGATGTGTATTCTTTCGGAAGCGATATAATGGCACCTAGAGGTATATTATTACTAACTTCAATAATAGGTAATGATGAAATAGAAATAAAGAGAGATAAGCTATCTAAATTAATAAACGGAGTAACTATAGAAACACTCGTAATAACAGGTGTTCTTATAGGTTCAACAAATCATAGGTTATTTGACAAAATACAAACACGACAATACGAAATACTTATAGAACATTACAAGTATACTCCAGAAACAATAAAAAAGGAAGTATATCCTCAAGACTAAAAATAGATTTATCTAACCTCCAGAACCTCCTTTTCCTTTTTCTCCCTCCATGTTAATCACAATTCAAAATCTGTTCACAAATTTAAAAACCATGCTGTTATCAAAATATATCCTTGTATAACCACGTCAATCAACGATTGAGCAGGTTGCTAATTTATAAACCTGTCTTTAATCTGCCTAATTGTTAACGACGGACATGCGATAGCTATTTATATGTGGAAATGCACATCAAATAGTAAGGCATGTAGCTCTTGACCAGAGAGCTTCACAGGGTTGGTATAGTGGTAGAAAGAGTAGCAACAGGGATAAAAGGATTCGACGAATTGGTAGAAGGGGGATTTCCAAAAAGGTCATCAATACTTATAACAGGTCCTCCGGGAAGCGGCAAATCCATATTTTCAATGCAGTACCTTTATAACGGAGCAATGAATGGGGAGAACGGAGTTTATGTGTATATGGATTCTGCATTAGACATCTTAAAAACTCAAGCTAAACAATTCGGAATGGACTTCGAAAAGCTGGAGCAGGAAGGCAAGGTAATTTTCATACATGTTCCTCTGACAAAGAGGAAATTCGACCTTTTCTACACTATAGAAGACGCAGTTAAAAAAATAGGCGCAAAGAGGCTCGTATTCGATAGCCTGCCAACATTTGTAATAAACATGGATCTGTTTACAGTACCTGCAGCATATGCGGGAGCCGCAGCATCAAATGTTACTACTACACGAGATCTGATAGCTACAAACAGCAGTGCTCTTGCAGCCTCTCCTAAGCAGGATAGTGATAAAATTGTTTATCAGGG
The DNA here is from genome assembly GCA_964501245.1 of Microcaldota archaeon. Classification (GTDB taxonomy): domain Archaea; phylum Micrarchaeota; class Micrarchaeia; order Micrarchaeales; family CABMGC01; genus JAKAUU01. The sequence goes on along the minus strand of CAZCSE010000001.1, from coordinate 68,416 downwards.
CGATCAGGAGAAAAGGCTGATAAGCATAATCATAGATCAACTAAGAAAACTTGAAACCACTAATCTCATAGTAACATTTGCTAATGACAATTCTGGCAAAATAACACTTGACGGTGTTAGTGAATACGCTTGTGATGGCGTTATAGAGACAGGCCTAAGCGATACAGGTGGTGAAACTCTAAGGACACTAAAGATATCAAAAATGAGAACTACTAAAATAGACCCTAAACTACAAAGTTTTGAATTCTCAGAGAAAGGTATCTCCATAGACAAGTGATAAATTGCCTAAATTTGATAAAGTAAAGGATTTTTTTATTAAAAGACTATTGCTATCAAACATATTTAAGATAAACATACCTGGATATCTGATAACGGCTTCCTATTCTATAGAAGGAGTAAAAGTTGCCATGAGGACAATAATGGTTCCAGATAGATTCCTTATAAATTTAGAAGATATCGTAGAAGAACGACTTGGGAAATCTGGGCTCGATGAAATTTATAAGGCAGGTAAAGGAGACGGGTACTACGTAGCTAAGATTACCAACTTCCCCAAAGAAGAAGAAATCTATAAAACACTAGTGCCTAGTTTTTTTGGAACTTTATATGCCAAGGAAATACAGTTGAAGATTAAAAAAACAAATCATAAGGTCGTTGCAATAAATCTGGAAGTTTTAGAACCAGCAGGATCCAAAAAAGATAGATATAGCTATTGGATTCTTGGAGCATGGGCAGGTTTCTTCAGCTCCATGCTTAACAATGAAAAAATCGAATGTGCAGTAAAAAACATACAAGGAGAAAGATTCTCGTTAATAAATTCAGATGCAGAATATCTTAAGTCAAACAACATTGCAGAAGTCATGGAGGCTGATATTACTGGGAAGTTAAATATTTTACAATATTATGCCAATAACAAATTACCTATGACTCTGCCTACAGATGGGGCCACAATAAAAAAATTAATGGATGAAAAGATTCTAACCTATGAAGCCGGTAAAATGTTCCTGAACAAGGACCAATGCCGTTACATACCATTCGAGAGCTTCGGATTATTGCAACTTGAAAAATCCTTACCAGAAGATATTATCTTTGAATCGTCACGCAAATATTTCTATGAATTAGGGAAATATTACAACGGTTTGAAAGATCCATACTTATTTTTAAGCAGGCTTATGACTGCCCTCGGCTATGGCAATGTGAAAGTAATAAAAATTAACGATAAAAAATCTGAAGTAGTGTTTAATGGGTATCCATGGTTCTCAGAAGAACTTTCAACTACAAAGGTACCATTTGTGAGAGGTGCATTTTCAGGATTTATAAGTGCAGTATCAGGAAGGGATATAAATGCACAATTCCTATCAAGTAAGATAGAAAAAGGCATGTTCAATCTGTCTATATCATTGGAGATTAAATGAGGAACAAGATAAAAGGAATAAGAGAAGCATTTTTTGCAGAGACGCTGCTGGTAGTTCTGCCACCTTCAATAATAGGATTTCTATCTGCAGGATCATCTTCAATTCTTGGAATATTACTTATGCTCATAATAGTGGCGTGCTGGGATTTAGGCATAAACGTAATAAATCACTATTCTGACTGGCATCTGGATGAAATAAATGACAAAAGATCAAACCTGCACAAGTATCTTCTAAAGGAAGAATTGCTTATACTATATGCGATATTCCTTGCATGCTCATTCCTGATAGCATTCTTTCTGTTAAAACCAGCACCTTACTTCTACATCGTTCTTTTAGTAGAGGTAGTGTTTGGTATACTATATTCGATGTACGCTAAAGTAAAGGAAAAATTCATACTGAATTATGTATGGATAGCAGTAATGTATGGCTTCCTATCATTTCTCATGGGTTTCTTCGGAGCAAATTCTCATACAACTAACCTGGTCACATACCTTCCTGTAATTGCATTCATAACCTTGCTTTATTTCAGCATAAGCATAGTAAAAGACTATTCGGATATGAAGGGCGATGCTGAAGAACACAGGAAAACAATCCCGTTAGTACTGGGAGTAAAGAAAGCGCTTAACTTTCAGTACGCGATGATAACGATAGCTTACATCATACTTATCTTGTTTGTAGTCTTGGGATATCTGAACATCTTACTTTTAACAACCCTTTTCTTTTATGTAACAATAATTCTCATCCTATCTATGATAAGCAGGACAAAAGACACAAAATACATGCGTAAGATATCTTTTTACACGAAGGTCAATACATTGGCATTAGACCTCCTGATAATTATTATACTTGTACTGCCTCACATTCTATAAAATAAATATTGCCCATGTAAGTGTTCAATACTTATTTTACTTGAATAACTGACTCTAACGCTGTTTCTTTGCAAGGTATTCCTTCCTCAGCAGCCTGTATATGTGTTCATCATGCAGCTTGCCAGTAGCTTTATCATTTAATGCCTCTATTCTGGTATCTTCATGTACGAACCCCATATTACTTATCAGTCTGTTGGAAGTACGTTTATATTGTCCTTTTATTTCTCTTGTACCAGTCAAAGAGAAGCAGGAAGGTAGGCACAAACTTCTCCCCGTTCTTTATCTTCATGTCTATTTCCTCAATATTATAAAGCTCCTGGGATCCTGCATCTTCATGCAAGCGCGGCTTCTTGTCAGATCTTGTAATATATAACCTGACAAACTCATTCTTGGTATCAGGCCCTAAAGGAAGATCATAAGAGGGCTTCAGATCGAGGCCTTCTATTCCAAGCTCTTCTACCGCTTCCCTGTACGCTGCATCATCATAACTCTCACCATTGCTGACATGGCCTGCAGCAGACGAGTCATAAAAGCCAGGATGTGTATCTACGCTCTGGCCCCTTCTCTCTATCCATAACCTTCCATTGGAATCAAGCATGAATATATGTACGGCCCTATGGAGCTTGTCTGTTTTGTGCACTCCTTTCCTAGGAGTCTCCCCTATCACTCTGTTACTCTTGTCTACTACATCTACCATTTCCACATTATCAGCTTCTATCTTATCCATTCAGATAACCTCTTCCACCCGTATAATCTGGCAGGCAAATGATATAATTCTAGCCTCTGCTGCTGTAAACCTTCAGCAGTGTATAGGGTATCTTTATGCCTGTTTCTATGCAACCTGCCGCAAAACTTAAATATGTATAATCTGTATATAGTCTGTATATAGTTAATGGATGAGCTTATGAAGACCATAATGATAAGTGATGAGGCATATCAAAAATTAGCTTCAAGAAAGGGTAAAAAGAGCTTTACAGAGCTTCTGATAGAGCTTTCAGACAACGCAAAGCAGACCAGCACCGGTGATTTGCTGCAGTTCGCAGGCATAATGCCGAGCGAAGAAGCCGAGGCTGTTGAAAGGGTCATTAAAAGGTTAAGAAAGAACGCAAGGATGAGGGCATGAAGATATTCCTTGATTCATCCGCAATTATTGAACTCTTCAAGAGCAACAAGGACGTGTCAGATGCAATAAAAGCTGCAGAAGAGGCATATACGAGTTCGATATGCGCCTACGAAGTGCTGACTGGGGAGCGATACATGGTGGAAAAAGGCATGAACTCATCGTACCCAAAAGTACTGAAGTTTTTTGATAAGATAGCGGTTTCAGACTTTACTTATGCAGATTCCATACTGGCTTCAAGGATCTCTGCAAAGCTCATCTCAAAAGGCAAGAAAGTCGATGATTTTGATATACTGATAGCGGCCCAGGCGCTGGCAAAAGAAGCCTCTGTACTGACTAAGGACACAAAGCACTTCCGCATCCTGAAAACGGAGATGGGCGTCTCCATAACTGAGATAAGATAGCTGCCATGCAGAATACCTGTGTCAAACAGCGCCCTTGCGCGCTATTATCTCAGCAATGAAATGCCTGTGCGGCTTAAGGTTATCGTGCTCTTCCAGATCGGTAAGATATTCATTGTAATGCAATATCTCCCAATCATCATAATAATGCCTTAACTCATCCTGTCCAAACAAATGCGCAAACCCTTTGTCAGGATTCTCCTTTGTAAAAACGCTTATTACGTTAAAGCCCAGTTTTTTGGTATGCGTTTTCATATCCTGGATTATCTTTCCTGGATCTGTTGTAAAGTGCAGAGTAGATACGGAGACAATCACGTCATATTCTGCAGCAATGTTGTATTTCTGCACGTCTGCCAGCTCTGCCCTTACATTTATCCCTGCATCAGCTGCTTTTTTCCTGAATAACTCTATTGCCTTACTATCGATGTCTACTCCAGAGACATCAAATCCAGACGATGCAAAGAAAAGGGCATCGCGTCCCCAGCCTACGCCCAGGTCCAGCACCGTACCGGATTTTTTGTAATTCAATAGCTCCGCCACAATCCTATTAGGTATAGGTATATCATCATCTCCTGCCAAATCTATCTGTTATCTCATAAAGGTCATAGTCGCTTAGCTTTTTCAGTATGCTCTCCTTCGAATTACTATTCTCAAGCTGTTTTGTTACTATATTCTCCCCAATTTATTTTTACAGCCAAATAATATAACTCTAGCCTCCTCCGCTGCTGTAACCCTTGAGAACCTCATAAATTATCTTCCTTGATACTAAAATTATCACTATCGAAAGCAGTAACTCAGCTATGGTACCTTCTATTCCTACGAAACCGAATAGTACCTCTGCCGGATAATAATAAGCTATTCCTATCGGTATTAAAATAGTGAATATCAGCTGGCCTAAGATGCCATAGACGCTCAGCGGATACTGGCCTAATCCTCCTAACATGTTCTTCATATCATCTATAAAATCTCCGCTCTTAAACAGAATATATGAAACAACTGTAATCATAAGAATAAACATGATAAATGCTGCAGTGCCTGCGATAAAAGTAGGTATGAAATAGAGGAGCTTAATGGCCTGTACATGAAGCTGTATTACAGAGTATACTAATAAGCCAAGTCCAGATACAAATCCTGCCAGTGCGGTAGGTGAACCGAATGCACCTGAGAGTATCATAAGATAACTGTACGGCTTGGTAAACCACATATCTATCTTACCGTCCCTTAGTCTACTTATGATCTCATGTGGCACTATCATGTATGCAGACAAACTGAATATCATATTTGTTATACCTGCCAGTGCAAGAACCTGAAAATAGGACCATCCGAATATCCCATTTGAGATCGTATAGACTACGGTTATTGCTACTATACTATACAGGATTGTTACTGCCTCTCCCAGCATCCACACAGCTGCCTGTAACCTATACGTAAGAAAGCTCTTCCAGTTAATCTTCTGAAGATCTATCAAGAATCTAAGGTTTGCAGAAAGTCTATTCATTTAACCACCTACTGATGTAATTTTCTTACTCACTCTCCCCCACCAAAAGAATGAGATGATAAAAAGTGCAACTATCCATATACATCCGATAATAATCCCATTTGCTATTGCAGAGGGGGTTGCTATCCCCATAATTGCAGCTGTAGGGAGATAACCCATTGTCTGGAATGGCAGGGCGAAAGCTATGTTTGCAAGATATGGCGGAAGCATAATCAGTGGTATTGCGCCTCCTGCTGCAATCACTATAAGCGATGTTACTATCTGCATAATCCCACGGACATTTGTTATGATGATTGCAATTGTTCCTACTAGGAAGCTGATTAATGAGAATAACGTAAATCCAATCAGGAAAACCCCTATAGCAATGCCAAGCCCATATGCCGTTACTGGTATATGGCCTATAAGGATGCCTACCAAAAAGAGAGGTAGGACGAAAGTAACGGCAAGCATTACTGTGCGGCTAAGAGCCTGCAGTATAACCTGTGCAATATAAGATATCGGCCTGACCCTGCTTATGACTATTGTGCCATCCATTACACTGCTCTGTATTATGTAGTTTATGTTGGTTTCGGACAGGGCAAAGAAAGCAGTAAAAACAAAGAAATACGCGTATATGTCTAGCTGAGTGAAACCAGATATCTGGGTCTGACTAGAATTTGCAAAGATTGCAGTCCAGACGAAAATCATAACCAGGGCATAGCCTCCATTAAAGAGCATACTGGCAAGAAAGTTCGCTCTATAGTAGAAACTATCCTTAAGTTCTACCACGAACGCACCTATGTACGGATCAAGATACCTGTGTACCATACCTTCACCTCTTCCCGTCAATCTTCCTGTACAGCTTTGAAAGAACGAAATTCAGCCCCGGCTCATATACTTTATAGTCTATTACATTATCGCTTGAGAGCATGCGCATGAAGCTGGTGCTCTTCAGTACCTTCTTGTTTACCTCAAGCTTGACGAAGTTATCAGTATGTTCAATGACCTTCCCATAGCCGCTGAACCTCATTCCAGCCGTATTACTAAATTCAAGGTCTATCATGCGCCTGTCTCCAAAGAGGTGCTCAAGCTTACTCCTCGGCCCGTCAAATATCATCCTGCCCTTGTTTATCAGTATTACCCTCTCTGCCATTGTTATGTCTTCTACCAGATGCGTTGTTATTATGAAGGTTGTATTGTACTTCTTCCGCATATTCAGGATCATGGACCGCAGAGCAGTCTTTGAAGGCAGGTCCACTCCTATTGTGGGCTCATCCAGGAAGACTATCTTTGGCTTATGCAGTACAGAGGAGACAAAGTTGCACTTCATCTGCTCTCCAAGAGAGAGCGTCCTTACCGGCCTTCTATAAACCTTCTTCAGGTCCAGCATCTCCAGCAGCTCACCAAGACGCTTCCTGTACTCTTTCTCAGGTATCCTGTATACGGAGCGTATGAAGTCAAAGGTGTCTATTGCAGGCAGGTTCCAGTACAGCTGCCCGTGCGCACCCAGCACTATCCCTATCTGCGAAGCTATCGCTATCCTGTTCTCCCACGGGTCCATCCCAACAACCCTGACGCTTCCGCTGTCCGCGTGAAGTATCCCCGTCATTGTCTTTATCAGCGTGGACTTCCCGCTCCCGTTCCTTCCCAGAAGCGCCACTATCTCTCCCTCATTCACAGAGAAGCTCAGGCCGTCAAGAGCTGTTTTGTTATAGCTCTTGCGTATCAGCTTTGCCAAAAAGCTGTCGCTCTTCCTGTGTTCGTGGGTACGGAACCTCTTCATCACATCCTTAACTTCTATTATCTTCTCCATAAGCATGAAATTTGGTATATCCTTACTGTATAGTGATAAACATCATTGACGCTCCGCAGTTTCAAGGAGTATAAGAAGAAGATTGTTTGATATTATCGTTGCTGCGCTAGTAGATTTGCCCTTACAGATGCCTCATTTCGCGCATATCAAACACCATTTGATAATCATGGACATCTATGATTTATATACTTTTCTATCTTTCCCGATTCATATATCAAAGTAAATCTACATATATCTATGTCTTATGATTAATAGATTGAAAGTTACAAAATCCAGAAACCAAGAGTGAGTACAATGACAGCAGTCATAGAACCTAGAAAAACGACAAAGAAATATAACCTGCATAACAAGTAATATTGTTGATAAAATGCAGATATCTGGGAAAACACACGATCATCAGATTTCCATACTCTCAACTCAGATATCTGCGATGCCCAAAGAGGCCATAGATGAGATTTGGTTCAGGGCAGGTGTAATATACAAGAAAGCAGGAGACAACAATGCGCTGCCTGACAAGGTTATACTGCAGATTAAAGAATCTGAAAATATCGCATATGAGCTTGTTGAAAAACTGTGTTTAGAGAAAGGCATCGATGTAGTAGTAAAGATAACGAACCAGGTGGGCAAACTGAATTACCTAGGAGATGCAGGGATCAGCAGAAAGATAATGGCAAGTAAAAGTTTTACCAATCTATCAGGAGAGACAATAACAAAGAAGGAACTTACTGATATAGCAAAAAGAATCCGCAGTTTACCTGAAGAGAAGATCGATGAATTATGGGCAAACATCGGATTCATATACACGAAGAAAGGCAATAACCGGGCGATGCCAGACAGCACTATAAAACTCATAAAGAAGTCAAAAGAAAATGCGGAATATGAAACAATGATCCTTTTCGATGAGGCCAATATAAAAGATATAACAAGTGGGCTGCAAAGAATTCAAAAGTCAATAAAGAAAAACACTCAGAAGAAGTATTAAACGGCATGATCTTAAACGCCTAGCTGTTACTAAAAATATCAATATGATGCTCTTTCAAGAAATCTTCCATAGGAAAAGCTTTCTCAATTAACTTATCTCTAAGATTGGTATATCTAGTAACCTCTTTTGGATCAGTAATGATTTTTTCCGAGCCGAGATACCTGCCTTCCAAATTTTTATCATAAATAATGTTCATCACTATCTCCGAGTCAAAAATATAGAAATCCTTAAATCCTTTTACCAGGTCTGTAACGTCCTTTCTTTCTACAAATAAGCTTCTCTGCCCATTTTTTTCTGAAACTCTCAAGAAGCCTATACCAAACCTCAGAGCATCACTAATTGGCAAATCTAATACCTGCATATTTACTATATTGACTCCGTCAGCCCTTTTTTTAGCTATATCATCAACAAAATCCTTAAATCCTGGATTTTCCATAGGGTCTATCAGCTTTCCTTTCATGAATTCTTTAAAGGCATCTGTTTTTGTATCCTCCCAATAAGTATTAAGTAACTGCAATCTAAAAATTTCTCTCTTAGACTGATTCCATAGTCTTATAGTTTCAGAGATGCTTCTATCAATCTCGCTTTCTTCAGTCATTGCAGTCACAAAGAATATATTGGTACATATACACATAATAAATCCGGATAAAGTTATGCCTGTATAAAATAATTATAGGTAAATTCAATGGTCAGATCGGATTCAATGCAGTTAATACCAATAAAGCTTGGCAAGAAGTCAAAAGGATTGGCGGTAAGTGCAGATGAATTTGGCGGTAAAGGACAAGCGCTGTTTATCCTATCCAAGAATTTTAATGTCCCTCGCGGAGTAATACTAACTACGCGTATCTTTGATGAGTACTTGGAACAAAACGGGCTGTCAAAGATATTGGATAAGCAGACTAAAACAATGGATAAAATCACGGATCTTAAAACGGCTTTATCTAAATCTGCAATCCCTGAAATTACACTTAAAAGCCTCGAAAGGAAATTAGAAGAATCAGGAATGATTGGGCATAATCTTGTAGTGAGGAGTTCAGCAACAGCTGAAGACTCTGAGAAAGCCAGTTTTGCAGGAAGATTCAGGACAGTGATCAATGTAACTGGTATAGAGCAAGTGGCAAATGCTATAAAGGAAGTTTACAGCTCTACCTACAGCCCTGAAGTGATATCATACTGCAAAGAAACCGGCACACCTATACACAAGGTAAAAATGGCAGTGGTAATCCAAGAGCTGATTGTTGGCAGCTATTCAGGAGTAATGTTTACGCGCAATCCTGTAAATTTTGCTGACAAGACCATAATAGAAGCCATAGCGGGCCTCAATGAGGGCATGGTCTCAGGAAGGATAACTCCAAGCAAATTTGTGTTTGACAATAAGAGCCGCAAGATGGAAACTTCAGAATACGTTACGCAGAAGAAGATATTTGTGCCTCATGCCGATGGAGGCACCAGCATATCTGACATCAATCCAAGCTCTGTCAGGAGTCTTCCAAAGCCAATCCTGTATAAGCTTGCAGGGATGGGCCTTGAGATAGAGAAGACCTTCGGATTACCGCAGGATATAGAGTGGACGGTAAAGGATGGGACAATATACATACTCCAGAGCAGGAGCATAACTACCGGAAGGAAGCATACTACTGCACAAGCGATTATAAGCAATGCAGGAAAGGCACTGATGGGCTACCCTGCATCAGCAGGAATAGCTGCTGGTGAGGTAAAGAAGATAAAAAACCCTGGAGAGCTTATACCTAAGGGCGTAGTGCTTGTTTTAGATGTCCTTGATACAGAATACTCAACAGAGTCAGTTAAAGGGGTAAAAGCCATAGTAACCCAAGATGGCGGGGTCCTATCACACGCTGCCATAGTGGCCAGAGAGCTTGGAATACCATGCGTAGTAGGTATAGAAGGCATAATGGGGAAGGTAAAGGATGGCAATAAAGTGGTGGTTGACGGGACTAATGGTGCAGTATACTTGGGCAGTGCCTCTTCAGGAATCAGCGCAAAAAGAAGCCTTGATTACAGTTATCTTTACGATTTTGACAAAACGTTAAAACTTGCCAAGAAAGACATATATTATGAAGAATTTGAGGACAGGCTGATCTATTACTCATACGACGAACTTGACAAGAATGAGATCAGACATTTATTCGGAAAGGCATATGGGGAAGGCAAGGAGATTAAGATCGGTGGTGCTCCAAAAAACTCCATCTGCCATCTATATTATGAATACAAGAAGAATAAGGTACTAAACAGCCTGACAGAGTCTGCAATAGACTCAGCAAGATCGTGCAATCCAGAGAGAGTTGAAAAGATATCCAGAGTTCTTCTAAAAGAGGCTGCAGAGTCGATGGTCCAGTATGACAAAATATCAGGAGAGAGAAGGGAAGACTATCTAAAAAGATTATCAAAGCTCATATATGCAGAATGGTGCTATACTCTAGTAAATGAATTGATCTGTGAAGGATACGGGATAACCTCTTTGGATGGAAAGCTAAAGCCTATTCTGGGTCCGATGGGCAAGGATATAACAGACTTCTTGGAGATGGTAGACTCAAAAGGCCATATGGATCTAAAAAGATTAAGCCAAAGGCAGAAAACCACGTTTAATTCTGCAGTTAAATACTATAACAAGCTGAAGGAGTGGCGTCTGGAGTCATACCCTAAGTTCAAGTCATTAAAGGCCACAGGCCCTGAGTTCTATGACAAGCTTGAAAAAACAATGTCAAAACTCTCAAAGGACGGCAAAAGCAGGAGTAAGATCAGGAAAGAAGCTATTCAGTATATTAATAACCATATTAAACTCTAATATAATGCTATAGTGTGGTGATGGGCTGTTATTCATAAGTGACTATAAAAAGGTAATCTCAACAGTCATCCATCCGCGTGTGGAAACTAAAAGAAAAATGTCTATAAAAGAAGGTATTCTGTATTACATTAAAGGCACTGCCATACCTTACTTTCTATTAGCAATAAACCTGATCACACGCAACAGCTAAAAAAGAACAGTGCGAAGTCTAATGTGAGAAGATGATAAAACTAATACTTTTTGATATGGGTGGAATAATAAACAACAACACAAGTGGGGGGTATATCGATTATCTTTGCAAGGTTTCCGGGAAGGACAAAGATGAAGTAGTAAGTGTTGTAAAACCGATTACGATAAAGCTCTCAATATCTGCAATAAGTCTTCAAGAAGCTGAAAGATTAATTGCAGAAGGACTTGGTTTAGATATTAGTCAAATCAGGTTCCTAGAGTATTACAAAGAAAATCTAAAGATATACGATCAAAATGTGGAGTTTATCCGGTCGCTTAAAAGGAACTACAAGTTGGCCAGTTTAACAAACAATGAGGAAAATAGGTATATGTATGTGGTCTCACAACTTGGAAACAACTTTTTTGACTTTGAATTCCCTTCGTCCAGAATACATTATAGGAAACCTGATAAACGCGTATACGAGTTTGTAAAGGAAAAAACAGGATTTGAATATAATGAGATGCTCTTCATAGAAGATACTGATGAAAACCTTTCAGTAGCAAGAGAGCTTGGAATTAATACCATATTATTTGACAGTCTTTATGGCATGAAGGAGAATATGAAAAAGCTAGGGATAAAAATATCATAACTATCTGCTGCTGCAAAATGTGTAATTATGAAAGAAATAGAGACAAAACTGACTGACTTCGATGAGAAAGAAGTGTTAAGTATACTTGAAGAAAGAGCGGCAAAGCTTTCAGACAGGGTCCAAAGGCGGTGGGTGTTCGACTTAAGTGATGATAAGAGTGGTATAGATGAATTCATACGAATACGTACGGATGGGGTCAAAACCACTTTGGCTTACAAATACCGCAAAGGCACCGGTCTATCCAACACTGAGGAACTTGAAACTGAGATAAATGATTTTGATGTTGCAGCAGAAATGTTCAAGAAAATCATACCGAACTACTATTATCAGGAAAACAGGAGGGTGACTTACAAATATAAGGACGCAGAGATAACCCTAGACTATTGGCCAATGATATCTCCTGTAATGGAGGTAGAAGCACCGCAGGAAGAGACGATAAACAATGTAATAAAGGAACTAAGGATAGTCGCAAAAAACAAAGGCAACATAAGCGTGGCAAAGATTTATGCTGAAAACGGTATAGACATACACACATATAAGGAACTAAAACTAAACGATAGCAGATAGGTTCGCTACTTGCGAAACATGGAGAAGATAACAAAGGTTTATTATCCATAAATTAAGATTGATAAATGGGAGGAAGACCGGATGAAGAGACAGAAGCTTAAATTTGATAACAGCTTCAAAAGATACAACTACAGTTTCAGTGGCCCAAGAAATAGCTATCTGACAAAGCTAAGGAAGACGTACAAGCTGGACAAAGTCGTTTCAGGATCCAAGGATGACCTTGATACTGCCATCAGGCTATGCAAATGGACACATGGGAGATGGAAGCATGACGGACGTAACAATCCCGGAAATGTGGATCCGATATGGCTTCTTGAAAGAGCTGCAAAAGGAGAGAGATTCAGGTGTGTTGAATACGCGGTGGTTCTAAAGGCATGCCTATTGGCCATGGGTATAAAGGCACGCACCATATCACTCATGGTAAAAAATATAGAGACAATAAGACATCCGGGAGGCCATCTGGTTGTAGAAGCATATCTTGACGATTATGGGAAATGGGTCATGCTTGATCCTCAGTGGGCGGCAGTGCCTTTAATCGGCAAGACTCCTCTTAACACAGTAGAGTTCCAGCAGGCAATAACTAAAAATGATAAATCCCTAAATGTTGCAGGTTTTTCTAAGAAGGAAAAAGCGGATTATATTGAATGGATATACAGGTACTTATTTTTCTTCATATCTTACTTTGAACACACATATCCTATTACTCAGATAAGCAAAAGGACTTATCCCACAGGATTATTCCTTGCACCTCTTTGGTATGGGAAAACCAAGAGATTTCAAAGGTTGGATGAGAGCAATTCCATGAAGTTACTTGCACTAACCCACTCTTTAAGGACCTTCTACCAGGAGCCATGATGGCAAGCCATTTAAATCAGGAATCAGATATATATGCGGAAGTGCGTTATATCTACAACCGCATTGCATGTAATATTTTCCGGTGAGGTGTGGTCATTATGAAAATCGATATAGTATTCGTAACATCAAACAAGGGAAAGGTAGAGATGGCCAATGAGAGGCTCAACAGATATGGCATCAATATACTACAGCAAACCGCATCGGTTTCGGAAATACAGTCCCTTGATGTGGAAGAGGTGGCCCTGCATAAGGCAAGGCAGCTTGAAGGGGTGATAAAAAAGCCCTTTTTCGTAGAGGATTCAGGCCTTTACATAGACCAGCTTAATGGATTCCCTGGTGCGCTGCTCAAGCCTGTAATGGATACGATAAGAGATGGCCATCTGCTGAAGATGCTCTCTGGAGAAGAAAACAGGTCTGCATACGTAAAGAGCGTGATGGCGTATTACGATCCTGTATCAAAGACTGAGAAGCTATTTACAGGGATCTACAAAGGCAGGATCTCAGAAGAGGAACGGGGAAATAACACGCGAGGCTGGAAAGTCGCGCGCATATTCATACCTGATAATTTCGATAAAACATTGGCAGAGATGGATGACAATGACTGGGCCAGGACTCTTGAAGAATCAAGAAAGGACGACCATTTCTATAAGTTCGGAGAGTGGTTCTCAGAAAATAACCCTTAAAGCGATAATATGAAAATAACATTCGTGACTACGAACAATGTAAAGTTCAAAATAGCCTGCGATGTATTATCCAAATACGGGATAACCATGGAGCAGCGCAAGATGGAGCTTTCTGAACTGCAAACCATTAATTTAGACGATGTCGTAATGGACAAGGCAAAGCAGGTTGCCAAGACCTTCAAGGAGAATTTTATAGTAGATGATTCAGGTCTTTACATCGATGCTCTGGCAGATTTTCCAGGTGCTCTTTTAAAACCAACAATGTACGCACTTGGAGAAGAGAAATTCCTCAGGCTGATGAACGGTGAAAAAAACCGCAGAGCACGTTTTGTAAGTGAATTAGTGTTCTATAATTCTAAAACCAATGAATTCTCTCTTATCCCAAGCACTATGACTGGGACAATAGTGGATACCATTAGTCTAGGAACCAGGCGCGTGGGGTATTCCTTAGAAAGGATATTTGTGCCAGACGGAGAGACAAAACCAATCGCAGAGCTTGATGACAAAGAATGGGAGGTGTTATACTCCAGAACAAAGACTAAATTACATTACGAAGAGCTTGGCAGGAAACTTAGCGCGGATACAGGCCATGATTAAATACCTGCAAATTTATGCAAAATAAGGTGCAAAAATGAAAAAGGGAATATCAAAGCATTTCTTTTCAAGATACAAATTTGAAAAGAGCGAAGAATACAAAAAGGACATAATGGCAAAGGCACGCTTCATAAATAATGCAAACAAACGCTTCCTCAAGGGCAAAGGAAGAAAGATGCTTGACGTTGGATTCGGAAATGCGCCTCTGATACCATATCTAAAAAACAAGTATGCCATATCTGGAGTGGATATAAGCAAGGAAAATGTGGCAAAGGCAAGGGATAACTACCCTGAACTAAAGTTCTTCAAGGCTGACATGAGAAAGTTCAAGACAGATGAAAAGTACGACATGATAGTTTCAATATGTGCGATCGACCATGGAGACGACCTTAGGAAGGAGCTGGAAAAGACGATAAAGAACATGGCAAATCATCTGAACAAAAGCGGGATTATAATGTTCGACAATCCCTTGTCATTGGACAGCTGGCAGAGGGATTCTACCAATGAGTATGATGGCAAGCTGATAGGGGAGAAGGACACAAAATACAGCTTTCTTAACCACAGGCAGTGCGGCGAGCCCAAAAATTCAGGATTCACCTATTCCGTATCGATAAGAGCAAACGGCAAAGGCATATCGGCTGAGAGCAGCGACATATTCACCGCAAAATACCTTATCGGAGTGGATCAGGTAAAGGCGATTGCAAAGAGGAATGGCTTAAAGGCATATGTCTATGATGGTTGGGAAGGCAAAAGCCCAAAAGGAGGCAAGTTCGCAAAAGAACCTGTCTTCATACTGGCAAGGTGAAGTGCCTGCAAGTGTCTACTGGTCTTCCAGAAGCCACTTCCACAATGGAATTACCCTTACATTTTTTCTCATGTATTGCGCTTACATACCTATAGTGCCTTCAACCATTTAATCATGCACTATTCCCATGGCCTCCTCCAGTTCTGATACCACCTTCAGATTGTCAGGCAATTGATTTACTATATATGCTAGCTCAGACCTCCACTTCATCCTGTCTTTCGCATCCTCAAGCTTTTTCGCAAGCCTTTCTTTATCGAAACTCTCGTTCCGTCTGCGCATCTTCTCCTTAAGCAACTTTTCATCATATCTTACATTCCTCACCACGAGCAGATAGTATGTATCATAAACATCGCGCATCTTTGTCCTTTCGACTATCGCTGAGAGCTTCTCGGAGAGTATTTCATCAATCTGCATTACAGGAACAGAAAACGTGGCAAGGTCTGGGTAAATTGGCGATAGATACTTTATATCAGGCTTCTCTATCAGATCATCCCTTAAGCTTATATCAATTTTCATATTCTGAAGCTGTTTTGACCTTGCATTGAAAGGCCCCTTAACACGTATCTCAAAATTTATGCCAATTATTCTATCTCTCAACTTGCTTGTCCTGTGTTCAGTCTCCATTATCTGGTACTGCGAGCTGAAGTTTTTTAGGACTGTCTTCATCTTTTCCTCAAGGCTCTTCCTATCAGGCACTGCTGCAGATGGTACATAGGAAAAGTCAGCGTCCTCGGAGAATCTGTTCAGGCTATAAAAGTATTTCAGCGCATTTCCTCCCTTGAACACCAGCTCATTTGCAAATACCGAGTAATTTTCGTGGAGCAGCAGGTTCAGCAGGTAATCTCTCTCCAGCTGCCTCGTATCCCTGAACCTGTCCGAAAACTCCATAAGTCCATATTCATCCATCATATAAGTCTACCCTGGCGCATCGCCAATGCCGCTTGTTCCGATCAACGCTAGTACCTTCTTCTCGGTAACTTTGGATCTCATCCGCGATGCTGTATTCATTAACACATCCTTAGAGACCAGTCCCATACGCGACGCCGCAGAGAATGCCTCCTCAACATAAGAGAGTGGAGGGGAGCCCATATATAGCGAGTCTATAATCGCTTTCTCAACAGTTGCTATGTACAGGTTGCCTACCTTTTTGTATCCGAAGAATCTATCCCTGCCAAACGTTACAAACTCTATAACAGTATCTCCAATCTTGACAGGCCTGTGGCGTTTTATGGTAACTACACTGTAGCGGACTATGTCCTGTTCAGTTATCGAATAGTATTGGAATGCCGCAAACATACTCACATAAGATGGAAATACTATCTGCGATGCTATTTCGTACATATCAGGGCCATCGAAATCCTTGAGGTAATACTTGCCGCGTTCTATCCTGCCAACCTTCCTGCTATGAGAAAGCAGTTTTGATGCATAAGTTTTCGGTTTACCTATTATTCGTGCGACATCGTTTATGCTGAATACCTTCTTGTTGTGCCTGCTGAACTCATCCAATATGTCCTGCATCTTTATGTATGCCATGAATAACTATATGCGCTAACATTTATATATGTAACAGAAACACCACTTTTGTGGTGATATAGTTACATAAAACATATAAACAACCTAATATCGTTAATTATAATAAACAAAAACATGCATTAGTAATTATTATAATAAACACTAATAATTACTGCAGAGAAACACTGCCATGCCCTAATCCACTGTAATTTACTATATGCTAAACAGAAAACAGCTAAGGCAAACTCTTTAATCCAGTATGAGAATAAGGATTGTTATGTTTGAACTACATGGCGGCTGTATCCGTCGGAAATATTTAATAATCTAAACGGCGAGAATTGTTCAAGTGGGAGAATGGACGAAGTGCAAATACAGAAAGAAGTAGAAAGATTGGATAAGAAGATAGACAATCTTAGTTTGCTTGTAAATAAACTTGTGCATATCTTAGAGACTGAGGAACTTCCTGAACTAAGCAGTGAATTCAAGGCAAGTTATGCAAAGAAACTTTCAAACGCTATAAAGGAAATCAAAAAGGGCAAGGTACTACGCTACAAAAACATATCTGAATTCAATAAAGTATTTGGTTAACCGTGGTCAATATGACATACGGTATAACTTATGAAGTTGATGAAGTAAAGCATGTCATAACGATAATTGATTTTGAACATCATGATAAGGCTTACTAGTAATATTTTAGCTAAACTGTTTAGCTAAACCTGAACAAGGCAAACTCTTTAAATTCAGCATGAGAATAAGGATTGTGATGTTTTGAACTACGTAGTAGCTGTGCCGGTCGACAAGAACCTGGCGGAATTCATAGGCAAGAAGGGAGGAGAGAACGGGATAACCTTTTACAACAGGAAATCAGATGACAATGTGGTAGTGGCGCTCTTCCCTACGAACCCGCAGGAGAAGTTCTACTCTTTCGTGGAGAGCATGCTGCTTGCTGACCAGATAGTGATAAGCACGGCTAATGTTGACAGGCTATTGGGAGAGGCTCTCATAGCCGCTGAGCTGCTCGGGAAGCATCTTATAATAACTGAAGAAAACGACATAAAGGTCCTGCTCGCAGGCACAGGCATAAAGGATTTTGAATTCTCCTCAAAGGAGCAGCTTCTGGAGAAGATAACCGCATATAAGCACAAGGAGGAAGCGGCAGGAGTGCGCATAGACATAGACCAGGCATTCCCTGTAAAGGGCATAGGCTCGGTAGCCCTGGGGATAGTGACAAGGGGCACTGTAAAGGTGCACGACAAGCTGATCCATAGCTCGGGCAAGGAGGTGGAGATAAAGTCCATACAGTCCCAGGATGTTGACCAGAAGGAGGCATCGAGGGGCACAAGGGTGGGCATAGCCATGAAGGGCATAGACTCTGATGAGACTGATAAGGGGGACATACTGTGCAATACAAAGATACCTAAGGTAAAGTCATTTACCCTCTCAATCAAGAGGAGCGCCTTTGTTGCAGAGGAGCTGAAGGAAGGAGGCAGGTATATGGTAGCCGCGAACTTCTCCCACTCGATAGCCTTCCTTGACAATCTCAAGGAGATGCGCTTCACTCTGGAGAAGCCAATAGCTATGGAGAAGGGCCAGCAGATAGCTCTCTCAAGGGAGCAGCAGCCAAGGGTCTTTGCAAGCGGCACTGTACTAACAGTTGAATAATCTCCTCTGTACTGTTTGCATTCAATCTACAAGGAAGAACCAAGGAACAAGGTGCATTAATATGCAGGTAAAATCCTTTCATTTTGCAGGAAAAGAGACGAAGATACCGATAGGTTATGACACTATTCAGGACCTTGGCAGCATGGTGGCAGAGCATGATCCCTACAGGATTGTGATAGTCACTGATACCAATGTGAAAAATCTCTATGGCGATTCTGTAAAGAAGCAGATTGAGAGCCATGGGATAGAGTGCAAGCTCATCGATTTCCATCCTGGAGAGTTCCAAAAAGCAAGGGAGGTGAAGGACAGGGTGCTGGACGAGATGCTGGGCTTCGCCACAGCTGACAGCGGAGTCATAGGCCTTGGTGGTGGCATAGTGCTCGATGTCGCAGGCTACGCTGCATGCGAATACTTCCGTGAAAAGCTCAAGTTCTTCGCCGTGCCTACCACTCTTATGGCCGCGCATGATGCTGCGATAGGCGCAAAGAACGCCCTGAACTCCCGTTTCGCAAAGCACTCATACGGTGTCTACTATGCGCCTGAGTTTGTCTTTGTAGATGCCAAGGTTCTCCAATCCCTTAATCAGAGGGAGACGAGGAACGGATTGATAGAGAGCATAAAGCATGCGATGGCACAGGACCTTGACTTCCTCGATTACCTGCTCTCCCTTCCTGATGATCTTAAACTATCAAGAGAGGAGCTGCTGAAAATCATCGAAAGGACAATAGACCTGAAGCTTGAGTGCATGGCAGGCGATGAGTATGAGATGTTCAATCCTGTACTCCATCTGGGGCATACTCTTGGTCACCAGATAGAATTCCATTCAAACTTCCAACTTACCCACGGGGAGGCGCTCTCGCTTGGAATAAGGGCGGAAGCATCGCTCTCAAAGGACCTCGGCATGCTCTCTGAAGAAGAAGTAAGACGTGTATACTCAATCTTCGAGAGGATAGGGGCGCCTGCAAAACTTCCTAATCCATCCAATGAGCTCTTCAGCAAGATCGTTGAGAGCCTCAAATATGACAATAAGAGGACGAGAAGGGGCACTCCTTTCTTCCTGCTGAAGAAGCTTGGTCTTCCTCCTGTCCTTGTAAATGAGGATGAGATTCCAAAGGAGCAGATACTCAACTGCCTTAACTCCATATGCTAATACCAGAATTCATATCTTAATAGCGCCTAAAACAGAAGATACTACTTTTATCTTTTCCAAGCCTTCTTCCTATCACTCAACAGATCTTCCAGATTAATCTTATTCTCATTTTTATTCGCATCAAAAAGCTTTTCCATTGAAAGTTGTTTCCAGACCTTATCATAATCTGCAATTAGTATGCCTATTGCATCATCAACGTATTCGACCCCAAATTTATCCTTCAACTCCAAAAGTTCTTCATATACTTTATCGGAAACTTCTATCTTCTTTGCCATTTTACCAAATACAAGTAAGCTTATAGATTTATTACTCTCACGATAAAAAGTCCCAAGGAAAAGCTTTATATACCTAATGTATTATAATGTTATAACATTACAATATATGTGATAAGATGGCTAAGGAAGCAGGTTTGAAGAGGAAGTACACCACGATAACAATACCGACTCCGCTGTTCAACAAGCTCAAGGGGAAGATAAAGGAGACAGGCTTCTCCTCAGTCTCAGACTGCGTTACCTACATATTGAGAGAGACGATAATAGAGATGGAGAGCAATGACTCACAGGCAAAGAAGAACAATGCCGTGATAGAGAAGCTGAAGGCTCTCGGATATACAATGTGATCTTATGAAGAATGGAATACAAGAGATAAGCGATAAACTATGGGACAACCCTGAAGAGAAGAACTGGAAGCTGCTCTCAGGCTCACTGAAGAAGGCAGGCATAGCCTACTACAAGACAGTATACAACAAGGGCAAGCTGAAGAACACGCAGGACCTGAAGAAGTCCTATGTCGAGCTGTATGACAAGAAGGCCAGGCCTGTAACTAAGGTCCCATTGTTCATGAAGAAAGGGAAGGAGCTCAGAGGAGCAACAATCTACCTGAAAGGGCTTCAGGTAAACAACAAGTGAAGTGGTATCATGATAAAGCAGGATATAAGATCTTTGGAAGAGAGGAGCATATACATAATGCGGGAGGCCAAGTCAAACTTCAAGAACGTAGCAGCGCTCTGGAGCATGGGGAAGGACAGCACAACCATGCTTGCCCTGGCGCGCAAGGCCTTCCATGGCAAGGTGCCCTTCCCTGTCATACACATAGACAACGGCATCGACTTTCCAGAGACATACCAGTTCAGGGATGACCTTGCAAAGAAGTGGAAGCTGGACCTTATAGTCGGCAATAGCGTAATAAAGCCTGAGATGTCTGGCTACGCATGCTGCGGGGCAAACAAGACTGTAGCCCTGAAGAAGATACTGAAGGAATACGGCTTTGATGCGCTGATAGTGTCTATAAGGAGGGACGAGCATGGCATAAGGGCGAAGGAGCGCGTCTTCAGTCCGAGGAACAAGGACTTCAAGTGGAACTACAAGAACCAGGCTGCTGAGCTATGGGACAACTACTCTTCAAATGATGAATCTGACGGCCATATACGCGTACACCCACTGCTTGACTGGAACGAGGTGGACATATGGAACTACATAAAGAAGGAGAAGGTCCCGATGAATCCTTTGTACTTCTCAAGGAATGGATACAGGTACAGGAGCCTCGGCTGCACCCATTGCACAACCCCTGTAAAATCAAACGCAAAGACCCTTGACCAGATCATAAAGGAGCTCGAAGCGACGGATACCGAGGAGCGTGCCGGGCGTGATCAGGACAAGGAGAAAGCATACGTAATGGAAAAGCTAAGGGCATTGGGATATATGTAGTAAAGTATATATTCATATATTCAAATATAATATTATGTGCAAGGTAATTGATTGATAGTGAATAGGGTAACTCTCCTGGGCAACAAGGACCATGGCAAATCGACTCTGATCGGCAGCCTTCTGATAAATACCGGTTCTGTATCAGAGCAGAGGATAAATGATGCAAAGAAGACCAGCAAGAAGCTGGGCAGGCAGTTCGAACCCGGGTACATTCTCGACAGTTTTGAGGAAGAGCGGGAAAACGAAATGACGATAGACACTACAAGGGCGCAGGTCAAGTACAAGGATACCGGTTTTGAGTTCATAGACGTTCCGGGGCATGAAGAACTGATGAAGAACATGCTCAGCGGAGCATCATACGCTGATTTTGCCCTTCTGATAGTGTCGGCAAAGAAGGATGAGGGTATAACAGAGCAGACAAAGAGGCACCTATTCGTTGCAAAGCTCATGGGCATAAACAGGATAATCGTAGCTGTGAACAAGCTCGATACTGTAAATTATTCAGAAGACCGTTTTGATGAGATACGTTCAGGAATAACGGACTATCTGCAAAGGATAGGTTTCGATTCCGGCTCAATCAACTTTGTCCCGGTATCTGCATATAATGCTGAGAACCTGGTGAAAAAGTCAAGGAGCATGAAGTGGTACAGGGGAAGCAGCCTGATAGAGACGCTTGTAGAATTATCGCATTCGAAGAAGAGAAGCAACAGCAAGGAGCTGCTTATTCTCCTTCAAGGAACTCCAGAGGATGACAGAAAAGCTGTCTTCGGGAAGGTTCTTTCTGGGGAGCTGAGGAAAGGTGAGAGGATAAATATACTTCCGAGCGGCAAGGAAGCGGAAGTGAAGCAGATATTCGTCAGCGGGAGAAAGCGCGCAAAGGCCGCATTGGGCAATGTGGTTACGCTGGAGCTGAACAGGGAGATAGGGAAGGATGTGAAAGGATCTGTCGCATGCACCAATATCAAAGCATGCAGGGTAGCCAGTTCTGCAGATGCATTGTTCTTCGATACGAGGCCGCTCAAAGGCAGACTGTCGATAAAGATGAACAGCGTAGAGATACCCTGCAGGAAGGTTGAGATAAGCAGGACTGTGGATATAGCAACTGGAAGCATAAAGAACAAGGGTAGCATAAAGCCCCTGCAGGCTGCATATGTGAGATTGTCATTCCAAAGGGAGATAGCATTCGAAGACTTCGAGAAGGTACCTGAACTAGGAAGGTTCGTACTCTATTCAGATAAGAAGTTCGCAGGCATAGGCGTCATAAAGGAGAGTAATAAACAGACATAGTGTGATAAAATGCAGTTGAAAAAGCTAGCCCAATCTACTATGTTAGTAACTAATGAAAAAGGTGGCACGCTGTTAATAGATCCTGGTAGATATAATCTTGATCCGGGAAGACTTACAGTTGATACTATTCCAACAGCACAAACAATAATCATAACACATAAGCATATTGATCACTTCGATATCAGCATCATACGATCTTTACTTAAGTGCAGCTCACCAACTATATTCACAAACAAAGAACTACAAGAAACATTAAGAAGCGAAAACATCGAAGCGAAAATTCTAGAAATGGGATTGAAAGTTGAAGCCTCAGGATTTTCATTCACAGCAATACCTGCAGATCACAGAGTAAATGGAGAGGTTATACCTAATTTTGGATTAGTTGTTTCTGCAGACGGATCAAGTTTCTATTACACAAGCGATACTCTCTATATAGATCCGGCATCTCTTCCGAAAGAGACTCATGCAAAATACTTATTCTTGCCAATCTCTGGCCGTGGAGTTACAATGGATGCGAATGATGCATTAAAATTTGCAAAAGAGATAAGGGCAGAAGTTACAATACCCGTTCATTTGGATTCTCCGAAAGACAAGGATATTAACCCACAAGAATTTGTCGATATGGTAGAAAAAGAAGGTCTTAAGGCACGCACAATGAAGTTTGGAGAAGAAATAGTGCTGTGAATACTTTATCATGGAATAGCAGACATGATTGAAGTAAACTGAAGAGGTTATACTGGAACAAAGTCCGAGACATAATCTTGGCGTTTACTACTGTCTAAAATGAATTGCTTAAAAGAAACTATTCTATATCTGTTGATTTAT
Organism: Microcaldota archaeon; assembly: GCA_964501245.1. Classification (GTDB taxonomy): domain Archaea; phylum Micrarchaeota; class Micrarchaeia; order Micrarchaeales; family CABMGC01; genus JAKAUU01. Next base: position 45,072 of record CAZCSE010000001.1, on the reverse strand, counting down.
AATTATAAATTATACAAATAGTGTATAAAATGATTAAAAATATCAACACAGAGATACTGCCGGAGGTCTTCAGGTTAGAGGAGATGCTGAAGCTCTCGGGAAGGAGCCTTACAAGAAGAAGGCTCTCCTATGCGATATCAAGACTATTGAAGGACAAGAAGCTGGTCAAGGTAATAAACGGAGTCTATTCAAAAACGGGAAACGTCTTTTACATAGCATACAAATTATACGGCGGATACATAGGTTTCTCATCAGCGTTGTACCTTCACGGCCTAAAGACAGAGGTGGAGCCTACTATATACCTATGCACCTCCTCGCACCATGCAAAAGCCGTAAGAATATTGGGCAACATCATAAAGACGGTGGACATGCGCGAGATGCAGTACGGAACCATCTTCATAGATGTTATGGGGAAGCAGGTCAAAGTATCTACGTATGCAAAGACTATATTCGACATGCTTGACAAGCCAAGGTATGCAGATTATTTTGACATGTATCGTGCAATAAACATCAGGCCCATGAAAAGAGAGGAGTGGAGAGAGCTGCTCTATTACTCAAGGGATTCGAGCCTTACGACCATAAGACGGATAGGGTACGCTACCGATGGGATAGCCCCATCATGGTTCACCAAGACGCTCCATGACATGAGCATGAAGGGCTACCGGACATCATTCTTCTTCAAGCATGTTGCTGAGAACTACTCAGACAAATGGAACATTTTTGACGATCTTGGAGTCATAAGGTGGAAGAATGCAGCATGATATCAACTTCGAGGAGCTTGCGATCGCAACAAGATTACAACGCAATTGGAATCTATGCATAACCTAACCTATTCAGGAGTACTCCTTCCACATCTTCCAGAATGTACTGCTCATGCTCTCTATAGATTCCTTATCGTGCATTATCTCTAGCATCTCGACATTCCTGTGCATGCCCCTGTATGTGAGGTTTGCAGAGCCCGAGATCGCTTCATTCTCAGAGATGTACATCTTTGCATGCACAAACCTCTTTGGCATTACCAGCGAGATGTTCCTGTTCCCTGTTATCGATGCGAAGTATCCTGCTATAAGTGTAAGTGCAACTGCAATCAGCGCATATGCGTAAAGGCTGTAAAGAATTCCCAGATAGAGTTCAACAGCAGAGAGCAGGATTGCAAGAAGGAAGCGCACTGCTGAGAATCTCTTCCCAAGTATCCTTATCGCTTCCTTGTCCATAGAGGAGCTTATGATGTGGATTTGTTTTCCCGAAGAGTTCCTTGAGAGGAACCTTGCATAATACTCGTCAATGTAAGGCGAGACTATGCATACTGTGCTCCCTTTTCTTATCAGCGGCTCCACATGTTTGTAGCTCTCGCTCCCTGATACCTTCTCATGCTCTTTCGCAAATATTCTGCCTAACATAATGCCTATTAAACTTAGCATATTCATAATAAAAATCAGTGTTAATCCATGACAAGCAGGAAGAACATAAAGAAGCTTGAGAAGTTCCTTGAGACGGAGCGCATGCATGCGATAATGTACTCCCACCTTGCAAAGGAGGAGGACCATCCGAAGCACAAGCGCTTCCTTAACAAGCTTACTGCAGAGGAGAAGAAGCACGAGGAGCTTCTGAGGGAGATACTAAAGGATGAAGGGGTAAAGCCAAGGCGAAGCCACTTCCTATGGATGAAGCTTGCTTTCTACAGGTTCATATCCGCTATCTTCGGCGTCCCTTTCGGCATAGCTGTTATAGAGCGCGAGGAGGACCAGACAATAAAGGAGTATATAGCTGCCCTTAGCCAGATAAAGGAGAAGAGGAGCACAGACAAGCTTAAGACAATAATAAAGGATGAAGAAGCCGGGGAGCAGGAGCTTCAGGACAACCTGAATGACTATTCCGAGCACTTTGACTACATAAAGTCAATCGTCTTCGGACTAAACGACGGCCTTGTTGAGATACTTGCGGTAGTCGCAGGCCTTGCAGTCGTCGCCACCTCTCCGTTCGTAGTGGTGATCGGCGGCATAATAGTCGGCATATCAGGCACCCTTTCAATGGCAGGAGGTGCCTATCTATCTTCAAAATCATACAATCTTGTTGAAGAGGAGAAGAAAGGAACCTCGACAACAAACAGCCCATTCAAGGACGCTGCATACACTGGCATATTCTATTTCCTTGGCTCTCTGTCATCTGTAGTTCCCTTCGCTGCAGGGCTGAGCGGCTTTGCAGGAATACTCGCTGCGATAATAATAGTCTCTATTGTCTTGGTGCTGGCATCTGCAGTAATAGGGATAGTATCGAAGACCAGCATAAAGAGAAGGATCCTTGAGATGCTGACAATATCGTTAGGGGCAGCATTTGTAACAATAATACTTGGAATAATACTGCGATCATACGGAATTGCAATATGATCCGAGGATAAGCGAGAGGGTTTCTCCTTAAAAACTTATTTTCTTTTTATCCCTTTAAGCGCTTCAATCTCATGCTTTGCTATGCCTGCAGCTATCAGTGCGGTTACAATCTCTGCTATAATTACCTTGCTTATTATCATGAAACTCCGTTAAGTATGATGCAGTCCTGGAATTTAATACTATCTGTATTGTACAAGCGTGCCTAGCAGCGCATCAAACCCTGCAATATCGGATGCCAAAATCTCCGATTGTCAAAACATTAATATATGTATAGTATACTATAGTATATGGTATTATGACAAAAATGGTATCTCTTTCAGAAGAGGCTTATGAGACGCTTTCAAAGATGAAGGATAGTGGAACTTCCTTTTCTAAACTTATACTGAAGCTAGTCGCAGAATCCAAACAGAAACGAGACTTTCTCAGGTTTGCAGGATCGTTGAAATCAGAATCTGCGGAGCTTGATCAGTTCAAAAAGCAGATACAGAAAGACCGTAACAGGAATACCGAGAAGATATGATGGTAATCATAGATACAAATGTAATAATAGACTTCTTAGAAGGCAAGGAAAAGGTAGTCGCGGTATTGGAGAGCTTCCCTAAAGACGAGATAGCCACTACCTTTGTAAATAAATATGAGTTGCTAAAATACAAAAGATCAGACACCATTCAGGCAGCTATCAAGAACCTTCTAGTCTATCAATCTGACGATGAGGCACTGAAAGCTGCTGCAGATGCATATCACAAGCTAAGATCCAGGGGAATCACGATGAGCGATAGCGATCTGCTCATCTTCGGCGTATGTGTCGCAAATGATGAAATGCTAATAACTCAGGATAAGGCATTCGGAAGTCTGCAGAGTAATCTTGTCCGCATAATAAAATAGCAGATACCTGTTATCTATCAGCTGTTGTATGTGAGCGCCATTATGCTTCCTGCAAATGCAAGGACAAAGCCTATGCCGAACCCTCCGAAATCTACCAGGCTGAGTATTGCCAATACGACTCCGAAGGTCGACCATCTCCTTACCTCCCATGGTTCCTTCACATTTGTCCTTATGGCGCAGAATGCTATCCCTATTGCAAAGAGCATTCCAAGGACGCTCGAAGAAACTCCGAAATAAGGAAGACCTAGAGCAGAAGAGAGAATGGACAATACAGGGGCTATCAAAGAATGGGCTATTATAGAAAGAAGTCCTTCAATGAAAATCAGCACGCTGCCTATGAGCATCATGTATGATGCGAGAGATGGTCTTACTCTAAGGGCCTGCTTTGACATCAGATCATTAAACCTAATTTCTTCATAGCAGTTTATAATCCTGTCTTTTCATGTTATAACCACTGGCGATTATATGAGAACTGATGGCATAGGCATGTATCTCTTTGCAGTATTGGTAGTGATACTGTTTGCAGGGATAATAGCCACAATGGTGCTATTCCCCAACGGCTTCCAGGGAAGTTCGCAGCAGAAGATGATAGTGGTAAGGGCTACGGGAACGGCATCGGGCTATCCTTCAGAAGGGATAGTGTACCTTACACTCAACGGTACGGGCCAGACGGCTTCAATAGCCACAAGCAATCTCTCATTAAGCGCATCAAAGCTCAATTATACGCTTCTTAAGTATGCCAATTCATCAGACATAAGCACCATATACTACTCGCTTTCAAGGATAACAAATTCGAGCATGTACTCTGCAACAGAGGAGTTCATGGTGACAACTTCGGAATCAAACGTGAGCTCGATACTCGGCTCAGTAGCTTCTATAAATGGCATATCGATAAACGGCGCATCTGCAAAGCTCTCAGACAGCCAGACGAGCTCCCTTATCAGCAAGGCCCTCTCAGCTGCAATGGCAAACGCCACTTCACAGGCAGAGCTCCTTGCTGCAAACAGCTCGGTAACTCCTGTAAACATAAGCTCCTCATCATCATACATCTATCCATTATATTCCGGAGTGGGCTTCTCAGCAGCTACGGTCCCTTCACGCACTCCATCATTCTTCGCAGGCACTCAGTCTGTGACAGAGCAGGTTACTGTTGTATTCAAGAGCAATTGAAACAAGTGATTTTATGGCAAACCAGATAAGATGCGCACACATACTAGTTGCAAAGGAATCGGATGCAAAAGCTATACTCGAGAGGATAAACAAGGGAGAATCCTTCTCAAAGCTTGCTGAGGAGAACTCCATAGACGGATCAAGGAAGCATGGCGGAGACCTCGGCTTCTTCGGCAGGGGAATAATGGTAAAGCAGTTCGAGACAGCAGCCTTTGCTCTGGAAAGGGGCCAGGTATCAGGGATAGTGAAGACGCAGTTCGGCTATCACATAATCAAAAGGCTGGAATGAGCTCTATCTGTTCATGTTCTCGAACATGCCGTCCAGTTGCTGATTCTTAGACATGCTGAGCCAGTTCCTCGCAGGCCCGGCTGCAATCTCATACCTATCTTCCTTAAGCCCTTCTATCACAGCATCTGCCAGTTCGGAAGTTGAGACGCTGTTCTCGCTTCTTTCAAGCTGCTTCCCATAGTGCAGTTCTGTATCATGCACCAGAGGGGGTATTATCTCAAAGACCTTTATCCCGGTATCCTTCAGCTGGAACCTAAGCGACCTTGTGAAGGAGCGCATGCCTGCCTTGGTAGCGCAATATACTGGATACATCGCCCTGGGCACTATCCCAAGCCCCGAAGTAACATTCATTATTGCAGCATCTTTCTTACCGGAAAGCAGGGGCATAAGCTCTGCGGTCAGGAATATGCCTGCCTTCAGGTTTATCTCAATCTCATCGTTATCAGAGAGCTCTCCGATGCCCTTCTTCATATCCACCTTCAGCTGTATCCCTGCATTGTTCACAAGCATGTTTATTTCAGGGAAGTCCTTCTCAATGAACCTTGCAAGCTCCTTCCTCTCATTATCCTTTGAGAGATCGCACCTGAAGGTGTTCAGGCCAGGTACCTTCTCCTTTGCCTCCTTAAGCCTCTCCTCCCTCCTCCCGCATATTATCACTATATTGCCGAGCTTTACGAACCTCTCTGCCAGCGCAAACCCTATCCCTGACGAGCCTCCTGTTATCAGTACCGTGTTTCCATCAATTCTCATGTTGAGCATATGTCAGAAAAGATTATTATACATTAAAGCCAACTCCTTCATGGTATAATGCAGCAAATAGTCACAGGCGGAGCTGGGTTCATAGGCAGCCATCTCACCGATTATCTTACTGAGAGCGGAGCAGATACCGTAATAATAGATAATCTCTCAACAGGAAGGCACCTGAACAAGAAGGCAAAGTTCTTCAAGAGGGACCTGCGCCTGAGTACTGACATAAGATTAGGCAGAGGATCGGTCATATACCATCTTGCAGCGAACCCTGATGTCAAATCCTCTGCGGTAGACACTGTAGAGCACTTCAGATCAGACGTCCTCACCACAATAAACCTCATGGAGCTTGCAAGGAAGCATGATGCATCAAAGGTAATCTTCTCCTCTTCTTCAGTTGTCTATGGGGAGAGCCCTACAGTACCTACGCCTGAAAGCGCCCCACTGAAGCCGATATCTAATTATGGCATCTTCAAGCTCTTCTGCGAGATGATAATAGAGCATTATTCTGAACTATATGGCATAGATTATGCAATACTGCGCTTTGCAAATGTAACAGGGGGAAGGAGCGAGCACGGGATAGTGCATGACTTTACGCTGAAGTTGAAGAAGAACCCGAAGAGGCTTGAGATACTTGGCGATGGCAGGCAGTCAAAGAGCTACATCTACTATTCAGATGCTGTTTCTGCTCTTGTCCATGCCTCAAAGCTGAAGAAGAACGAGTGCTTCAACGTTGGGAGCAGTGATACGGTGAGCGTCAAAGAGATAGCTGATATAGTATCGCATGAGGCAGGCCTTAATCCTGAATACGTGTATATAAATAAGATGAATGGAAGGGGCTGGGCAGGAGATGTGAGGAAGATGCTCCTAAGCATAAAGAGGGCAAGGAAGCTCGGATGGAAGCCTATGTACTCATCGCGCAAAGCGATTGAGCTGGCTGCGAAAGACTCATTGAAGAATAACTATTAAACTGAAGCCTGGCCATTCACTTGCAGCCCAGAGCCTTCTGTCAAAAAAGATAACACCTGCCAAAGCCACAGGACCTTCTGTCAAAAAAAGATAATGCTCCTGAGAATCTATACAGAAGGAGTGCAAGGCATCTTATAAACTGCGGAAGCCCTTGAGGATAAGTATCGCATGTATCTCAGAGTATCCTCAACAGCTCCATCTCCCACCTCTTCTTCAGGCCTGAGAAGGTCTTCTCATTCAGATTTAGATAACTTATCTCCCTTCTGTCTGCAGATCTCAGGATGCTCAGGAGCAGGCGTACATACTCATTACCTCTATTCTTTTCAACAATCTTCTTGAAGAGCTCGGGGTTGAAATCAGAGAAGAAGAGCATGGATAATATGTCGATAGCATCCTTCTCTCCCTTTATGCTCTTCAGCCGCTCCTTTGCAGCTCCCAGTTTAAGCACCATCAGTGCCTCTGGAGTAGGTACGCGGAATCCTTCTACCCTCCTGTTCAAATCCTTAAATATCTCTTCTGGAGGAAGTGCAAGTTTCGAATAGCCGGGAAGATAGACATCAATATCAAAACGTTCCGACTTTATCTCATACTTATGTAATCTGTCATTCTTCTGAACCTTCCCAAGACTGCCCAAGCTTCTGAGTACATCATAATCAACTATTATATCAATATCCTTGGACTTGTGCATTTTCGTATAGACATATATCGCCCATCCTCCTATAAGTATAAAATCAAAGCGTTTTCGCATCTCCTGCAGCTTATTCCAGCTCTCCTCTGTTATATCGCTATTCCAGAACTCCATTCAGACACCTATCCTCTTCAGAATCGCATCCGAATACTCCTTAGCATACCAGCTCTTAATGTTCCATAAGTCGACAAACGCCTGGGCCGGACATACCGAAGAATGCATGATCCCATTATCAATTATCCTTCTTTCAAGATCAGGATCAGCTTTTAGGACAAAGAGATTCGGAATACCTTTATTCTCCTTGAACCTTGCCTTTATCTCCTCTACTGCCCCTTCTACTGCATACAGGTAAACCTCGCTGTAATCCGCAGGCGCATCCCTGTAATGTAGCACATATGCAGTATACGCTGTAAACGCTATTCCTTCGGGCATTCCTGCCTCTATCTCCTTGACACGCTCATCCACTCTGGTACTGTATATTATGTCCTTATCCAGGTTCCTGTGAGACGCCCAGTAAAGCATTACCCTGTCTATTGCAGAGATGCTGAATGAGCGCATGCCTATCCTAACCGCATTGACCTTTGCCAGATCCCTTACTGCTGAATTGACCGTGCTTATCGATACTCCGAGCTCTTTAGATAATCCAAGCTGCGTGAAGCTGTTCCTGCCATCTATGTAACTGCATGCTATGCTCCTGTATATACTCTCCTTCCTGTTCATGTTTCTATAATAGATAAAACAGATTAATATATGTTTCGATAAAATAAGAAACATATAAATATACTAGAAGATATCACGGATGCCTAAAGAGGCCGAAGCAAGTGATAAGATTCCGGGCAAAGGAAGCAGCAAGGAACGCATCCGAAAGATAATCTATTAAAACAAACAGAGAATGTTCTAAGTATAGTGATCTTTTGTTCGACAATGTAAATAGGAAGGACAGAGAGTGACATACTATGGCAAAGATATCTGGATTGATATTCTCGGCTGATCCGATAAAGGATACTCTGGCAGCTGCAAAACACCTCCTTGAATTCACTGATGAAGTTGTCATAATCTATTCAAAGAGCTATAAGGACTTCAAGAGCTTCATTTCAAGGAACAAGGACAGAAGGATAAGGATATTCTATGCGCTAAGGCTCGGCTATCCCGAACCATTCAGGCACTATGGGGTAAGCCTCTGCAGATACGACCATATAGCGATGCTGGATGTAGATGAAAGATTCAGCGATACAGGCAAGGCAAAAGCGCTCCTTGACTCAGGAACGGCAGACATATACAGGCTGCAGCGCCATGAGATGACTCCGAGGAACAGGAACAGCACCCTGTACACGAAGCAGTACAGGCTCTTCAGGAAGGGTTCATTGGAATGGAAGGGTCTTCTTCATGAAACTCCAAGAATACTAGGCAAGGTCAAAGACATAAAGATAGAAGAGCTATATGTTATCCACGATACCGGAAAACCGAAGAGATGGGATTACAACAAGCTGAACGATGTCTTCCCTGTAGAACGGCCGATAAAGATGGCTATACGCGATGCATACGTTGATCGCAGCTTCAGGCAACTGGATATAAAACAAACCTTAGAACTCTTCATAGAAAGATACAAAAAATACAAGTCAAATGCAGAATCTTTAGATAACGCAAGCAAGGAAATAATACGCCATTTACGAAAAGAAGGCATTATAACATACTTAGATTTAGATAACAAAGAGACGGTAAATAACATCAATGTCAGGTATTCGCACTCGAGTATGCAAGGTATAGTACTCCTAATAAATCTATTATATCAAAAAAATAAAAATAATAAATAATCACGAGTTCATGCTCAACGCACTTATATATCCTCCTCCCTGTGTACCTACAAAGTGTACTTGGCAATCAAATCCTGCTTCCTCAAGTTTATTCTTGATTGATTTATAATTCCTATTATCAATCTTATGGAAATCTATTTGCATCTGCCTGAATTTTCTCAGCGTGGATAATGAAGTTGACTCTATGACTTCGTATTCTGCACCTTCAATATCCATTTTCAAGCATCCATCAACTACTCCGTACCTTTTAATGAGCGTGGCGAGACTCACTGTAGGCACTTTGCTATTTATTGCATGTAACTTAAGTTTTGCCGAGCGATTTACCATATTCTGTTCATCAAAATAAAAATCCGAATCATCAGAATCTTTATCTCCTACAAAGCAATGCAATACCTTTACTTTATTCTGCAATTTATTATCCATAATATTGTAATTTATAATGTTAATCATGTTTGGATTAGCTTCACATGCATAAACCTCCTTTGCGCCTCTAACAGCAAAACTTACTGCAGAATCTCCTGTAAAAGCGCCTAAATCGAGTATCTTCCTTCCAGTCACATCAAGCCAGTCATACTCCCTCTCTACAAATACCTCTTTTATTGCAAGAAAAGTCTCCCAAAATCTCCAACCTGTGATGCTGATATTCTTATTATGATAGTTTATCATAAATCTCACCGTTTTTACCTTACTATCCATTTCAGGAGTATCTGGGGGATAAGGGGGACTAATCCTAGCGGTCGACACAAATTTATTATAATACCTTACCTTAGAATATGCTATAGCCGTTTTTATAGTTCCAGTAAAACTAGCGTGTTTTAGAAGTCCAAAGCCTTTATTTATAGATCTTAAAATCTGCATTTAATAACCTTTAATTGTCTTGTAAGTATCAAACACTGCCCTTATTGCAAAACGCGGCATATGCATTATCAAAAGTAATGCGTATCTATACCTTTGTGGTATATCAGAGTTGGTTTTTATATATTTATTATAATCTTCAGAGATTGATGTCCTGTTTACTATCCTGTTTATCGCAACAGGTATTATGAGCCCGATAAGCGGCTGCGACATGACATTATCCAACGTCTCTTTTCTGTAATATCTGCTTAACATATGATGTGTTTTATACCAACTCCTGAAGAATATCTCCATTATCCTCTTGGAGTAGCTCCAATTGCCACCCCGGTTATTTATCAAAGGGTCTGCAAGAAGCATCCCTTTCCTGTTTTTTATAGCTCTGTAAAAAATAATGGTGTGTACGAAATCCATATTATCTGCTGAGATATCCAGTTTCCTAAGCTCCCTGTCCAGCAAAGATTTCCTCACAATCATATGTGCCATGAAACCCTGATAGCCTGTGTTTCCATTGTTAAGCAGAGCAGTTTCGTATTCATCATTATTGTAAGATTCAACTCCGGATTTTTTGATTATCCTTGGTTTTATCTTCCGATTGAGGTCATGGGAATAAACCTCGGAATTTACCTGCAGGTAATCTATCCCAGCATCTAACTTGCTTAATATCAGGTCGATAGCGCCAGATTTTATTGTATCGTCATCCCCGAAGAGCCACACGTATTCCGTATCGCCCATGGCCAGTACGCTTTTTACGTTGTCTGCGTATCCTTTAGGATCCCTTCTTGCGTAATGGAGCCATCTGTATTTTTTGGAGAGATTGCGGACCAATTCCTTTGTCTGACTGCCCTGCGAGTTGTCAGACACATAGATATCCAAACGATGCTTCCTGCCCTGCTTGATGAATGCTTCAAGGCATTCCTTCAATTCAGCAGGCCTATTCATCGTAGGTATGTAAACACCAAGCAATGAACTCAATGTTTCACCATGTAACTGTTCAACTGCCCGAGAGAGAATTCGTGCATGTCTGTCTTCCTTTCATAGTACCTGCGGTACCACTCTCCAGTCTCCTTAATCATAGCCTCAAAGGAGAAGGAAGACTCCCATCCAAGTTTGGCCCTTGCCTTTATGCTATCAAGTATCAGTATCTTATCCTCATGCCATTTATCCTCATGTTTTTCATCAAGGATATCAAAGTATTTATCTCCGTCAATTCCATAAGCTTTTGCCAAGGCATATGCAAACTCCTTTACTGTCCTTACAGAATTATAGTCAGGCCCAAAATTCCACGCCCCTGAGAACTCCTCAGGTCTCTGGAAGGTTGCTTTCCCTAGCATGAGATAGCCTGTAATCACATCAAAAACATGCTGCCAGGGTCTTATCGAGCTTGCCCTTATCTTAACTTTGCCACCTTTGAGGAAGTAGTTGGTTTCGTTGCTCTTGTTTATTACCTTGACTATATTGGGAACAAGCCTGTTCATCCCCCAGTCTCCGCCTCCTATGCAATTGCCGCTTCTCGCAGTACTTATCCCTATCCCTGCCTGTGAATAGTAGCTGTCCCTATATGCGCTTGTCAATATCTCGGAGCAGGCTTTGCTGGAACTGTAAGGGTCATGTCCGCCTAACCTATCGTTCTCCTTGTACGCAAGCACTTCATTATAATTTTCATATACCTTATCTGTAGTCACATTGACAACGGCTTTTACAGAACCTGCTTTGAATGAAGCATCAAGCACATTCAGGGTTCCTATAACATTTGTCATATAAGTCTCCAGAGGACTGTCATAGCTCTGGAGAAGAATCGGCATCGCTGCAAGATGGAAGACAATATCCGGCTTCTCCTTCTTTATCAACTCTGCAAGTGCATCATGGTTCCGTATATCGCACTTATGCGTTTTGACATTCTCATACTTTAGTATACTGTATAGATAAGGATCGCTAGGAGGATTCAGCGATATTCCTGTAACGTCTGCTCCTAACCTATCAAGGAACAGGGAGAGCCATGCGCCTTTGAATCCGGTATTGCCAGTGACTACGACCTTCTTTCCCTTATAAAAGTTCTTAAAATCCATAATATCACATAATGCAGATCAGAGCTGTACAAGCAGCCTCTCATAAATCTTATCAGGAGAAAGTCCAATCTGCTCAAGCATCCATTCCTTCTTCCCTACCGTATGCCCAAAATCATCAGGCAGCGTGAAAGGGATAACCTTTGCATGTATATCAGCCTGTGACAGCCATGAGGATACGAGCTGTGTAAATCCTCCTGTGTTCTCTTCTATGGTTGCGATCGTCCTTGTTCCTTTCAATGAGTTTATCATGTTTTTGTAATTACATGGCTTTAACGTATGGATATGCCACACATCGCACTCCTTTCCGGCTTTTGCAAGCCTTTCAGCTACCATGATCGCTGTCTTAGTCATGGCTCCAGTAGATATTATTGCAATATCGGAATCACTCTCTGCTGGCCCGCGAACCTTCAACGGCTCCCCAAGCCTTATCTTGTCATGCATGCCATGTACTGCGTTATCGCTGTTTTTACTAAGCCTTAGATAAACAGGATTCCTTATTCCTGAAATCTGATTCAGAAGAATGCTAACCTCCTTCTCATCGCAAGGGCTCAATACAGTTATGTTCGGCAAGGAAGTCATTACCTGTATGTCTTCAAGGCCAAAGTGCGTATTGCCTGCAAGATCATAATCGATCCCGACTCCCATGCCTACAACCCTTATAGGCGCTTTGTTGTAGCACGCTATCCTTATCTGTTCAAACGGCCTGTAAGCTGCAAAAGGAAGTATGCTGTAGCAGTATACCTCCTTGCCTTCAAGTGCCATGCCTGTCCCTATCCCTATCATCGACTGTTCTGCAACCCCGCTGTTTATGAAATTGTCAGGAAATTCCTCCCTCAAAGTGTCAAAAGCTGCAAATCCGAGATCCCCGCTTATCAGGTATACCTCTCGCTTGCCCTTTAAGGCATCAGACAAGAATTTTGAAAATGCATTCCTCATATTATCACTTCGGAGGCCTGTAATGGCTCTCTAATTTATCCTCATATCCTTCTATCCCTTTCCCAAGGACGGTATCCGCTATTAAAAGCAATGGCTTTTCAGAATTTCCTCTTTCCTTCAGGATCTTGCCGAGAGATCCTGCAAAACCAACATGGCCTTCAACATTCCTGACATCCCATCCTGCTGCAGAGAACATCCCGGCAAATACCTTATCTGATACAATAGTCCTGTCATATGCCTGCCATTTATTGTAATCTATTATACATACGAGGTTGCCAAGCTTGAATCTGGGTGCCTGCCACATCGCTTCCAAAGTGCTGCCTTCCTGCATCTCCCCATCGCTGCACAAAACATACGTTACTCCTGGCCTCTTATCAATCTTTCTCGCAAGCGCTGTCCCTGTTCCTATGATCAGGCCATGTCCAAGGCTGCCGAGTTTTACAAGGTATTCAGGATAAGTAGTATGCTCTGCAAGTACCGAGCCGTTCTCTCCTGCAGTAGCATAAACGTCATCGCTTATCAATCCCTTCTTATGAAGGACAGCATAGAGCGCGTAAGCAGCGTGCCCCTTGGAGAGTATGAAGGTATCCTCCTTATTCATGGCTCCGAAATAGAGGTCAACCATTATCTCAAGACAGCTCATTTCAGATCCTATGTGCGGAAGCTGATACTTCTTGTGCAAAGTAATCAACTCTTCACGGAGCTGTCTTGCTATTTCCTTCAAGTCATCCATTCAACGTACCTGTTTTCTGAACCATTCTGTTGTTAATCTTAATCCTTCCTCAAGACTATGCTTCGGATTCCATTCAAGAACCCTCTTTATCTTAGAGATATCTGCCTGCCAGCATACTGCTCTATCCCTTTCATCACGGCCCATATCATTGTTCCAGCTGACCTTAAGCTCCGGATCCAATCTCTTGTAAATCTCTATCACATCTTTAAGCTTATATTCCTTTCCAGAACCGACATTAAACACTGCGCCGCTCTCAAAACTATCCCTTTTCATCACAGCAGCTTCAAAAGCCGCACAAACGTCATCCACAAATATAAAATCCCTTACATTATCAGGGTTTCCAAGCTTCACTTCAGTCTTTTCAATAGAATGCATTATAATCTGGGGCATAAGCCTGTGCGCCGCCTCAAAGTATCCATACACGGAGAACAGCCTAAGAACAGCTGTCTTTGTAGACCCTCCACGTTTTTCATAGCAGTACCTCGTCGCCATTACTTTTGCACTGGCATAGTCCGAGTTGGGATTCGCTTCCATATCCTCTCTCATAGGCTCATTCTTGAATCCGTATTCGGAACTAGACCCTGTCTGAATAAACAGAGGCACACCACACTCCATGCACGAATCGAGCAGATTCTTCGCACCTAACCAGTTGACATCATATATCTTCTTGCTATCTTTTTGGTAATGGTAACCCCCATACACCGAACAATTGATAACTACATCTGGCTTCAATGCCCTTACTTCAGAAAGCACGCTTTCAGCATTGCATATATCAAGATCTGCATGCTGCATTCCAACAACATTAAACTTCTCAGACAGGTATCTGACCAGGTTCTTTCCTACGAAACCTCCTGCTCCTGTAACCAAGATTACTGGCTTATCCGAGTCTTTGAATACCATTGGCAATATATTACCTGTAAAAACATCAGTTATTATAAAATATAATAGGGTATAATTTTATATTCTAAACAGTACAAATAACCTGCAACACAACTTTTCAGATGGTTATAAAAATGGAAAAAATATTACTTACTGGGGCCAGCGGCTTCATAGGGCAGAAACTGGAGAAGAAACTTGTTGAGAGAAATTCTGAAATACATGAGATCCACGATATTGAAAGATACGTTACCGGCAGGTATAACCACTACAAAGACATGAAAGGAGAAGGAAAAGGAGTGTCAAAGCATTACGTTGACCTGAAAGATCATCATGCTGTAAGGAATCTCATACACGACATATCTCCTGATTATATAATCCATCTTGCAGCGATAAGTCCAGTTGCATATTCCTATGATAACTATTTGGAAGTTACAGAGGTAAATTACCTATCCTCTATAAACCTTGCTGAAGCGGCGAGGAAGCTTGAAAATTTCAAGCAGTTCATATTCGCAGGAACCTCTGAAGAATACGGACTTGCAATTCTTGATAAAAACAAAAAGCTGACAGAAAACTCGGAGCTAAAACCAAACAGTCCATATGCTGTGGCAAAGATTGCAACTGACATGTATCTGCAGTATATGGGGCTTGCATATAATTTTCCATATACTGTGATACGGCCTTTCAATACGTATGGGAGAACGGACAATAACCACTTCTTCATAGAGCGCACTATTACGCAGATGCTGGAAGGCAAGGCAGTGAAGCTTGGCGATTCCGAGGCGATAAGGGACTGGCTCTATGTAGATGACCACGTTGAAGGGTACATCAGAGCTCTTGGAGACAAGAGAGCCGTAGGCCAGACAATACAGCTGAGCACCGGCAAGGGCTACACGACAAAGGAGACAGCAGAGATAATCGCAGAGATGACCGGATATACTGGAGATATTGAATGGAATGCTACCCAGAAGAGGCCTTTAGATGCGAAAGTGCTGATAGGGGACAATACAAAGGCGAAGGAGCTCCTTGGCTGGGAGCCGAAGTACACTCTGGAACAGGGTCTTGAAAAGACGATAGCATTCTGGAAGGAGAAGCTAAAGGCATAATCTCCTGATACAAGGAAGATCAATTCAGGATAACGGCAAAGTGTAATGCGTGCAGCAAGAAATATAAATGACAAGAATATCTTTGTCATTGTGTTAATATGCAGAAATTCTCAAGTAAACAAAGAGCGAAGATGCTTGCGGAACAGTCACCATACATTTCATCAAACGAGATAGGCGTTAATGAGATAAGTGGTGCCGTGCCAAAAGGATACAGGCTGGCCACTTTCTCCGAGGCGAAGCTGTGCTACAACACGGACAGGCAGTTCAAGGCAGAAGCCGAACTGGCAGGAGGCATATGGGTCATGGGCGAAAACCACTCCCCTGTATGTGCAAGGGCATACTGCGGCCTGTTCAGGGCAGACAATCCTGCAGGAAAGGACTACAGGCCTGTAACTAATACTGCTTATGTTGCATATGTTAGGGATGAAAGGATCAGCATAAGCAGGCAGGCAGAGCAGATCGTCTCACTCAAGAATGCACTAAGGAGAGAGGTGCACTCTATACTATACTGAACAAAATTATTGTGGTATTATGGAAGCTGTAAAAAAGGCAAACGATGGCAGAGAGGCTTGCGAAGAGCCGCATCTCTCATTCAGGGATGTTTCATTGTCTACGGTTAACAGGATGTCAATCCCTCACGGATACAGGATTGCCACTGTGAAGGAGCTGGAAAAGAGCTTCAACAACAGCTCCAGTTTCAATTATGAACTCTCTGAGATAGGTGCGGCCTGGGCGAAGGGAGATAACGGAGAAACCGTCTGTGCAAGGATAATAGATGGTAGATTCACCGTTGCGAACTTCAGAGAGGGCTCCTTTTCAAGTTATATCGCTCCAGTTGCATTTATCAGGGACGAAAGAGTCGCAATTACGAAACGGGAGGAGATGGCAGAAGCATTCAAGAACGCATTCAGGAAGCAGGCGCGAACTCTCATGTACGAGATGCAGGATAAGTGCAGTACTATGAGAGTAATATAACATATGCGAATGCATAAGACATCAGAACATGTTTTCCATTATGTACGCAAGGTTCTGTTCAAATGTCCTATCGCTTCCTGCACGGGAATACTGGCTTGCCCTTTCAGCCAAACGCCCTTTTGTTATATGGGCATATCTTATGCAGTCTTTTATGTCTTCCATATCTGCTTCACTAAATCTTGAAATCTTTGAGCATACGATATCTATCGGATTCAGTATCATAACCTTGATTCTCTTAAAGCTGGTCTTGTATTCAATTGCGGAATTTACATAGTCTTCAGGCAGAATCTCGCTGAATATCATGTTGGAAGACCAAGAGTCAATCTTTACTCCTGGCTTTATCCTGTCATTTACGCGATTAAATTCCTTGAAATCCCCATCTGAAGGTATATTAAAGTCAATATCCTTAGTAGATGCCTTCAAGCCCAGCAAAGTCATCGCTGTGCCACCAACAGCTATAATGACGATATCTCTATCCAATTCCTGATCAAAAAGATCAAGGAAACCTAAAAGTTCTTTTTTAGATACTCTTGCCATCTAATCATAACTCTGCATATCTTTTAATCAGTTTGCTGTCATAAGCCTCTGGTTTATCCTGTATAATGTCGATATAATCCCTTATCTCGTTATCATGCTTAATATCAGTCAGACGTGCTAATGATAACAGGGTTCCCTTCAATTTGCCTAGAGAGTCATATCTTTTGTAGATGTAATACAGATAAGCCCAGTTTATCCTTTCAATATTCTTATATAAAAGAATAATGGCGCCATATCTTATCCTAATCTCATTATTGGTACTCATAGCGAATATTATCGTTTCTATAGCTATTCTGTTGCCATGTTTGATGTTCTCATTCAATTGATACCCCAGTCTGCTGTAATTATATGCAAGTTCATCTCGCGTAATATCCTGGGGTAGCTTATCAAGCCTCTTATACCTTGCGTCTATCTTCCGTTGCTTTATCATCTCCCAGAAGCCCTCAATGTTGTACAAAATATTCCTATCTAATATCAAGTCTTTTATCAGGT
This sequence comes from Microcaldota archaeon, assembly GCA_964501245.1. Taxonomy (GTDB): domain Archaea; phylum Micrarchaeota; class Micrarchaeia; order Micrarchaeales; family CABMGC01; genus JAKAUU01. The sequence continues at coordinate 27,547 of CAZCSE010000001.1, read as the reverse complement.
CAGATTCTCCGGATTTCATTATCTTTGCGAACTCATCTATGGTAAGTATGATTGGATCTATCTTAGTTCCATAATTAGATTCCATCCTTCGTAACGACTTTATTAAGTTTCTATTACTGCCATGGTTCCTTGCAAGAATTAGCAGCTCCAGCCTGTTAATCCTCTGGAACTTATCCGTTTCTAAGGAGCATATGGAGAATATATCAAATTCCAAGGCTAAACTCAATATGTCGCCAAGCAGTTCTTTGGAGAGCTTTAATCCTTGATTTTTGTAATTTTCCATCTCGGATATATAATAAGTGGAAATAGGATTCTCCATATTAAGGTTTATCAGTTTGCTATTTCCTTCAGCTTCTATGCCTATTATCCCTATCTTTTCAAGCCTCTTTGCCGTATTGTATATGTTTGGATAATATGCAGGTCCATATCTGCTGTCTATGCCTTTTGACATCTCGAGTATACTGCCGCCATGGCCCAGATTATCAGAAAGATAACTCATTATCTTAATTTCCTCTTTATTCATACCAATTCCTTATAATAATTACTATAATAATATAGTAAATCTAATATATAAATCTTCTTTCGGAAGGATATTACCGTGGCCAAGCAGAAAAAGCATCCACCCGTGCCAATTCCATAAGGAAAAAGCATACTGCTATTAATCATGTTGACTAATTATCTCAGATATCTGAAATCCAAATAATATTCAGTGCTAGTATGAAAGGAAAAAATGCGAAAAGGGTAAGAGTGGGCCTTGATGTAGACGGAACGCTTGCACACAGCCAGGAAGCCATAGTAGACGAGTATAACTTAAGGACCAAGGGCAGCCACACAAAGGAAGAATTCGATTCGTATACTGGATGGAGCATGCCAATTACAGATGAGGAGTTCTCAGAATTGCATTATACGCTCTGGAAGGATAACTGGGAGAGGATAAGGCCTGCCGTAAGCGAGAGGACTCTCAAAAAGCTGGTAAATGCCTGCGACGTACAGCTCCTCACCGGAATACCAAAGGAATGCGGAGACGGACTTAATAGCTGGCTAGGCTCAAACTTTCCAGACACTGAGATGAAGATAGAGTATGTCGTCTCACTGAGGGAGAAGCCCTATCTGGGATATGATGTGCTGTTTGACGATGCGGAGCCTGTGGCAGACGAATTCCTCAAGGTTCCTGCAAAGGGCATGAGGCTCTACCTGATAGACCAGCCATGGAACAAGAGAAGAAGATACGAGGAGGAGAGCGACCGAATAACGAGGGTGAAGAGCCTCTCTCACGGTATAGGTTCTCTTCTATCTGAACTTCAGAGAGGATAATAAGGTAGCATCTTAAAAAGAAAAAGTTTTTATATCATAACAAAACAAAGTCTTCTCTTATGAAGCAAATACAAAGGCAGGAAAGCAAAAGCGACAATACTGTTGTCAATACATATTCTGTAGCGGCAAAGAGGGCAGAATCCTATGGCGACATAGCGCACAGGGACAAGATATGCGACCTGGGCATAAAGGAATACTACCTAAGGTTAATGCGTACAAACTCGGAAACCGTGAAACGCAGCACCTCGGAGAGATTCGAGGAAAGGGCGAATATATACAAGGAGATAGCAGAGCTCTACGGGATTAAGGGAGAGAGAGGACTGCAGGTTGTCTGCATGCGCCAGAGCGAACTCGCATTCAGGGATGCACAGGCTCTTGCAGATGCAAAGAGATGTGCAGATTGATATATAAGTCATGTAATCAATGAAAATTGGATAAGTGAGCACACGAGAAGACAGATATATTGTGGCATATCAGGCAATGGACTAATCCTCAGCAAAATGGCCAGTCGTAACTATCTTTCTGTAGTCTACGAACAGCTCGTTATGACAAAGGTTAGTCTTGACGCTTTTTGTTATGAAATATAGGCGAAATTTTATGGAAAGCACATACAAGTACATGAAAACAGACGGCCAGACAGATACGACGGAGATGAAGATAGCGTACTACACAGAGGCAAAAGAGTACGTACGCGCAGCGAATCTAGCAGACAAATCAGGCAACAAGGAGTTGCGCGATGCAATCTGCAATGTAGGAATTGCAAGCTATGGAAAGCTCGCAGACAGGATGGAGCGCCACTCCATAGGCAGGAATCCGACGAACCTTACTGCGATAGCATCGGTATACGCGGAGATGGCAAAGCTATGCAGGATAAAGGGAGATGCGGAAGCTGAGAAGGTATACTCTGCAAAGAAGGAAGCTGCAGACAGGGAGTGCATCGGCATCATGTCAGTAAAGAGGGAGTGAAAGCCCCTCTATGTTTAATCAATAATACCTAGGTGAGAAGACGAGAAGCATACAAAAAAAGATGCAGGAGAGCGGAATCGAGTCTGAGATAGCGCGCCAGCTTGACAATAAGGAGTATGTCAAGGCTGCAAAGCTCGCAGACAGGTGCAAAGATGCCATCTTGCGTGATGCAATATGCGATGAAGGCATACTGTACTACTATGGGTATATCTCAGGGAAGGAGAAGAAGACCCTAAAAGGGCATATGGGCTTCGTGGCAACAGCTTCTGCGTACAAGGAGTTGGCTGCACTATACGGCCTAAAGGAGGACAGCAAGAGCCAGGAGAGATGCATGGAGCTCAGCAGGGCTATGCAGACCGCATACATAGAGCTTGCAAGGATCAGGAGATGAAGCGGGTGATCCATTGCGCATGAGGACGATGCCTGGCAAAGAGCCACTTCGGGATAAAGCGATGTTGCAGAGAATGTTTTTATATGATAATAAGGCTACCTCTCTTAGTGAAGAGATGCTGATGAAGACGCGTGTAGAAGGAATAGAGGGAGTAAAGGACCTCAACGAGCTTGTCAGGGCGGCCAGGCTCTCCGATGAAAAAAGAGAGTACGAGAAAAGGGACAGGCTGTGCGACGAGGGATTAAAGGCGATGACCATGCTCCTTGCATCAGGCAACCAGCTGCACGACACTACTCTTGCGTTTGGCATTACTGCATCTATCTATGACAGGATGGCAGACCTGCACGAGATAAAGGGAGAGAAGGAGATGGCAAAGGTCTACAGGAGCCAGGCAAAGGAGATGCTCTCAAGGCTTGTTGAGCATAATCATGCACCAGGCAGCAGTCCTACAGGCAGGCATCCTGGTACGGAATCAGGTGTCACGAAAGTACTTCTCGAAAAGAAGATAAAAAGGGATTAGGGCTTGCATGTAGCTTTGTTTAATTCAATAGTAGTGAGCAAATGCAGAAGCAGATTGGGAGTAATAAGACTGGCAACGTGATATACGTCAACTTCAGGGACGAGAAGGAGGCGCATAAGACACTATTAGAACTATTGAGATCCAGCGATCCTACGGAGATGACCATAGGATATTACTGGGAGAAGCGCGAATACCTGAAGGCAGCAAGCCTGGGACACGAGAGCGATAAGCACAAAGTCGTGAAAGAGATATGCAATGACGGCATAATGCACTACCACAGGCTTCTCAGCCATATAAGGAGGAAAGGGGATGATGGCTCGCAGAGCAGGCATGTATCAATTGGGGAAGTGTACGAGAAGCTGTCAAGGCTTCACAGAATCAAGGGCAATGACGGTGCAGCAGAGAGCTACAGTCGCCTCTCCAAGGCAGCTCTTGACAGGGCCACTGGCAAGGCATGATGATTAAATAATCAATATGTGAGCGTATGCAAAAGCAACAAAGGCCGCAGACAAGGGTTGAAGGCAATATCATATACATAATTAGGGAGCTCAGGAATGGTGGTGCAGAGAATGTGCCAGCTCCTAAGCTGATTGTACCAAAAGCAGATAGCCAAAACACAGCTCTGAACCCCGTACTGTTCAAAGTGGAGGAGACTAACTTCGCCACAGAGGCAAGGCTTGCTGATAAGAATGGCAATGAGATGCTTAAGGAGCGCCTATGCGCAGAGGGCATAAGCCACTATGCAAGAGCCTTGAGGGAGCTTAACGGCACTGAGAATTATGCATCGAGCAAGGAAAATCTTGTAAGGAGCTCAGCAATACTAAGGAACATAGCCGATCTGTATGGGATATGGGGCTATGAGGAGGCGAGGAAGAGCTACCTGCGCCTCAGCCGCAGCCTGGTAGAGCTTGCAATAGAGATAAAGTGAGCGTACAGCATACGCTGTAATGTAACAAAGAAAAGATGGAAAAAGCAGAAAAGAGCAGATGAAAGGCAGATATAAGATGGTGAAAATATGCAAAGATTAAAATCCAGTTCAAACCGCAGCAACCTGACAAAACTTGCCGCATCTAGCGAAGCTACGCTGCTGCGCGATGCCCTATGCGAGAATGAGCTTAAGGATTGCCAGAGGACCCTGCAGGAATATGAGATAAAGAAATCCATTCTTGACAGTGATAAGCTAAGAACAATGCTGAAGATAAGATCCTTCATATACGGCAGGATGGCAGACCTGTATACAATAAAAAAGGACCGCATAATGGCAGACTACTACAGGCTTTTGGAGGACGCCACTCACTCTGCAGTCATACAGGGAGAGCTTAAGCAGCAGAATGGGCAGCAGAACGGACAGCAGAATGGCGCGCGGGGCAGGCCTGCAAAGCAAAAAGCAAAGAAGGAATGAGCAAAGAAACAGGCATGTTTTACAAAACAGGATAAATATCGAGTAGAATAATATGGTAGCGCAGAGTACGATCAGGCAGCAGGAGGTAACTGTAGTAAAGAAGGATAATGTATTCTATATACTAAGGGGCGGGGACGGCAGTGTCAGCGACTGGCAGCACAAGTCCAGCTTCGCCACAGAGGCAAGGCCTGCCGAACCTATGGTCAAGGGCTATGAGGAGAAGGTAAAGGAGTACGCAAGCGATGGCAACTACATAAAGGCTGCAAGAATCGCAGAGAGATGCAACGACCATACACTGAAGATGCGCACCTGCATGGACGGCATAAGGTATTACGACGATATGCTTCACCAGATTATGGGCAACAAGTCCTTGGACAGGAGGATGATGCTCGAGGATGTCTCCGCTGTACACAGCGTAATGGCAGAGCTCTACGAAATCTTCGGCGACAGAAAGAGGGCAGACATGCACCTTGACATGAGCATAATGGCAGAGAACGGCATGCTCTCAGACTACTGATGCCATTACTTAAGATAAATTAACGCACCAATCATGTGCATATCTTAAGATAAATTAACGCATCAACATATGCATCTATGCAACAAAATACTTCAAACAAAAACGGCCTTTTTCGTGTCTTTCAATATCCCTGTTTAAAAACCAACAGGTATGCTGTTTAAAAACCAAACTGGAAAGCTTTATTAATCACCAGACAAAACCATCTATGAGTCTTCAACGCGTGGAGGTGTTTGAATTCTCGCATTTAGCGATGCGCACAGTACATTAACATAACCCAAGAATAAATGGCGGCTTTCGTTTTTGCCGTCGGTGAACCAATGGTCCAAAGCATTTCAATGGAGAGTATGCCATCTGTACTGACAAATGGAGTAATGCGTAATAGGGGAACCTCAGCCAGATCTAATTCTCTTCAATCTGATACCTATTCCTTCCAAACATCATATACATCACTACATATTACACTTAATTTTAAATCGAGGAAATGAGCATGCAAAATAGCTATAACTGTAGGAACATAGTAACGGACAAATACGGCAACAACAATCAAGCTGCAAAGCCAGCATCTGTACTTTCAAACAGCATGAAAATGGCAAATAAACCGCTCTTCCTCGTAGCGGCAGCCATGCTCATGCTCATATTCTTCATAGGAACAGCACACGCTTCACTTGGTACTCCTACACTAAGCGTAAGTCCACTCACTATGGATGCAGGCCAGACCACATCTACAGCAACACTCTCATGGTCAGGCGGAACGGCCCCATATTCTGTTACTCTAACTTACGGACCCAGTACTACATGTACCTCCAATGAAGTTCCTGGCTTCCCTCAAAACGACATTACTGGAACCACTACGACTGGTACGCTCTCACTGCCAGAAGGAGATTACTACTTCTGCTCAACTGTAACTGATAATACAGGTGCTAGTGCATCTTCAGAATTTGGCAGCACTGAATTCGTTTCAGATCCTCCTGTAACTGTATCGAATGTAGCAGCATCACCTTCTTCAGTAGAAGAAGGGCAGAATGTAATAATAACTGGTAGTGCTAACGGCGGACTTCCAGGTTATACTGCCTCCGTACTCTCATCACACAATGGCGGTGATTACAGCTCTAACACTGCAAGTTGCAATGTATCATCTAATGCTCTTCCACAAAGTATAACATGCAATGTAGATACTGCTGGGGACACTCCTGGAACATATACCTACGAAGTGGTATTGACGGATACGCTTGGCGGAACAGCTACTTCTTCTCCTACAGGTTCAGTTACTGTGGTCCAATCCATGTCAACACCATCAATCTCTCCATCAAACCCAACAATAGACTCAGGACAATCTGTAACATTCAGTTCTACATGGACAGGAGGGACACCTGACTACACGGCAACTTTGTACTCATCACCTAATCCTACCTGCAACACAGGATCAACTCAAGTCCAAACCATATCTTCCTTAACAAGTGGAAGTGCATCATTCAATCCAATCAGTCCAACTTCTAGCACTTACTACTGCATAGCAGTAAAGGATTCTTCATCTGTAACTGTATATTCAAATACTGAAGAACTTACTGTTAACAGCGATCCAACAGTCTCAATAACCTCTCCAACATCCACACAAACAATAAACGGCCCAATTACAATATCTGCATCTGCTTCAGGAGGAACAGGCTCTCCATCATATTCATGGACAGTGCCGAACAGCTCTACCTGCCCTGGCTTCACTTCAGCAACAACTCCTTCATTTACATACACGCCTACTGGCCAGACAACCAACTGTAAATTCACAGTAACTGTAACCGATTCAGCAACGCCCCCAGAGACAGCAACAGCTACAACAGCACAGATAACAATACCTTCACTTTCAATAACAAGCTTCAGTGTAAACCGCCCAGTAATAGATGCTGGACAAAGTGAAACTCTATCTGCGGTAATATCGGGAGGGATAGCCCCATATACTTACTCTATCAGCGGCTGCGGCTTGTCATATAATCCATCAGCAACTTCTTCACAAACGCTTTCTACCACACAAAATGTTACCTGTACAACAGGTCAAAACAATGTACAACTTACTGTAAAAGATTCAACAACTTCTGTAGAAACACAGACCAGCACAGCTACAATAACTGCATATGCGACACCTTCAGCAACGCAGCCAGTACCAAGCAATACTCTTCTTGACTCAGGCCAGTATGTAACATATACAACAACGGTATCAGGAGGAACAGGCTCATTTACCGTTAGCCTGTATCAGAATGGTGACTTAACTCCAATAGAGACGAACACCATTACCTCTGATGGTACGGTATCGTTTGCAGCTTTCAAACCACCAGTAGGAACAGATTCGTATTATGTATCTATTACAGATACGGGAACAGCAACGCCTTATGTGGCAACTTCAGAATCAAACACCATAATAGTAAACACTACTCTTCAGAAGCCTACGATATCAACTCAAAACAGTCCGTTGGATCTTGGACAGTATGGTTACATAACATGCAGCAACTGTGATGTATCAGGACTAAATGGTCAGCCTGACTATACCTACCAATGGATGGTAGGTTTCGGTTCAAACACACCTAATGCAATTGAAGGCAATGCCCTTTGCGGAACAACAGCAACAACTACAGAGTGCGACTTCAACACGGCTAATCTCAACCTGCAATCAGGAAATTATGATGTAGTCTTGCAGGTGACTGATTCTGCGACCACAGAGGTAACGAGCTCAAGCAGCGTGCAGCAGATGGTAGTTAATCCTGTGCTGGAGCAACCTGTTATAAGTCCTCCTAGCGGCATTACAACTCAAGGCACTACTCTTACATTCAGCGCAACTGAAAATGGTGGGACACAGAGTGGAGGTTTTGCATATCCTTTCTTGTCTAATACTATTGGCTATGTATTTGTATGGTACATAAACGGCCACCAATTATATTGCAACAATGGTATAATCACATGTGTTACTAGCGGTAATGTAAAGAATTATTCAATAACCTTCAGTGCAAATAACTCGATGGTTGTAAACTCTCCTGACAACGTAATGGTTGTTGCCTTTGATGGATCACACGGAGTTCCTACAAATTCTATAAACACGTGCCAGCCGTTGCTTAATTACATAGGGTATTCTCTGGGAAATAACCAAAATGGTTTTGGCAACATAGTCTATGATTTCTGCAATACGCAAGGCAACCTTAATTTCTCTTCAATAACGGAATATGTACGTCCTTCTATATCTGCAAGTCCAATAGTGCCACATGATCAGAACCCAATTTTTATGGATAATGGCCAGCATATAGCGCTGACAGAGACGCCATCCGGAGGAGCTGGAATTTATGCTTTCGAATGGTATCTAAATGGGGCATCTGACAATTATCCAGGTACAAGTGCAATAAGCAGAAACACCATAGGGGAAGTATCTAACACCATAAACTTCTACGGAAATGCATCAACTCAAGCCAATTCTATAGATACAATAAATGCATGCGTTACAGGTCCCTATCTCACTTGCGATGGGCAAATAGGGACAGACGGAGTACTATCTCCTAATCTTAATGTTCACGTCTTCCCAGTACTAGGAACTCCGACAATATCAAACACACTAGTTCCTTCAGCAACATCACTTACAATGGATGTAGGCCAGCACGTAAGGCTGAATGCTTCAGAGACTGGCGGAACTGGCAACTATGTGTACACATGGTATGACAACGGAGCATCTATAAGCTCATGCAACTCAGGCAGTGTAAATACTTATTGCCTGTTTGCACCTTCATCAACCCAGGCATCTTCTTCAGGAAAGGTTAATGACATAACTGTGAAGGCAACTGACATAGGAACTGACAAGAATGCAACACCTGTGCAGCAGCAGACATCTGCAAACTTTGCAATAACTGCCTTCCCTGCTCTAGGAACACCTACGCTCTCCCCTGCACCTGTAACGATGGATCAGGGTCAGTACATCTCACTTACGGCTTCTGAAACAGGAGGAACCGGAAGCAGTAATTATAAGTACACATGGTACGATGGCAATTCACCGATATCAAGCTGCACAACAGCAACATGCACATATTCTACCACGCAGTCAACTACAACCGGCGTGCATGAAATAACTGTCAAAATAGTTGATTCCGGAACGACAACCCCACCTGCAGAACCTCCGGCAAACATGACCTCCGCACAAGATGCAATAACTGTAGATGCGCCGCCACTGGTTACTGTTTCAGCATCAAATAAGATAATGGACATAGGTCAGAGCAGCACCATAACAGCCACGGCAACAAGCGGGACAGGAACATTCTCGTATTCATGGACAAACACAGGGACATGCCCTGGCTTCAGCAACCCAGGAAGCGTGACTACGTTTGTATACACTCCTACAAGCACCACGACTAACTGCGTATTCACAATCACAGTAACAGACACAGGGGTAACTTCAGGAGCAATACCTCCTGCAACAGCTACTGCAAGCACCTCTGCTCTTACTGTAAACCCTAAGCCTTCAGTGTCAGTATCACCTGCAAGCCCGGTAATTGACAATGGCCAGAGCATACCTCTAACATTAACAGTAATTCATGGAACTGGTCCATTCACATACCAGTGGTACACAGGAACACCTGGCGGAACAAACACACTAATATCTGGTGCAACCTCGTTAACCTACTCGGCAAGTCCAACTGCAACAACGAGCTACTTTGCAGTAGTAACTGATACGGGGACAACTACGGATTATGTATTCAATTCTGCTGCCGATTCGGTAACTGTAGATCAGACTCCTACATTGGTGGTGTCTCCATCATCCTCAACAGAGGACCAGGGACAGTCAATCGTACTAACTGCAACGCCTTCAGGAGGAACAGGTTCATTCACATACCAGTGGTACAATGACTCAACAGGTTCAGGCGTATCAATACCAAGCGCAACATCTGCCACTTACACGGTTAATGGAGATAAAACAGGTCCATTTGCATATTATGCAGTGGTAACAGACACAGGAGTAACTTCAACAGCAACCCCTCACCCTGAAATTGCAACATCCAACAAGGCATCAGTTACAGTAGACCCTCAGCTTACTGCTTCATTGGCTCCATCATCCTCAACAGAGGACCAGGGACAGTCAATCGTACTAACTGCAACGCCTTCAGGAGGAACAGGTTCATTCACATACCAGTGGTACAATGACTCAACAGGTTCAGGCGTATCAATACCAAGCGCAACATCTGCCACTTACAAGGTTAATGGAGATAAAACAGGTCCATTTGCATATTATGCAGTGGTAACAGATACAGGAGTAACTCCAGCAGCAACCCCTAACCCTGAGACTGCAACGACAAACGTGGCAAGCGTAACAGTTGCAACTGCACCTACAATAACAATAACTCCAAGCGGCGCAGCATTTGATGCTGGCCAAACTGAAACCTACACCCTTACAGTGAAAAACGGCGTTGGCCCATTCACCGCAGAGCTCTACAACATAACAGGCAGCAAATCTGTAGGAAGCAACGTTGTCATAACAAGCCCTGGAGGTAGCCAGACAGTATCATTTATAACTGCAAGCACAGGCACATTCACCTACAATGGAATAGCAACTGACTTAGGAACTACAAACCCATACACGTTCAGTTCAGCAAGCAATTCCATAATAGTGAACACAGCACTCGTATCCGGATCAGCAACCTTCACAGGATGGATGGGCAGAGGATGCGTTGATATATCTCAATGCACACAACCATTAAGTTCTAGAACAACTACAGTAATGGATCAGAAAGAAGGCGTAGTAGCAACAGTTACTGCACCAACAACTGGCACAAGTCCATACACCTACCAGTGGCTTGCAGAAGCTCCTGGACAGACCTCATACACTGCAGCAGAGGCGAACACGCTCTGCGGTTCAACTGCACAGTCATTGTCCTGTGACTTCCTTTCAACCACAAGCAACCCTGTAGGCGCATATTCATTCGAGGCACAGACTACAGACTCAGCATCAAGCAATTCAGTGGTAGTATCAAACCCGGTAACGCTCACATTGAACGCTGCTATAGTGTCAAATCATATTACATCCAATGCACTTGTAGTAGATGAAGGCCAGTCATTTGCCCTATCTGACATACTGCCTGCAACAGGAGGAACCCCTAACTTCAATATACTCTGGAACCTCGTTAACTACAATACTATCTCACTAGGAACCTGTGGAGATATTGGTGCAGGGCCAGCATACAATTCTGTATGTGCAATAAGCACGCCTGGTCCGGTAAACCTGGCAGTTGGCAATCCGGTAAACCTTGTTCCAGGAACATATTCGTTTGCAACTACCATTGCTGATCAATCATTCCAGTCACTGGGCTTTTATCCATATTCCCAGTATGGCTACCCTATTACAATAACAATAAACCATGCGCTGACCGTATCAGTAACGCCATCTGCATCATCGATGCACGCTGACCAGCAGGTAACGCTAACGAACACTACGACTGGCGGAACAAAGTCATATTCGTACCAGTGGTTCTACGAGGCCCCAGGCGCTTCTTCATACACTAAGATAAACGGCGCGACCTCAAACGACTTCACTTTTGATGCAAGCACCATATCTATAACCAAAGGAGGAACATATAACTTCGTCCTGCAGGTAACGGACAGCGCTTCAAATCCTGTCACAGTAAACTCACTGGCAGTACCTATAACAGTAAATCCAATGTTTGCGACACAAAAAGCACTCCTTAACGTAAACGCAAATGTAATAAACGATGAAGATTCGGGCTTCAGCGGATACTGGGGTCTTGACAACTTCACAAGACACATAACTGCAAACCAGATTGGACTGCAGACATATGTGATAAACTTCACTGATAACGGGCAAACGTTTATACCAGCAGGAGCACACAGCCCTAACGCAGGAACGATACAGCCGTACAACGGAGTAACAACTCTGCAGGGCGCTCAGAACTACACATTTAACGCAACATCATTCGTAACTGACAACCTGCCTGTAGCAACAAACGGCATGTTCATAGGAACACTGAATGAACAGGGTACAGTTGGCGAGATAATAAACAATACTGCTCCAACAACAGTTTCATCAGAGATGTACTACATAGACGGATACTTCTCCAACCCTACAAATACTCTGGGAGGAGGTACTCCAATGGATGTAGGATCACCAAACTGGGGCGGATACGTTTACAAATACAATTATAACATATATCCTCCACAAGGTCAGGAATGGATAGATGCAGGAAATGTACTACAAGCAAACTCCGGAGACATAGTCACATACCAGGTACCGACAGTGACAATGTCAGTTCCAAGCAATGTTATAGTTGATTCTGGCCAGTACGAAACATACTATGCTACAGTCTACAATGGAATAGGTCCATTCACACTTGGACTATATCAGTCTGGAAGCTCAACTCCAGTTGAAACAACAACGCTATCAACCGATGGTCAGGCAACATTTGCACCATTCCAGCCACCTGTGGGCACCGATACTTACTACGTATCTGTAGAGGACACAGGAACAACACTTGGGGCTAACGGACCTGCTGATTACACATTCAATTCATTAACCAGCACTATAACAGTAAACCCTGCTTTGGTAGTGACTGCTTCAGCAAATCCATCATCAATATATGCTGATCAGGTATCAACGCTTTCAGGAAGCACATCAGGAACAGGTACGCCTACTTACACATACCAGTGGTACATAGCGACTCCTGGTACATCTACATACTCTGCAATATCTGGTGCAACTACAACCTCCTATACGTTCAATGTCATAAAGTCAGGATACACCCAGGGAGGAATATACAACTTTGAGCTACAGGCAACAGATTCTGCAACAACTCCAGTAACAGTAAATTCAGTTGCTGTGCCTGTAACGGTAAATGCAATGTTTGCGACACACCAACTAAAACTGTTCGTAACAGCAAACATAGTCAATGACGAGGATTCTGGATTCAAAGGCTATTGGGCTCTTGACAATTACCTGAAGACGATAAAGGTATGGCAAATAGGATTGAAAGAGTTCTATGTAAATACAAGTTATCTAGGGAAATGGAACACTTTCACCGGAGCACTCAGCCCGCAGAACGGCGTAACCGAACCTTATAACGGCAACGGGATAATGGAAGGAGGGTACAGTGGAACTTTCAATGGCACATTCAACCCAGGCAGCAATCCTGTATCAACTACAAACGCCATGATTGGCACGTTCAATGACAATGGCACAAAGGCAGACATACTGCTAGGAAAATATGGGAATGGCCAAGTAGGAGACACTGGCGCTTATGACTACTTGAACAACTACTTCCCAGGATATACTAACTTCAATTTCAATGACAGTGGCAATGCCTGGGGCTGGACCTACACCTATTCGGTCTACCCTCCACAGGGCCAGACCTGGATAAACTCAGGCACAGTCAATGGAGGACATGGACAGGGAGACCTGATAACATACCAGGTACCAACAGTGACAATGTCAGTTCCAAGCAACATACTGCTTGACAATGGCCAGTATGAGACATACTCCGCTACAGTCTACAACGGAATAGGTCCATTCACAGTCGATCTATATCAGGAAGGAGCTACTCCAACACTGATAAAGAGCAATACGCTTACTTCTGACGGATCAGTAAACTTTGCAGCCTTCCAGCCACCTGTGGGCACCGATACTTACTACGTATCTGTAACTGACACAGGAACAACACCTGGAGCAAACGGCCCTGCTGATTACACATTTGTGTCTGCATCCAATACTGTGGTAGTAAACGCAACACCTACTGTGACACTTGGCATAACAAATGCAACTCTTGACTCAAAGCAGACAGAGACCTTCAATATCAATGTCAAGGGAGGAACATCTCCATTCACAGTAGAACTCTATAACATAACTGGAAACAAGCCTGTAGGAAACGTTATTGTAGACAGCCCTGGAGGAAGCAATAGCGTATCATTCGAAGTTCACAGCCTTGTGGATGGCAGCACCTTCACGTACAATGCAATAGCTACGGATCTAGGCACGACCACACCATTTACATTTGCATCAAACAGCAACACAATGACTGTAAATACAAACATGACAATACCTAAAGTAGCCGCAGATGGAAAGTTCTTTGATGTAGGTCAGACAATAGACCTGGCGAGCATACCTCCAGCAATTTCCGGAGGCACACCACCTTACTACTACACATTCGTAGTAACCAACTCAACTACATCAGCTACGTACTTCACATGCAAGCTGGATAGTCTTAGCGGGTGCTCATTCAGCCTTGAACTTCCAGGTTCGTACTTTGCCAATGTGCTAGTGACAGATTCAGCAAGCACACCTGCAGTATCAGAATCTGTTGATCCTGCAAACTTCATAGTCAGCCCAGACTTTGCTCACTTTAGCGATGCAAGTATCTCTGCAAGTGCAAACACTGTGCCTTCAGGAGGATCATTGGTGCTAACTGCAAACATACTTGGCGCTGGAGGGACATCTCCATATGCATACACCTACAAAGTATTCGATGCATTAAACAATGACATGGTATACACCACAACAACAAACAATGCAATGACCTCGAATGCAATTGACTATGTGCCAGCAGCAAATGGCATATACTACGCAACAGTCACTATAGCTGACAACGCTACCCCTAGCGAATACATATACAGCACCCACTCAAACGCATTCCTTGTAGGATCTACGGCAACTCCAACATTGGTGCTGACTCCAACAAGCCCTGTCATAGATTCGGGTCAGACTGAAGTATTCAACATTCAGGCGTTCGGAGGAGTAGGGCCATTCAATGTTGAACTCTACAACATAACAGGTTCAAAGCAGGTCGGAAGCAATGTAACAATACCTGCATCAGGAGGTTCTGCTACGGTTTCGATACTTTCCAGTACCTCTTCATCAGTTGAACTTACGTACAATGCAATAGCTACGGATGCCACAACGCACATAGTCTTTAACTCCACAAAGCAGCAGATAACTGTGAATCCACCATTCAGTGACGGCATTGTCCTTAGTGCAAACAACTTGGATATGGGGCAGAGCCTTAACATAACTGAAACTGTAAATGGAGGAACATCGCCGTACTCGTACCACTACTACGTGTATTCTGGAAGCAATGCGCCGTACTATGCATCCCCTGCTGAAAACAGCATATCTACAAGCAACACATTCACATATGTTCCTACTGCAATCGGTTCGTTCACAACGAATGTGATAGTGACAGACAGTGCAAGCAATTCAGAGACAACAAATAGTCCTATGGAGAGCTTCAATGTATACAATGCGCCAAGCATAAGTATATCTCCAAGCAATGCTGTGCCTACATCAGGTCAGTCCGAGACATACACCGCAACAGTAAGCAATGGGATCGGTCCATTTGAGGTGGAACTGTACAACCAGACAGGTAGCTCAGCGATAGGCAACTTCATAATACCTGCAGGAAGCACAAGCAATACGATTGCATTCACAGTAAACTCTCCTTCATCTGGAAGTATAATATCGTTCAATGCGATAGCGACTGACCTTGGAACAAGCAATCCATACACATTCAACTCAGCCAGCAGCACAATAACAGTAACTCCTGTAGCACCACCACCTGCCCCAACAACTACTGTCACTTCATCTGGCGGTGGCGGAAGCGGTGGCGGCGGAGGTGCTGCACCTGGAGGCGGAGGCTCATCAAAGCCTACGGTACTGCCATACAACGCTACAACAGTGCATGGATGGAAGGTACTGAACTTCACGCAGGATGATTCTGAGAGCGTCATGATAAACGGACACATGTTCGACATAACGCTGAACTCCATATCACCTACGCTGGTGGATATAACGGTCAACGGTTATTCGTACACGCTGAACGTGAACCAGCCTTCACATCTGAACGGCCTAAGCAACTACTCGGTAGAGCTGACATCCATATCATACCTGCCTATACAGCACAGCGTAACGGTTGAGATATACGGACCTAACCTGCTGACAAAGACGAACAGCACAACCACAACCGGTGGCAAGCCTGCTTCGAACAGCACAAAGACAACCGTGAAGACAACTGCAACAACGACAGTGGCAACCACGACAGTGCCTGCACAGAACAAGCCAACGACGAAGCCGACAACAACTGTGTCTGCTCCGCCTGCATCCACAGAGGAGCTTGGCGCAGGAATAGTGGTCGTGATACTGCTGATAATCGCAGGAATGTACTTCTACATGAAGAACGGCAGCAAGAAGGGAAGGAGGTGAATTTATTCCTCCTCTCTCCACAGAGAGCGTTCCTGATATGTATATAGGAACGTTTATAAATGAGAATATGCGAAAACATTCCATCACCTGTTCTGTGGAGGAACTGATGACTTATTGAAAGCGTGAATTGAATGAATACTAATATTTCTACACCGAGTAGCAAGTTTGTGGCATACGCAGTGTCAGCATTTGTGCTGATTCTTCTTTCTGGAATTGCAAACGCCAGCGGCGGCGGACCCCTACAAAACCCACTCACAATATCAAATACTTCGTGGTCTCTTAGTGGAAATATGCAGTTTACGGTATATAATGCTATTAGCGGTTCATCATACAATGCCGTAATAGGCCTAAATCCTCCATCAAATACAGGCATGTCAAATACAAATCAATATTATAGTTTTATTCTAAATCCTACATCTAGCAAAATCGTCACCAATACAATGGTCAATCCAACATCAAACAATTCCCTAAGCTTTAAGTTTGGCAATACTGCCAATACTCTCTTGGTTCCAGGCAACATATTTGGCCAATGGGGCATCGTATTAACTATCACTCAGGTATCAAATTCTTCAAATACAGTATCTGCTAATGCAAACATTGGGATAATGCCTCCAGGAACCGATCTTCCAACTACCTTTACTATGGATTACGGAGGAGACCAATACAACGGTACAATGGTAACAAACTTATCAAGCGTTTCAAAGACATTTATAGTAAACGAAAGCAGTTCTCCGTTATCGGTTGACAATGTGCTGGTACAAGGCGGGGATGATGGCATATTTGTAGGCAACTGGGACTGGACGGCTCCAAACGCAACGAATATAAAATCAACAGAAGTTAACTACCTGCCATGGGTAGGATGTAAAACAACAACAAAAAACGGCTCTCCGTCATTTATGAATCTTACAATAACTGGTGCAACATCAAACTCATTGTCTTTCAATGTTGCAGCTGGCCAGTGCACTAACAGTAAACCTGCAAGCATAAGCTATGCTGTGAATGCAATAGGCTCAAACACCATATACGGCACATGGAACATAAAGAGCAATGAATATGAAGACAGCAGGGGCTTATCTACTCCATATGATGGAGATTATGACAAGCCATTTACCGGAGTCTACAATAGCAACTACTATACAAAGGCACCTTTTGTAAACAACACAAACACCACTCTTAGCTTGACAATACTTCCTAAGATAAATCCTACTATAACGGCCAGCGCCAATTCAGTATCTACTGGATCCAGTATAATATTCACTGCCAACACGAATGGTGGAGAATCTCCATACACATACAACTTCATGATCTACAATTCAAGCACAAATGCGTTTGTTGCCAACATGCTCTTCGCAGATGTAGCGTCTGCAACAAACTCCTTTGCATACTCCCCTTCATCTACAGGTGGGTATTATGCAAATGTTACGGTAACTGACAGCGTACCATATTCAAATAACTCTACAAAGGTAGATTTCAGCGTATATTCTGCGCAATCTAAGGTTCAGTACTCGTGCACAGTAAACGGAGAGACACAGCTCAGTCTGCTAAGCAGCAGTACAACGCTTGCAAACGGACCAGATACAAACTCTGTCTGGACAAATGCCACTCCAACGTACGATGGCAATTCAAGATGGAAGGCAAACATACCTGGAGCAACATGGATATGGGACAGCAATGTAGTAACGCAGCCTACTGCTAACCAGACAGTACATTTCAAAAAGACATTCGATGTGCCTGGCACCGTCAAAGCAGCTATACTCACAATTGCCACTGACAACGATGGCAATTTCAGCATAAACTCCCAAAGGAACCCTTCATGGAAGACCTCTGATCTGAGCTACGAGGCAGCAACATCATTCAACATAACAAACACGATTCTAAGCGGAAACAACATCGTGCGCTTCAATGTGACAAACATAGGCCAGGCAGGAAGCACCTACGAATTAAATCCTGCAGGCCTGCTGTATAACCTTTCAATATGCTACACCCCTGCAAGTTTCAGTAACAGTGACGTCCATGTAAGCATACCTGATTCAACCATAGATGTTGGACAGTCTGAGACCATTACTGCAAGTGTAACTGGAGGAGTAACGCCATACACTTCATATGTATGGATGCTAAACGGAAATCAGATAGGCACAAACTCTAATTTATTAGTGTTTAATGGAAACTCATCAACGCTGGGCAAGGATACGTTGAATGTTATAGTAACGGATGATGCAGGCCAGAAAGCAATAGGAACAGGCAACGTTCTGGTAAATTCTGTTCCATCATTTGGTGCTCCAGGACTAACAATACCTGATTCTACACTTAATGTAGGCCAGAGCGAGATAATAGCTGCTAATGAGATTGGAGGGACAGCCCCGTTCACCTATTCATGGACCGAGAACAGCAATCCGGTAAGCGGTGACACTTCAAACCAGCTTACCTTCAATGCTTATGTTGCAGGTACAAACACTATAGGTGTCAAGGTAGTGGATGCAAGAGGAATCAGTGCATCAACAAACGGAATAGTTAAAGTAGTCAACAGCATGTCATTCGGCGCACCTTCATTAACAGTACCTAATTCAATACTCGAGGTCGGTCAATCCGAGACCATTACTGCAAATGTTCTAGGCGGAACAGCTCCATACACGTTTGCATGGACAGATAACGGCAATGCAATTTCAGGAACTAAGAACACGATAACATTTACTGCTAATTCAAACAACCTTGGGACGAACAACTTTAAGGCAGTTGTAACAGATGCAAATAATCAGCAGGCAACAGGAACAGGGACGGTAACCGTTGTCAACGGCATATCATTCGGCGTACCTCAGATAACAATACCAAATTCAATGCTCTATGTAGGGCAGTCAGAGACAGTAACTGCAAATGTACTGGGCGGTGTTCTTCCATACAATTCATTCGTCTGGACACTCAATGGAAATAAGCTCACCTTCCCTGCAGGCTCAAATTCGATAACCTTTAATGCAAATGCATCAGACATGGGTCTTAACAAACTGCAGGTGGTTGTAACAGATGCAGATGGAAATACTGCTGCTGGTACTGGCACTGCAAACGTTGTAACCTTACCAACAATCACTCTTACTCCTTCAACAAGCAGTGTGACATCAGGTGGAAGCGTCACATACACTGTAACTGTAAATGGAGGCTTCGGCCCATTCAATGTAGAGTTGTACAATATAACGGGAAGCAAGCAGGTGCTAAGCAATGTCACTATAGCTTCACCTGGAGGATCAAATACATTCACATTCAATTCTGGAGCTACGGGCACCTTTGACTACAATGCCATTGCAACCGATACGGCTACAAATACATTATTCAACTCAACAAAGGCTTCGCTAACTGTTAACTCAGCAGGATGCACATCAAACTGCGGAGGTCCTAGTGGCGGAGGCGGTGGCGGCGGAGGTGGCGGAGGGAACTTCGTACCTACTGTAAAGACCTCAGGGAACTGCACAACCATAAGCAACTTCTCACAGGACAACTCGGAAAGGTTCACCCTTAACAACCAGGCATTCACTGTAGTGGAGAATTACATCAACCCAACATCGGCAGGAGTTAGCGTAAACGGAAAGGCATACTTGCTTGATCCTAATTCACCTCAGAATGTACTGAATACAAGTGGTGCTGACTACAAGATAACGCTGAAGAGCATCTCATACCTGCCAATAGTTGACACTATAACAGTGGAGCTATGCTACTCTTCAAACCAGCAGCAGAAGCAGTCTTCAGGCGCAGGCAGCTCAATGTTAGTCTCTCTTACGACAAACAAGACCATCTCAGTTCAGAACGGTCCTGTACTACTTACAGGCAGCATAACAAATGGCACTACTGGCCCTTACAAGTATGACTTCATAGTCAGGAACAGCACAGGCAATATCGTATTCAACAAGACAAACACTAATTCAAAGACCTCAAACTCAACGGTGTTCACCCCTCTCATACCTGGGATATACACTGCAGCTGTAAAGATAACCACTGATGGAACTACTGCAAACTCAAACAAGAAGGATCTTACAGTATCGGCGTTGCAGAAGACAACCACCACTATAAGGCCAACAACCACTGCTACGAAGGTAGCCACGGCCCCGCCTGCTGCAATCAGCAACTGGATAATACTGCTCATAATAATACTGATAGTGATAGTTCTGCTCGCTATGTACTACTACATGAACAGGCGCAAGAACAAAAGCGGCAAGAAGCAGTAATGAGCGGAAGTCATGCAAAGGCAGAAGTCCCTAAAGTGTCCCTCAAGCCAGAAGCTAATAGGTCTATGAAAGGCTTATAAATAAGGAAAGGCAAAAGAGGTACGATACATTCTAAAGGGATTCGAAAGGTGCAAATAACATGAAGAATGGAGACAATGTGTCAAGGAGCAACGGATTAACTGCAAAGCTGGCATTCATACTACCCGTTATGTTTCTCCTGATAGGGATATCAAGCGCTGCAGCTCCAAGCACCCCAATGTCAGTTCCTAACCTAACGGTAAACGGTACCTCATTTGGAAACGGCAACATAATAACGCTTAATGCATTTGTAACAGGTGGCAAAGGTCCATACACATACAATTTCATAATAGAGAACGCAAGCACTGGTTCGGTATTGATCTCATCAGGGCTTATGGTTAACAGCAACACATTCAGCATAGCTGCAAATCCATACCTGAACGGAGGAGACATAGCTTTTGTTGGAGTAACTGATGGTTCTAACCCTGCAGTATCACTTGCATCACCTCAGGTAGGCTTCAGTGTAAATGCATCAATCAGTGTGTTAAGCACCCCTTCGGTCTCATCAAACAGCTCTTCCAATAATTCTAACCAAACATCAGCAATCTCTGCACCTCCTGGATCGACAAATGCCATAGGCGCAGGGATAGTCGTGATAATACTAATTACAGTAATAGGCATCTTCATGTACGGAAGGAAGGGCAAGAAGTAATTACTCACTGAAGTAGTGGCAGTTTCCATGTACAGAAGGAAGGGCAGGAAGTAATCCTGTAAACATGCGGAAATGCATGCTTAAAATAAAAAGCGTGCAATTCTAATTCTATGCAGAGAGTGAGTGTTCTTCCATTGCATGGTGGACGGGCGCCGAGATGGCTCTTCCCAAGGATGGTAAAGCTTAGCGGGCTTATAGCAGATGCGATAATCGATGATTTCGGCAGCGATGAGCTTGTGAAGAGGCTTGCGGATCCTTACTGGCTGCAGGCTCTCTCCAATGCTGTAGGCTATGACTGGCACAGCAGCGGAGCAACAACCGTCACCATAGGAGCTCTGAAGGAAGCGCTGAATAACAGGTCTGACATATTCATAGCAGGAGGGAAAGGCAAGGCAGGGATAGATACGCCTAACCAGATATCTGAAGGGACAGACTATCTCTCAATAGGCTCTAGCAGCGAAGACTTCAAGGAGAAGAGCAGGCTGCTTGCAAAGATAGACTCCTCTCTTGTGTATGATGATATAGGCATATACCATCACGCATTCATATTCTCCAAGAGCAGGAAGTGGACGATAGTGCAGCAGGCTATGCAGAGCTCCACAAAGAGTGCGATAAGGTTCCAAATACATTCAGAAAGGATAGATGCAAAGGACATAACGAACGAGGCAAACTCTGCAATAGCTGGCATAAAGTGCAGCACCATGGACCTTACCTATTCTATGAATGCAGATATCAAGGGATCATCTGTGACTGCGGTGAATGAGGACATTCAGGAGCTTGTAAGGATAGCAGGAGATCCATACGTACTGCCCAAGAGGCATCCTGTAATCGCGAAGTACGATCTTTCCAAGAAAGCGGTACAGCTTCTCAGAGAGGTGAACGAGATGCAGCCCAAGGACTATGCCAGCCTGCTCAGGGTAAAAGGGATGGGCAGGAAGACACTACGGTCGCTTGCCATAATCTCCTCTCTAATCTATGACAAGGAGATATACAACAGGGATCCTGTAATGTACGCATACAATCTGGGAGGAAAGGATGGAACTCCATACAGAATAAACCTTAAGGATTATGATAATGTTGTGAAAGCGCTGAAAGAGATAGTAGATAGGGCAAGCATAGAAAACAATGAGAAGGAGAAGGCATTGAAGAGGCTGAGCGCGAGCGTAGGGTCATTCTATAAATAAAGATAAAGAATTGCATCGTATGCTCCAAAGCAATGCCTTTTAATATTTTATATAAACTTAATACTTGTATTAGGATGGTTGATTGAAAAATAGCCATATTGGTAAATATGCGAGATGCCTGATTTCCGCACTCTTTGTGTTTGTACTGATAGCGTTGCCTAATGTTGCCAATGCCTCAGGTCCTGCCAATCTTACGGTATTCCTTAACAATACGCCTTATAACGTAACTGCAACATCTATTGACTCAGGATCCAATGTCATGTTTTCTGCAATATGGACTGGGGGAACCTCTCCATATACTGTAAATTATGTGATTACGAACAGTATTACCGGCACTACAATAGCAAATATGCTTTATACCAATGTAGCAACCACTTACAACTCCTTCAGATGGAGTATCCCTGCTGCTGATACGGGCAATACAATAACTACAAATGTAATAGTGACGGATGCGAGCTCTCTGAGCGTATCCTCAAATGCCGTAGTGCAGGGTAACACTATGCTAACTTCCGGGTTTAGCAGTATAGGGGGCTCTGCATTCACTCCAAACGGATTATACCAATATATATCTAATTTCGGGAGTGACAATGTTATAGTCGTAAATACGGAGACAAACACCATAGTAAACTCCATAACCTCAGGAATAGGCCAACCGCAAGGCATAGCAGTATCTCCATCCGGTACATATGCGTACGTTGCAAACTATTACGGGAATGTTGCAATAATAAACACCGCAACGCAGTCTGTTGTAAATTCAATAACAGGCTTTTCAGATCCTGTAGCCGTAGCCTTTGCGCCTTCAGGCTCATACGCATATGTAACAAACCATTTCAATACGTATGACAACCTTACTATAATAAACACAGCTACAAACGCCATAGTGAAGCCTGAGTTATCAGGGTTATATGTTACTGATGAAGTAAGCTTCCTCCCAGACGGAAAGTATGCCTATGTTAACAATTTCGGTTTCATATCTGCGGTAAATGCGATATCAAACACTATAATAGGAGGGATTGGGAATTCTTCTTCGTTACAGTACTTGACATCCAAGACAGCAATTGCTCCTTCAGGCACATATGCATATATAGGTGATTTTGGTTCCAAACTTCTGATAATGAATACTGCTACAGATAATGTTATAGGTTCGATAAAGAACATCACTGATATAGTGGGTTTTGCACCAGATGGTGCTTTTGCATACGGATATGAATATCCGAAAGTAGTTATAATTAACACTGCTACCAATACGGTGATATCATCGTTAAGCAATGCTTACGATTATGAGACAGGAACCACTTCTCCAACATCTGAAACAGGATATTACTTCAATTACCTTGGAGAGTCAAGTACTTACCCAAAAGCACTTGATACAGATATAAATCCTCCGTTGTCCGTTGCACTCATATCATCTCCCGCAGTCTCAAATACCTTCTACACTGGTAATTCCATAAACCTTATTGCTTCATGGTCCGGGGGAGTAGGTCCGTATACTGTAAATTACACTATCTCAAACCCAATAACGCACAAAATCATAGAGAGTCTAATCTATTCTGGGATAACTACGGATTCAAATACTCTCCAATTAAATCTATCCCGAAGTTTCACCGGAGACACTCTTGCATTCAATGCAACTGTGACAGACAGTGCATCATTGCCTTCCACTTCGAACTCTACCAAGCTAGGTCCCCTTAAGATAACCCTTCAGTCAAAACTTAATACACCAACACCGCTACTTGATCAGGGACAAAACGGACTGATAACTGCATTGTTCTATGGCGGAGAATATCCATTTACGATAAAGTGGTATTCAGGTTCATCCCCAACATGCAGTTCAGACACAAACCTGTTGGCAACATACTCTTCCATATCTGCATTAAGCAATTCTCTTGCGATTAACCCGACATCTTCTGGATACTACTGCGAAACTGTATCAGATTCTTCAACTCCTGTGGAGACAAACACTTCAGGAACAGTCTACATTGCCGTTAACCCAGCCCTTTCCAGTTCAAATCTTTCCCCTAATTCTGCGATTATGGATGAAGGCCAGAGCATACAGTTTTCATCTAACTGGATAGGCGGGTCACCTACATATTCCGCATCTCTATACTCTTCACCAACATCTAGATGCAACCAGCAAAGCACACTTGCCCAGCAGAAGATAGGCTTGACTTCTACAAATGCATTATTCAATCCAATATTCCCTGCCTCAAATACTTACTACTGCGCATTTATTACTGACGGCGCAATCTATACATTCTCTGGATTTAAATCAATACGATTGTTTAACTTCCCTACAGACATAGCCTTCTCCCCCTCAGGCACATATGCCTATGTAACAAGCTTATACGGGCCGTCATTTTCGTCAAATTCTAATGTATCTATAATTGACCTTCAGACAAACACGATTTCAGGACATATCCTATCAGGTTTCTATTACCCATACGGAGTGGCCTTCTCCCCCTCAGGCACATATGCTTATGTAACAAACGAATATGCTAACAACGTAGTGATAATAGACACAGCATCAAACACGGTGGTAAAATCAATAACCTCTGGCTTCAACACTCCAACAGGAATTGCCATCTCTCCCTCAGGCACATATGCGTACGTAACAAACTATAATGCAGATAATGTAGTGATAATCAACACAGCAACCAACACAGTAACAGGCTCAATAACCTCAGGATTCAGCTATCCACAAGGGATAGCCATCTCCCCGTCAGGTACATATGCATATGTTACAAACTGCAATTCATCCTGCTCCAGCAGCGGTACAGACAATGTAGTGATAATCAACACAGCAACCAACACAGTAACAGGCTCCATAACCTCAGGATTCAGCTATCCACAAGGAGTGGCCTTCTCCCCTTCAGGTGCATATGCATATGTTGGAAATATGAATGGACATAATTTAACTGTAGTAAACGCTGCGACCAATACTATAATAACCTCAATAGCACCTTATGTGGATTCCCCATCTGGAATAGCCTTCTCCCCCTCAGGCACATATGCCTATGTGTCAAACGAATACGATTATAATGTGACTATATTTAAAACAGGCATTCCTTCCATAAACAGCCTAGATTCATATATGGCTGTTAATCCGGCCCTCACAATCCCTTCATTAAGTGCAAGCATTACTGCTAACCTGAGCACAGGCCAATACGAGACCTTCACTTCTTCCTGGACAGGCGGAACAAGCCCTTATACTGCAAACTACCAGATATTCAACACAACAACAGGAGCATTGCTGGCAAACGCTTTGTATACTGGAATAACTGCGACCACTAATGCGTTCTCCTGGCAGGTCCCATCAATAGACGTCGGAAATACGATATCTGCAAAAATCATCATAACGGATTCTGCAACGGTACCATTCACTATAAACAGCATACCTATAAACTCAATAACAATACCTCTAAAGCCAAAATCAACCGTTTCAGTATCGAATCCATATGCCGGCGGACCTACTGGATTCTTCGGAACAGTGCCGACAACCATAACGACCGTGCAGACGACAATCCCAACAACGATACCTACTACGGTACCTTCTACAGTTACTACGATACCTGTGATCAGGCCATCCGGTGCCACTGCGCAGGCATGCAACAGCACCACCGTTTCATATAATTCATTAGGTGCTTCATTCTCATTCCATGACTCTTCAGGGTGCTTCAATATAACTGCAGAGAACGCTACATCAGAATTCAGGAATTCTATAAATCCTTCAGAGGATCTGATATCTGCAATAAACTACACTGTCCAGAGAACGAATGCAACGGTCAATGCCAAAGTAAATGTTACATTGGATTATCCTTGCGGGATTGCTTCGGGCTCATTAGATCCGTTTATATTCAGGAACGGAACATGGTCCAGAATAACTCCATTCATGATAAATGCTACTGCATGCACCATAACTTTTGCAGCTCCTGCAGACCCTGTGATAGGATTGTTCAACGTATCAAAGTCTGCAACAGTAAATATAACGAGCATCATTAGCACAACGATAAACACTACTACAATTCAAGAGGCAGGCACGCGCGGGGCAGGTGTTACTGTAAGCATCTTGATAATCGGCATAATCGCAATAGTGGTAATAATCACTGTACTCATCTATCTAAAGAATAGGAAGTAAGCAATCATCAGTAAGCACAGTATGGTTGTAAACCGCAATACGTTATAAATATTAACAGTAATACTCTGTAGGAGATTATCTGGCAGAGAGCAGAACGATGCGCATGCTGAAGCCTGTATTGGCAGCTTTGCTCTTCCTTGCAGCTACTTATTACTTCAGCTATGTCTTCAATTCAGGAGGAAACAGTCTCCTTCTCTTCATATCCTCCCCATTCAACATAAGCACAGAAGGCATGCCCCTGTTCAACATAGTTGCGCCAGCCCTTCTCATCTTCATAATCGCCTTCTACCTCAAGAACTTCAACGATGCATTTGTAAAGAAGGCCTCTCTCCGCGCAGTATACATATTTGCAATAGCTGCCAGTTATATAAAATCAGCCATAGGAATATTCATCTACAACGGAGGGATATCCTTAGGCACATCAATAATAACTCTTTCATTCATAGCCACCTTCCTTATAGCACTTGAGGTGCTTATAAAGGACAAGGATTCGATGAGTCACCTGTATGGTCCTTTCATGATATACTTTCTTGCAACGCTTCTGTTATTGCTGATATTCTTCTCCGCAATCTCATTCTTCACAGGGATAAGCACTGATGTGCACATCATAGGAGTACTGGTCTTCATGCTGCTCTTCATACCATACTACGAGAGGGCAAACCTCTCGAAGTTCTTCAGGAAAGAGGAGGGCATACTGCTGCGTGATATTGGACGTTCCCCAGCAAAAGGATAAATGAATAACGCGTTGTCGTCTCCTGGTTTATCTGGAGAAGTGCTCCCTTACCTTGAGCGCAGCCTTTACTCCTCCGGCGCTTGCAGTGACCGCCTGCCTGTAGTAGCTGTCATAGACATCTCCAGCAACAAAGACTCCTTCTATCTCAGTTTCAACCTCATTCTTCGTAACAAGGTAGCCTTTTTCATCCATCCTGAGCTTGCCCTTGAATATATCCGTATTGGGC